>JAHDWH010000060.1 GCA_023384455.1 Caldilineaceae bacterium | reverse complement strand
AGCAGTTCAATGATGCGATAGTCCATCCCCCGGTCGGCCAGGGCCCTACCCGCGGCCCGGCCAACACGTCCCCCCCCAATAATAATGACCGGCATACCCGACGGTTCTTGCGCGCAGAGAAGGGCGTTGTACTGTCCCATCTGTTCTTCGGACCCGGCCAATACCAGAACGGTGCCGGCACCGACGCGGGTCTCTGGCTGCGCGGTCTCAAACAGCCCCCGTTCCCACGTGCCCAAAACAGTAATGCCAATCCTCTGCCGCAGGCGGCTTTGGGCCAATGTCTTGCCGACCAGGGGTGTGTTGCGCACCGTAGCTTCGGCGATCAGCAGGTCGCCAAAGCGGCCAATCGTATGGGCCATTGTGTCCCCGCCGGAAACTCGGCGGGCCAGGGCCTGCCCCATCATATCCCCTAATTGGAGTACGTGATTGCTCCCGGCCAGCTCCAGAATATCCACCGAAGCGGGCACATTGGCCGTGGCGATGATTGGCACCAACTCGCTTACCTCGCGCACAGTAAACGCCACATTTGTGTTGACCCGATCATTGGCGGTGGTAGCCACCAGAGCAGCCTCTTCCACCCGCACCCGCCGATAGGTTTGGGGGTTGTCCAAATCCCCGCGCACCACCCGAAAGCCCAGGTCGTGGAGTCGCAGAGCCTCTACAATCTCTGGCACGAGGAGTACATAGGGGTAGTTATATTGGGTAAGCTTCTCGATCAGTGCGCTGGTCACCGCGTCGTGCTGGGTAATAATGACGTGGCCTTTGATCCCTTCAGGCAAGCTACGGGGAGCGCGGGCCGCCTCCTGGGCTTTCATCCACGGCGCGTAGAAAAACTGGATAAAAGTAAAGGGAAGCAACACCAGCAAAAAAATGATGCCGCTCAACAGGACAAGCGTAGAAAAGAGTCGTCCCAAATCGGAGTGAAAGGTAATGTCACCGAAACCCAGGGTGGACATGACAGTCAGCGTCCAATAAAAGCCGGTGACCCAACTCTCTTGCCGCCCTTCATAGGCCATCAAATAGTGAAAAATGACGCTGTACAGTGTCACGATCCCTGTCAAAACAGCCAGAAAGCGCAACAGGGCGATGGCATTAATGCGGCTGGGCCGATCCCGCCAAAAGTGGAGCAATTGGGAAACGAGGAATTTCATTGGATCACATATAACCGATGGATGTCCGATATTTTCATAGGGGGACTCTATCACAGGCAGGACAAGCTGGTCAATGATTATCAGCAGCCCGCCATCACCAGTCCAGAGCCATAAGTCAGGCCCGACACCGTTGCGGTCTACCGACTATACCCAATGCAGACCGCCAGATACCCCAATTCCCCCTTCTGTGCTATCATTCCCTCGTTTGGATATCCACCCACCACCTGAACGAGGAGACCCCCAATGAACCGACTGGAAAACAAAAAAATCGTCGTCACCGGTGCCAGCAGCGGCTTTGGCGAGGCCATCGCCCTGGCCTGCGCCCAGGTCGGCGCGGATGTGGCCCTGGTGGCCCGCCGGGCCGACAAACTGGAAGCACTTGCCAACCGGATACGCTCGATGGGGCGCACGGCAATCGTCTGCCCCTGTGATGTGGGCGTGCAGGCCGAGATAGAAGCGACGGTAGCCGCAGCCCGCCAGGGGCTGGGCCGGATTGACGTGCTGGTCAACAACGCGGGGATGAATGTCTCTCACCGGCGTATCGACGCCACCACCGAAGAGGAGTGGCAACGCATCATCGACGTCAACCTGACCAGCGCCTGGCTCTTCACCAAAAATGTGCTGCCGGAGATGGTGGAGCGGCGGGAGGGCACAATCGTCAACATCGGCTCCAAAGCCGCCAACTACCCCAGCCTCCTGGCCGGGGTGGCCTACAGCGCCTCCAAACTGGGTATGCACGCCCTGACCCGCGTCACCAACGAAGAGGGCAACCCCCATATGGTGCGGGCCTGCACCATCAACCCCGGCGTGGGTGCGACACCGATTCTCGACCTGCGCCCTGTACCCCCTTCCGCCGAAGCCAGAGCCAAAATGATGCAGGCCGAAGATGTGGCCGCGGCCGTCGTCTTTGTGGCCGGTCTGCCCCAGCGGGCCAATGTGGAGCGGCTGGACCTCTACCCGACAGATGTAAGCGTGGGATAGGGAGAAGGGATTGGAGACTGGAGACAGGAGGCTGGAATTGGTTCCGTCACACAACCCGGGACTTCTCAATCGGCTCTCACGTTGCACGCTTCACGGCTTACCATTAATTTACACAAGGAACAGCGAATCGAATGTCTACCCTTCATCTGACCCACGACTACGACGACGCCCTGGAGCTGCGTCGGGGCGACACGACCCTCTTTCGCTACGTCTACCAACCGAAAATGGACCAAAGCGAATCGCCCAAGCCCTATTTCCACCCGGTGCATGATCTGGCGGGCAATCTGGTGACGATCTTCCGCCCCTACGATCACGTCTGGCACAAGGGCATTGCTATGACCATCGCCCATCTGGAAGATCAGAACTTCTGGGGTGGGGGCAGCTACCGTCACGGCCAGGGCTACATTCCCCTGCCCAACAACGGCAGCCAGCGCCACGACGCTTGGGACGCCATCGACTTTGACGGCGAGAGCTTTCAGGCCCGGGAGCGCCTCTCCTGGGTTACCCAGGGCGGCGAGCATTGGATGGCCGAGGAGCGGCAGATTGGAGTCCCCGCCATTCTGGGGGATGGAGAGTACTGGGCGCTGGATTTCAGCAGCAGCCTGACAAATGTGCGGGGCAAAGTCATCGAAATCGGTTCACCCACCACCGCGGGCCGCATCAAAGCGGGCTATGGCGGTCTCTTCTGGCGGGGTCCCCGTTCTTTTCTCAACGGAACGGTCATCGACAGCGCAGGTCGCCGGGATGACGAAATTATGGGCGAACGCGCGGCCTGGGTTGCCTACAGTGGCTGCCACGACGGCAGCGGCGACCGCTCTACCCTCGTCTTTATGGACCATCCGTCCAGTCTGCGCCACCCCACCCAGTGGTTTATGCGCCGGGACCCCTTTGCCTGCGCGGCCTTTTCCTGGATGTTCGACGAAATCTATCACCTCCAGCCCGGTGAAACCATTCAGCAGCGCTATCGGATTCTGATTGGCAATGGCTGGTGGGACGGGGAGCGGATCGCCCCCCTGGCAGAGAGTTGGGCAGGGGCATAGAAGAAGGGATAAGGTTGCCAGTACACGACGGCATAAATCCGCCTACACTTGCAAGCGCGCTCGCCGGGTCCGTGACCCGGCGAGCTTTTTGGTGTGTGCCTGCCGCCGGTCACGGACCGGCGGGGAGCAAAAATCCGAAATCCGCCTCTGTCACGGGGCTGTGACGGCTGTCTGGCCCTTACGCCAGACGTAGAACGTCCACAGCCCCGCAGGGATCAGACTCAGCCCGGCCATCCACCAGATGACGCCGGAGATGCCCAGAGATGTGTCCAGCCCCGCGCCCACCAGACTGGAGGCGGCCGCGCTGGCCAGGTAGAAGATGGCGAACTCCATAGCAAAGACCCGTCCCCGCACCTGGCCCGGCACGGTTTGGAGCAGCAGTTGGGTGGAGAAGACCCAAATCATTCCGCCGCCGATGCCCCGCAGCGCTGTGCCCAGCAGGACAACGCCAAAGCTCGTCAGGGGCGCGGTCAGCACCATTCCTGCGCCGCCGATAAGATAGCCCAGGGCAATCGCCCAGCGCAGTGCCCGGTTGCGGTCCCCCGTATATCGGCGGGCCAGAATAGGCCCCAGCCCTGTCCCCACTCCGGCCAGGGCAAACATCAACCCCAGACTGACGCCGCCCCCTTCCCCGATGACAAAGACGTCCTGGGCAATCGCCACCTGAAGCACCTGAAAGCCCGACGAGAGAAAGAAAGAGTTGACCCCCTTCTGCACAGCCACAGCCAACACATCCAAATTCTGGCGCAGATAGCGCAGCCCCTCCACATACTGGCCCACCGCCGCGGCCACGCTCTTGTCAGAGGCGGCCAGACTGGGCACGCTGTGTACCCGCACCTGCCAGATGAAAAAGGCCGAGAGCAGAAAAGTCAGCCCGTCGATGACAAAGGCGGGATAGATACCCCACGTCCCGGATACCAGCCCGCCCAGGGCCGCGCCTACCGCCAACATCACCGACCAGGTGGCAGAGCTGAGGGCATTGGCCGCGCCCAGCTCTTCTGGGGTGGTCACGTCGGGCAAAATGGCATTGCGGGCCGGGAAGAAGAAGCCACTCAGGGCCAGTTGCACAGCGGTCAGCGTATAGAGAATCCAGACGTGGCCTGGCTCCCGCACAAACAGGAAGCCGAAGACCGTCACTGCCCGCACCAGATCCGCGGCAATGAGGATGTGCTTGCGGTTGTAGCGGTCCGCCACCACCCCGGCAATCGGGCTGATGAGGAAGGGGGCCAGCATCCGCACGACGAAGAGGGAACCGATCGCCAGCCCGGATTGGGTCAGCGCGCCCACCAGCGCGGCCGAGGCGATGAGGTTGAACCAGTCGCCCAGGAGGCTGACGATCTGGCCCAGCCAGAGATTGCGAAAGTTGGGGTTGCCCCGCACCAGCGCGGCATAGCCGACCGCGGGGGTGTTGGCCTGGGTATGGGTTGTCATGTGCGTAAACCGGTTTTGTGGATGGAGAAAGAAAGTCGATGGGGGGAGTATACCGCGGATTCAATGGGTGCGCCAGTGGGCGAGAAAATGTAGCGTCAGGATGTACGCCGCTACGCAGAAGTCGGATCGCCTGATAGACCCCCTCACCCCTTCACATACGACAACTTCTCCCGGATCAGCCCGCCCGTCACCCGGAAGACGTCCACGCCGCGCACGTAACCCGCGGCTGCGTTCCCGTGGCCCCAACTGTATTTCCAGCGCATAACGCAGCGCTTCCCCATCCCGAATATCTCTTCGATGTCGATACGGGCCTGGGGCGCCGCCTGGAAGAAGGAGTCCCAAAAAGCTGTGACCGCCACCCTCCCCGCATAGACCGTCCCATCCGGTGCGGGGCTGGTATTCTCAAAGAGACAATCTTCGGTCATCAGCGCCATCATCCCGGCCACGTCGTGGCGGTTGAAGGCGTCGTTAAAGGCCAGGACCGTGCGCATGGCCGCTTCCAGCTTTGACATTCGTACAGGACTCATTGCAACCTCCAGTGGAATCGTTTCAATCACAACCCAATGTATGGCACGAAAAACCGGAATCAGTGAGCGCTGGTTGAGTAGCCGAGTCTTCGAGGCGTATCGAAACCCAGCGAACGGGTGTGGAATTGTCAAACTAAATTTTGCGCCTACCACCCCACATCCACCTGTCCCAGCTCCACCCGGTTGTCCGGTGTGGGGGGAGAGACGGGCAAGTTCGTCACCGTCGCCGGGTCGTACAGCCCCGCCTTCAGCCCGTAGACCCCCGGCCCGATCTCCGGCGGCAGAGGAATCCGGTGGGTATCGGCGATGATCTCCCCGGCCCGCCAGCGGCTGGTGGGGGTGAAGCCCCCCACAGGCGCGCCGTCGTGCTGCCCTGCCACCCCGCCATCTCCGCCCAACAGATGGACAAAGACATTCAGGTTGGCGCTGGTATCCCGCAGAGCAAACCAGTAGAGGGTCACATCCAGCGCCCGTTCGCCCCGGGCCGGGCTGCTCTCGTAGCCGATGAGCAGCGCCGTATCCCCAAGCCGGGCCTGGGCAGGAATGGGGGTTCGCGCCTGTGCGCCAATGCCCAGCCCGTTCAGCGCCAGGAGCAGAGCAAGGGCCGCCAGCAGCCCCGCCGCCCCGGACCTTCCCGCCCGCCAGACCAGCAGAACCCAGAGAGCCACGGCCAGCAACCCCAGAGCAGCGCCCAGCCGTCGGGCCAGAGTCGGCCCAAAGGCAAAAGTGATCTGATGGCTGCCTGCGGGCACAGAGGCGGTCACCAGCCCCATCTCTCCCGTAGCGGCGACAGCCACCGGCGCGCCGTCAAGCGCCGCATTCCAGCCCGGCGGGGTGAACTGATGCAGACGCAGATCGAAGGGGATGGCGCTCTCGACAGCTACCTCCATCCGGCTGTGGCCCAGGGATGAAATCTGCACAGTGGGCCCAGGTGTCAGCGCTGGTCCATCGGCTGCGCCGTCCCGGGGTCGGCCCAGTGCCCAGCGTTGCTCTGTCACCGTCACCGGCACAAACTCGCCGGTCCACGTAGCGCCCACCTGCCCGGTCTCTGCGTCCTCTTGCCACATACGCTGGGGCGACCAGAGATCGTCTGCGGGCAGATGCAAAGGCAGATCAGGCAGGCCAGGCAGGGAGAAGATAGCCAGCAGCCCGGTCAGCCCCAGGGCCCACAGCCAGCCGGGGAGACGGGGCAGCAGCCGGGGCAGCCACGCGGCACAGATCATCAATCCCAGGGCTTCCAACACCAGAAAACGCCAGGGATATTGAAGATGGCCGAGAAGTGGGGTCAGGGGCAGCCAGAGAAAGAGGGTGGCGGTTGTGGTCATTGCGATGGCCCCGAGCGCCAGGGCCAGATGATAGGCCAGCGCCGCCCGCTCCACCCCCTGGGTTCGCTGGGCGAAAAAGGCGGCCAGCCCCCCGATCAGAAGCAGGGGGGTCAGCCAACTCAGGGGATAGACCAGCCCCAGCCCGTTGGCATCCCGGTAGGGATAGAGAATCCCACGGGCCAGCAGATCGGGGAGGGCCAGCAGGTGGTTGACAAAGCCCTGGGATGGCCCGCCGCCAATGCCCACCGCACCGCTTTCAGCCAGTACGGGCAGCCAATAGCCCGCGCTTATCCCCATAGCCAGGAGCAGAGAGAGCGCGGCCCAGAGCAGCCGATCCCAGCGACGGCTCCAGAGAGTCAGCAGCAGCAGATGGGGAATAGCGGCCAAGGCCATCAGCAGCGTCGTCAGGTTGTGGGTGAGTACCAGTCCGGCCCAGGCCAGGCTGCCCCAGAGCAGGGGGAGCAGAATGCCCGGTGCAAACCGCTCTCCGGTCCGGTCACTGTTCACCCCCTCCCAACCTCCCCCATCTTGGGGGAGGAGTCGATCCAGTTTCCTCCCTGGAATGGGGAGGGGTAGGGTGGGGTAGCTGAACAGGTACCCGGCCCGACTGTCGGCCCGGAAGAGGGCAGTGTAGGCCCACAGAATCAGCGGCGGGAAGATGAAGGCGAAATGTTCGGGCAGCGCGCCCCGGGTGTAGGCGTCGGCCAGGTGATAGGGCAGATAGCTGTAGACCAGCGCGGCCAACACCCCGGCCGTCTGCCCCCACAACGAGCGCGCATAGGCATAGGCGGCCAGGGCAGCCAGCACAAAACCCAGGCCAACCGTCCACTGAAAGGCCACTGTCGGACTCATCCCCAACAGAGAGAGCAGCGCGCCCGGCCAATAGCTGAGGGGGGAATAGTAGTTCAGCACGGCCTGGCCGTAGCCAAAGCCGAAATCGGGGAAGAGACGGGGATGCAACACCCCTTCCCGCCAGGCGTCGGCCAGGGCGGCTATGCGATAGACGTGAAAGCGCCCGTCGTCGGAGATGAAGAAGCCGGGACGCAGGAGCGGTGTCAGCACAGGCAAGAGGAGCAACAGCCATCCCAGGGATAGCAGCCGGGGGGAAAGCCAGAGTTTGGTTCGATTCATAGGCTTTTTGTCGATTGGGAAAGGCTGAATTATAGTGCGATGATTGTTCACTATAGCGCATCAGACGGCAGGGGCAAAGCGCAAAGGGGATGGGTTTGCATACGATAGCCGGAGAAGAGTTGAAACGGGAGGTATCTGTTCAGCCACCCCACCCTACCCCTCCCCATTCCAGGGAGGGAAGTGGAGCGACTCCTCCCCCACAGTGGGGGAGGTTGGGTGGGGGTGAGCAGCTACAACAGGAGAGATGGCTTCTCAGCGCCCTGCTTGTCTGTCACCTGCTGCTGGCCCTGGCCTATTCCTGGGCCAATCCCCTGGGCGAAGCGCCGGACGAAGCGGATCACTGGGCGTATATCGTCTATCTGGCCCAGGAACGCAGCCTGCCTGTCGGGCCGACGGTCACCCAGAGCAAACACCCGCCCTTCTATCACGCCAGCGCCGCGCTGCTTGCCGGCATCTTCGCCGAACCCTCCGCCGACTTTCTGCGGGCCAATCCAGACCTGCGGGTTCCCACCCCCCCGGAAGGACCCGTCAATTTCTTTATCCATACCAGCCAGGAAGTCTGGCCACTGGGCAGCGGCCCTTTGGCCTTTCATCTGGCCCGGCTCTGGTCCATCCTTCTCAGCCTGGGCACAATTGTGGCGGCGTATGGACTGGTGCGGGCTGCCTTTCCCAACGAAAAAAGATTGGCCCTGGCGGTGGCCGGTGTGCTGGCTTTTCTGCCCACCTTTGCCTTCATTGGCAGCGCGGCCAGCAACGACGGGCCGGCAGCTTTCTTCGCCGCGGCGGCCCTGTGGGGCGCTTTCGCTATCGCCCGCGCCAATGGCAGTCTGCGCGCCGGCTGGTGGACACCCCTGGCCCTGGGGCTGGGATTGCTCACAAAAGTCAGCACAGTCGCGGTCTGGCTGCCCGTAGCCCTCATCCTCTACTCCCTGCCGACGGCCACCCCAACCCGGCGGCGCTTTGTGGCCGGGCTGCCCAATCTCCTGGCCGTCTTTCTCCCGGCTGGGCTGATAGCCGGGCCCTGGTTCTGGCGCAACTGGCAACTCTACGGCGACCCAATGGGGCTGGAACTGGCCCGCCAGACGATTGATCAGCGGCTGACGCCCTGGGGCTGGGCCGATAGCTGGTGGCTGGTGAAGGGCTGGTTTCTCTCCTTCTGGGGGCGCTTTGGGGCCATCGGCCAGATCGCCCAGCCGAGGTGGATGGACTGGCTGCTGCTGGGCTTGACAGTGCTGGCGGGGCTGGGCCTTGCCCGCCTCTGGAGGAGCAGTCAGGCAAGAGCCACGCGCCCGGCCATTCTTTTGTTGCTGGTGGCAGTGTTGGCAACTGCCGGGGTGATGGGGCAATACTCCCTCATCGCGCTGGGAACCGATCAGGGACGGCTGCTCTATCCAGCGCTGGTGCCGATTGTGGCGCTCTGGGTGCTGGGGCTGCGGGTCTGGCTGGGCCGGGCAGGGGTGCTGGTGGCGGCCACTGCGCTGTGGGGTATCGCTATTCTGGCCGGTGTCATTCTGCCCGCCTACTCCCCCGGAGCAGTCATCCGGCAGCCGACGGCTGCGGCCAGGGCTGCCGCTCTTGACTTTGGCGAAATTCAACTGCGGGCTGTGGAGATGGGGGATGGACCCGTTCTCTACTGGACAGCCACCGCTAGACCCGTCGAGGATCTGCGGGTGGTTCTGCGGGTCACTGCTGAGGACGGTACACTGATCTGGGAGTGGCAGCGCTCGCCGGGCGAGGGTCGCTATGCCACCGACCGCTGGTCACCGGGCCAGACTGTGCGGGACAGCTACGCCATCGACTGGCCGGCGTGGGCGGGACCGGGCCGTTACCGGGCGGAGGTGGGCGTGCGTGCCTTTGCCGGCAGGTGGCTGATTCCGTCCCAGGCAGGAGAGGCCACGGCCAACGAAGAACACCCATTTGTCCAGATCGGGTGGATTGAGTACAAATAAGCACAGATCAGTCGTTTCTGTGTCAACCTGCGTCTGCTCTTTATCCTCTGTAAGGCCGCGTAAGTTCATCAAGCAACTTTGCGGCCTCCTGCAAATCTGGCGTAGCAAAACCTTCCGTAAACCAGCCATAGCATTCTGCCAGCCGCCGGCGTGCTTTCTCGTGCTGCCCCTGGCGTTGCCAGAGCCGGCAGAGGCTCACCGTTGCCCGCAGTTCCCACGATTTCGCTTGCTGGCGACGGGCAATCTCGACGGCTTTTTGAAAACAGGCATCGGCCTCGCTCTCTTCTGCATTCGATTGCAACAGGAGCTCGCCGCGCAGTCGGTATACTTCTGCCTCGTCAACGCAACCGCCCCTTTCATCGATTTCTGTCTGGGCCTCAGCCAGAAGATCCAGCCCCTCCGACACCAGACCCCGCCGGGCGCAGACTTCGGCGCCGGCCATCAGCCAGGTCGGCAGCGGCTGTTTCGCCCCGCTGGCCCGGGCAAAGGCGATAGCTTCGCGGATGGCGGACTGGCCTGCCTCGCCGCTCTTTTGGTGGGCCAACGCCCACCTGCGCATGACCATTCCCACAGATGCCCAGAAGGGAAAGCCATTGTGCGATGCAATGGCAATGGCGGCCTCCGCCTGCTGTTCGGTTTCCAACGGCTCCCGCCGGAAAAAATGAAAGGCAGCCGCCAGCCCCAGGGCAAAGGCCTGGGTGAAGGGATGGCCCAATTCCTGGGCCAGGGCCAGGGCTTCACGGCTGCGTTGCCGGGCCTGATCCGGGTAGCCCAACGCCCACAAAGCCCAACTCAACCAGACCAGACAGGAGACGCCGGGGTCTTGATAGTAGACGGAAGCGAGAGAGCGGTGCTGTGCGGGGTCATAGAAGGCAAGTGCCTGCTCCAAATGGGCACGACCGACCACGAACTCTCCCGTCACGACCAGCAGGTATCCGATGCCCCAATGGCCTATCGTCCGCAGTGCCGGATCGGTAGTGCGCTGAGCCACAGCCAAAATCTCCTCATACACCAAGCGCGCCGTCTGATTTTCCGCCCGCAGTGAATAGAATCCGCCCAGCCCGGTGAGGACGGGAAAGAGTTCCGGTGTGGTCCCTAGCTGCCTGCACAGTTCCCAGGCGCGCCCGTAGGCCCGGCCCATTTCCGGGTCCGCATAACCTCTGGATTCGGCGAGGGAGACGCCCAAGCTCATTTGCAGGGCCAGTTCCTGTTGCGCGCGTTCGGGGGAATCTGGCAGAGCTGGGAGCAACTCCAGCCCGCGGCGGTAGTGGGCAATGGCTTCCGCATGGGCAGAAAGTTGCGCAGCCTTGTGGCCCGCGGCCAGCAGATAGCCCACTGCCCTGGTGGGCAGTCGGGCAGATTCAAAGTGTCGCGCCAACTGTGCCGCGATCTCATTAGCCTGCCTCCCGTGTAGCGCTTCCAATGCGTTCCCCAACGCCTGGTGCCAGTGTCTCCGCTCCACTTCGTCCAGCCGGTTGTACAGATATTTCTGGAAGAGGAAGTGGCGAAAGCGATAGGTCGAGAGATAGCCCTCGGCCAGCTGCCGCCCCCCCGACGCAGCCACCAGCTGATGCTCTTTGCCCAACGGCCCGCTCAATCGCCGAAGTATCTCCCCTGCATCCACCGCCTGCGCCCGGGCCACAGCCTCCAGTGTGAAGTCTGCACCCTCCACGCTGGCGACGGTCAAAGTCGTTTGCAGTAGTGCGGACAGACGACCGATACGTTCGGCAATCACCGCTTCCAGCCGGGGTGGCAGTTTCTCCCATTGAATGCTGGCTGCTTCTGTCCAGCAACCCGCTTCGTCTTTCATCAAATCGCCCCGGGCTTGCAGACCGCGCAGAAGCTCGACGGTAAAGAGAGGGTGACCGCTCGTATGTCTGTGGAGTGTCGCCCGAAATGAGGCGGCCAGACGATTCGGCTCGGCGTCCAGCAACGTCTCTACAAAGCAATGTCCATCGGCCTGGGCCAGGTCCAGGGGCTCATCGCCGTATATCCGTTGCAGTTCATTGACGACCGGCTCGACTGGATGGCGTTCGCCGGCACGGCCCGCTGCCAGATCACTGGACCGATAGGCACAGAGCAGCAATATCCGCTCCCCGGCGAGACGCCGCCCCAAATGAAAGAGCAGGCTGACAGAGCCGATATCGGCCCATTGCAAATCGTCGATTGTCAGCAACAGCGGGCGCTTGCGCGCCAACGCATGTAGCACTTTTGTATACTGGGCGAAAAGATCGGTCTGCTGGAGATTGGCTGCGCCGGTGCTGGCCGCCCTGCGTTTTAGCAGTTCATTTAGGGGGTCTGCCTGGACCGGCGCGCCGATTTGGGCGCGGGCCAGCAGTCCGCCCCCCGCTACAAAGCGATCGATCAGCCCAGGGCCATCGCGCATCAGCGCAGAGAGCGTCTCCGGAAGTAGCGCCCACAAGCGCTGTGCGTGCTCCCCTGTGATTCCGCCTCCGGTCCACTGGGCTTCGACGTCACCGGTCAGCATTTCCAGCATTTCCAGAAAGGGCAAATAGGGATCCCCGATGCCGGTATACGCGTTGCAGTAGCCGCTGATGGCAATCAAATCCGGGTGGGCAACCAGCGCGCGCCGGGTGAACTCCTGAAGCAGCATCGTTTTGCCACTGCCCGGCTCTCCGCTGATGAAGGCCACCCGTCCATGACCGGCGCGGGCGCGGGTGAGCAACTGGTCGAGACGGTCGAGTTCCGGTTGCCTGGCTACGAAGAGAGGACGTTCGCTTTCCACCAGAGGTGTCTGTGGGCTAAGAAAGACTGGGAGCGTTGGATGACCGGTCCAGGCCGACAACAGACCGCCGCGGATGCGTTCGTAAAGGGCGGTGGTCTCGACGGACGGCTCGACGCCGAGTTCGTCGGCCAACAGGCGGCGGCAACTCTCGTATTGGGCCAGGGCTGCGCCCCGTTGCCCCCCAAGCGCCAGCAGGCGCATTAGCTGTTGATGGCCCTCCTCTTGCCACGGCTCCAGCTCCAGCAGCCGCCAGGTGTATTGCTGGGCGTACTCATACTCGCCGCGCACTTCGAAATGGTCGGCGAGACGACGCAGCGCGCTGATCATCTGCCGCCCCAACTGCTCCCGTTTGAGGACGAGCCACTCCTCAAAGGCCGCACTATCGCCCACCGCGAAGCCTTCCAGAAATGGGCCGCGATAAAGGGCGGCTGCCTGCTGCCAGCGTTCCACTGTGCCTGCCGCGACAGATTCGCTGAAGTCGTGCAGGTCTAAAGTATGAACGCTGGCGCGGTTGAATTGGAGGGCGTCGGTGGTGATGAGCAGGAAAGGAGGCTGGGCGTCCCGATCCCCGATCGCCTTACGCAGATTGGAGAGAGCGTAGCGCAGATTGGCAAGGGCGGTGCGTTGGGGAAAATCCGGCCACAGCAGTCCGGCCAGCACATCGCGGGGGCGCGGACGATCGGCCTCGGCGGCCAGGTATACGAGGAGTGCCCGCACTTTGGCGGAGTCGAAAGTGGTGACAGATTCCCCATTCAACGTCACGCGCAGAGGGCCGAGCAAGGAGAGCGACAGATGAGGCAGCACAGGCGCGATATCCACAGCGTGACCTCCTATAGCCGGAGCCGCTTTCGGTCTGACGAAGTGGCTTCGCATGGTGTTCAGGACTGCGGGAATCGACCAGAATTACAGCGACATTCGAGAGTGCGTGTGGCCCGGTTCCCACAATCAGTTCACCCCAATTATAGGCCGATTTCTATAAAATTCCAGACTGTTCACAATCTCCCTCACGAATTCCCCACGCCAGATGTATATGCTATGGATAGTTGTTCAGATGAATCCCTGCACTGCAAAGATTATCTGAACAACTATACGTCAATCGGTTCCAACAATTCAGCAGGAGGTGTGAGATGATAAAAATTTTATCCTTTTTGGGTATGGGGTTGATTCTGCTCTCCGCCTGTCAGAGTCTTCCACAGCCTCTGGCCATGGCGGTGATCAACTCATGGCAAGAAGCGCTGAACAAGGGCGATATTGAGAGGGCGCTCTCGTATGTGGCCGAGGATGCCAGCGTGACTATCAGTCCCGCCGGACCGGAAGGCGACGCGGTCTTTCACGGCCACGCGGAGATTCGCGGCTGGTACGATACGCTTGTCGGCGCGAAGGGGATCACAACCTTAAGCAACTGTCGAATTACCGGGGCACGGGTCACCTGCCTGGACAGCTACACCGACGACGGGTTGAAGGCAATGGGCATCGCCGCCCTCAAAGGGGAGTGGGCAGGCGCTATACGAGGGGGCAAGATTCAATCGTATACATTTACCACCAGTCAGGAATCGCTGGCCGAGCTGACGGCCGCGATGGCTGCGGCCACTCAACGATAGCCAGCCCCGCGAAAAGCCGGAGGGATATTCCCCTCCGGCTTTTCGGGTCGGCGTTCTATGCCAAAAATACACCGCTCCCCGTCCCTCAGCGTATTTGCTTGCGTTAATTGTGGCGAATCACAGCTTAGGACTCGTCAAGAAATAAGTTCCATCCGGTGCGTCGCACTGTCCACGAAATGACTCTAGTCCGCAACCTCATCTGGACAGTGCGACGCACCAAAACGGGAAGTTATTCTTTGACAAGCCCTTATCACCGCACCCAATCCCAGAACGACCCCTTTTTTGTCCCTGCCAACAGTGCTGTCGTCTCCCCCCATCTCAGGTTTCGGGCAAGGCGAACACAGACACCCCCGGAGGGTCTGAAATTTGCCGACGGCCCGATTCTGTGCTATCCTGTCTTTCGTTGTACAGCCGATGGGGGATAGTTTAATCGGCAGAACACGTGACTCTGAATCACGCAGTTGGGGTTCAAATCCCTGTCCCCCAGCCATCAACAAAACGGACACCCGATGCATCGGGTGTCCGTTTTGTTATTCGGGTCTGATGGGCTACGTATATTTTACAAACGAAGCGCCCCACCTCTTGCCAGGCGGGGCGCTTCTCCCAGTACACGGGGGAGGCGATGTTGATGGAAGGGCACTGCGTGCGGTTAGCGGAGCGTGGCCTGGTACTCGGCCAACTGCTGGCGGTCGTTGATTTGCAGGCCGCTGGTCTTCGCTACCGGTTTGGGAGAGGCTGTCACCAGTGAGAAGGCGGACAGGCTCGCCTGGTACTCGGCCAACTGCTGGCGGTCGTTGATTTGCAGACCGCTGGTCTTCGCTGCCGGTTTGGGAGCGGCTGTCACCAGTGAGAAGGCGGACAGGCTCGCCTGGTACTCGGCCAACTGCTGGCGGTCGTTGATTTGCATATCATTGAAGGCGACTTTGGGCAGGACAGTGACACTACCGGTTGTCTGGAAAGGGCTGGGCACGGCGCAGGCGCTCAGAATCAGAAGGGTACAGAGAGAAAAGAGGACGGTGGCGATTCGGCGGTTCATAGGATTCTCCTTTTGAGACAGATAGAAAGCGGTGTGGGTCTGGCTGCGGACGGTGCTGCTGGTGCGATTCGGCTGGCGGTTCATTGGGTTTCTCCTTGTGTTGACTGCTGCATTTGGGTCTGCTGTGCTGGTCTCTGTGATTTCTGCTGACCAGCTTTCTTGATTCCCAGTCTATCCATCGCCCGTTACCCCGCCGCCGCAGCTACCGTCGCAAAAAGCGTCGCAAAGAGAAGATAGAACGCGGATGACGCGGAAAAAACGGATTGACGCAGATTTTTATCCGCGCTTATCCGTCCTTTCCGCGTCATCCGCGTTCTATTCCTAAACCACCTCAGCGTCTTTCCAAATTCAGGCCACTTTCGGAACGGTTGCTTTACACCCCGCTCTCGTGTACAATCGAAGTACGTCATTCCGCATTCCGCATTCCACATTCCAACTTCTGAATTCCTATGCCGCTCTCTCTTTTCCTCCTCGGCCCGCCTCGGGTCGAAATCGACGGGGAAGCCATCGCCTTCCCCCGCCAAAAGAGTCTGGCTCTGCTCGCACACCTGGCCGTGACCGGTGAACAGCAGCGCCGGGACAGCCTGGCCGCGCTCCTCTGGCCGGAGAGCGAAGACGCCCGGGGCGCACTGCGCCGGGAGCTCTCCAGCCTGAAAAGCGCACTGGGCGACGGCGACTGGCTGGCCGCGGACCGGGAGAATATCAGCCTCTCCGGCGATGTACGGCTGGACGTGGACGACTTTCTGGCCGCTGTGGAAAGCGGCGATCCCGCCCGTCTGACCCAGGCCGACAGCCTCTACCGGGGCGATTTCCTCACCGGTTTCAGTCTGGCCGATGCGCCGGACTTCGACGACTGGCGCTTCTTCCAATCCGAAGAATACCGCCGGCTGCTGGCCGGGGCGCTGGAACGGCTCGTCGCCCACCACCAGACCGCAGGCGATCCCGCCGCCGCCATCCCCTACGCCCGCCGCCTGCTCGCCCTGGACAATCTCCACGAACCGGCCCACCGCGGCCTGATGCGCCTCTACGCCCTGGCCGGTCAACAGGCCGCGGCCCTGCGCCAGTACGAAGAATGCCTGCGCCTGCTCGACGAAGAACTGGGCGTCCCCCCGGAGGCGGAGACGACGGAACTGCACGAGGCGATTCGCACCCGGCGCTTCGCACAGGATGACAGGGTGACAAGGCGACAGGGTGACACGCCGACATCACCCCCTCACCCTGTCACCCCTTCACCCGGTCACCCTGTCACCCCTTCACCCGGTCACAACCTCCCGCCCCAGGCTACCCCCTTTGTCGGTCGCCAGCGGGAAGTGGAGGCAGTGTTGGCCCTGCTGGCCGCACCCAACGCCCGGCTGGTGACGATTACCGGCGTGGGTGGCATTGGCAAGAGCCGTTTGGGGCTGGCCGTGGCCGAAGCGCTGTTGACCGACTTCCCCGACGGCGTCTGGTTTGTGCCCCTGGCCCAGGTGGAAGCGGCGGATGGGGTGCCCGCGGCCATAGCCGCTGCCCTCTCCGCACCCAGCGGCGGGGAGCCCCGTTCGTCGCTCATTGCCTTCCTGCGTGAGAAGAAAGCACTCCTTCTCCTGGACAATTTCGAGCATCTGCTGGACGCCGCAGATTTTCTGGCCGAAGTGCTGCCAGACGCGCCGGGTGTCAAAGTGCTGGTCACCTCCCAGGAGCGGCTCAATCTGCTGGAAGAATCTCTCTACCCCCTGGCCGGGCTTTCTTTGGAAGGGGAAGGGGCGGCTTCCTCCGCGTTGACCCTTTTCGAGCAGACAGCCCGTCGGGTGCAGCCGGACTTTTCACTGAACAAAGAGAAATCCGCTGTAACCGCTATCTGCCAGGCCGTGGAAGGAATGCCCCTGGGCATTGAACTGGCCGCGGGCTGGGTGCGTGTGATGTCCTGCGCCGAGATTGCCGCCGAAATCCAGCGGGGCGTCGATTTTCTCAGCACGACCCTGCGCAATCTGCCCCCCCGCCACCGCAGCCTGCGCGCCGTCTTTGCGCGTTCCTGGGCGCTGTTGGACCCGGACGAGCAGAATCTCCTGGCCCGTCTTTCCGTCTTTCAGGGCGGCTTCACCCGTCAGGCCGGGGCAGAGGTGGCCGACGCCACGCCGCGGCAACTGGCCGGGCTGATGGACCACTCCTTCCTGCGCCGTCAGGCCGGGGAGCGTTTCGATATGCACGGGCTGATGCACCGCTTTGCTGGGGAAAAACTGGCCGCCCAGCCCGCTATCGAAGCGGACGCCCGCCAGCGCCACGCAGACTTCTACGCCGATCTGATGGCTCAGGCCGGTTGGGAGTTGGAGCCGGGGGACGCCGCCGTTTCCGCCGCGCTGGAAGGGGAAGCCCCCAACTTCCTGGCCGCCTGGCGCCGGGGGGTGGAGAACCGGGATGCGTCGGTTGTGGGCCGGATGATGCGCTGGCTGGTGGATTATTTTCGGCGGCGGGGGGACTACCGCGGCGGAGAAGCTGCGTTTGCAAGCGCTGTCCAGGCTTTTCGCTCCACTGATGGGGAAGCAGCAGATGCCGGTTTGCTCGGTTCGCTGCTTCTTCGGCTTGGGAAGTGCATTCACCGTGACCGGGAGGAGGTCGGATTAGCTGTCGAACGTGAAGCGGTTGCCCTCCTGCGCCGAGCCGCTCCAGCCGCACCATTGGACTTGGCCCAGGCGCTGACTGCTTTGGGAATGAGCCACGCCAGTCTCGGTCACAACCCGGAAGCGACGGAACTGGCAACCGAAGCCCTCGCCCTATTGCGTGAGATCGGGAATGAAGTCGGCGTGGGCGCTACATTGCGCGATATTGGGTATGTGGCAATTGGGTGGGGACGGCCTCGGGAAGCCCAGCGCTATATTGAAGAGTCTGTGCATGTGCTGGAGGGACGGGAACACAAATCCTATGTCCAGAGTACATATGGTCTGGGCCTTACGCTACTGATGCGCGGTCACTATCGCCGGGCCAGGGCGCTGTTGCGTCGCGCACTTCCTTACTTTGTCGAACAGGGCGAGAATGGGATGGCGGGCTATACCGACCGCTCATTGGCCGAACTTTACACAGCCACCGGCGACTTTGCTTCCGCCAGGCATCACTTCTCCGAGACATTTGCCCGTTTTGAACCGGTGGGGATCGGGTATGAGGTGACAAATTCGATGTATTTGTCACCCGCTGCCTTGGCTCGTCTGGCTGATGAGGCAGATGCAGAAGCCAAATTGCTCGACGCGCTGGCCACCGCACGCAGGGTGGGGTACGGTCAGCCTATCGCCACCAGCCTGCACCACCTGGCCCGGCTGCGCCACGACCAGCGGGACTACGAAGGGGCGCTGGCTCTACTGGACGAGGCGCTATCCGTCGCCCGCAAGATCGACTTCCGCTATGCCACCGCGCTGGTTCTCACCGCCCAGGGCCATTCCCTTCTCGCTCTGAAACAGACCAATACCGCCCGCGCCGCCTACGCCGAGGCCCTGGAAATCGCCGACGCCGAAGGCATCGACCGCATCGTCTGCGACGGGCTGACCGGCATCGCCCAGCTTGCCCAGCTACGGGGCGACAGCCAACTGGCCCTCTCTCTCCTCCACTTCGTCCACATCCACGAAGCCAGCGAATGGGAGACCAAACGCCGGGCCGAGCGCCTGATGGCCGACCTGCCGCGGACGGAAACCCACACGCCAATCCCGTCCCTGGAAGAAGCCATCCGCCTGGCCCGCGTCGCGCGGGATGACCGGGTGACAAGGCGACCCGGTGACACGCCGACATCACCCCCTCACCCTGTCACCCCTTCACCCGGTCATCTTCCCGTCCCCACTACCTCCTTCATCGGTCGCGAGGGCGAACTGTCCGAACTCTCCGCCCTCCTCGCCCGGCCCGACGTGCGGCTGGCGACGGTCGTCGCACCGGGTGGGATGGGCAAGACCCGCTTCGCCATCGAAGCGGCCCGGCGGCTGGCCGGCGATTTTCCTGACGGCGTATGGTTTTTGTCGCTGGTAGGCGTGAATGAGGCTAGTCAGATGCTCGCCGCGCTGGTGCAACTGCTGGACGCGCCGATGGGTGCGGGCGGCGCGAAAGAGGCTGTACAGCGTTTTCTGGCTCGTCGCCGACTGCTGCTGGTGCTGGACAATTTCGAGCAGTTGGTGGACTCCGCTGAGGTTCTGGCCGAGATTGTCCAGGGCGCACCGGATGTGAAAGTGCTGGTCACATCCCGGGTGCGGCTGAATTTGCGGGAGGAGTGGGCTTTTCCATTGACCGGGCTTGGGATGGAAAGCGTTGTCACAGACGACACAGTCGTACTCTTTGTCGGGCCGAATGAGGCCATCCGGCTCTTTGCAGAACGGGCACGGCAGATGCAGCCCGGCTTCGATGCGGCTACGGAGGCGGAAGCAGTGGCGGCCATCTGCCGGACAGTGGAAGGGATGCCCCTGGGCATTGAACTGGCCGCCTCCTGGCTGCGGGCGATGAAGTGTGGGGAGATCGCTGCGGAGATTCGTCGGGACGTGGACTTTCTCAGCACACCCTTGCGCAATGTGCCGGAGCAGCACAGGAGTATGCGCGCCGTCTTCGAGCGCTCCTGGGCGCTGTTGACCCCCAATGAGCAGCGGGGGCTGGCCCGGCTCTCCGTCTTTCAGGGCGGTTTTACCCGTGCCGCGGCAGAGGCTGTGGCGGAGGTGCGTCTACCCCTCCTTTCCGCGCTGGTGGACCATTCGCTCCTGCGCCACGGGGCGAGTGGACGCTACGATATCCACGAACTCCTGCGCCAGTTCGCCGCCGAGCAGTTGGCGAAGAGTGGCGAGGCCGAGAGCATTCGCGACAAACACGCGATCTGCTTTTTTGGCTATCTTTCACAACGCCGGGAAGCGTTGCAATGGCGGCAGATGCAACCGGCATTGGATGAATTGATCCCGGAACGGGAGAATCTTTTCGCCGGATGGCGCTGGTCCTGTGAGCAGGGCCATTTTTCCGGGCTTCGGGAAGCGGCGACGCTATTGCCTCTCTATTGCAATCTGACAAATGCACGGGAAGGCGGCTGGCAACTCTTTGCCCAGGCCATTGCAGCCGTGGAAGAAAAGGCTGGAATCGAGGACGATCGACCCGGTTTGCTGGGCCTACTTCGTTTCCGGCAGCAAGTCGAACTGCGTAATTCGCATATGCAGCCAGAGGCCTATCTGCAACGATTGCTCGAAACACGCGCCCTTCTGCTCGAATCGAAAGCTGACAATCGGGAAGAACTCGCCCGCTTGAGCGGCGCTATTGGCACGCAGGTGGCAACTGTTGGCCGGGGCGAAGAGGGTGCGGCCTGGATGGAGGATGCCATACGTATCCTCCGGGAAACAGGGAACCTTTCTGATCTGGGCAAAATCTACCATCGCTTCGCGCTGTTGCGCGCCGGGGAAGGCAAAGTACACTTGGCAGATGAAACCTTTGGCAAGGTAGCCGAAGCGTGGCGTCAGGCCAAGCTGCCACCCTACCCAATTGTATTCCGTGCTATTGTTTATCATATGCAGGGCCGATGGGAAGAGATGCGTCACACTTGGGAACAGGCCAGGACGATAGAGGCTGATCCGTTTTGTCGTGGATTCTCAATGGGCAGGTTGGATACAATCGAATACCATTTGGGCGAAGCTGGCGTCGCGCTCGGCACGCTCGACGAGGCTGCCATTCATTTCCAGCGGGCGCGGGCTATTTATGAGACACAGGGACAACTCTGGCAGGTCGCACTTGGCTTCCAGTATTCGTTGGGGAGTGTTCTGCGTTTGCAGGGCCAGATGGAAGCGGCCCGGCGTCAGATCGAATGGGAAGTTGCTACCGTCCGTGAGGTTGGATTCAAGCAGCGCATCGCTACCCGCCTGCACGAGCTGGCCCGTCTGGAATACGACGAGGGGCATTACGCCGAATCGGAAGCAGCCCTGGCCGAAGCGCTGGCAATCGCCGAGTCCATCAAGTTCCTCTTCGTCGAAGCCCTCGTCCTCTGCCAGATGGGACATACGGCGGCGGCCCAGGGCAAACCGGGAGCAGCAGACTACTACCGCCGGGCGCTGGAGATTGCAGATGAACAGGGGATGAACGGGATTGTTGTGGATGTGCTGCTGGGCGTAGGGCAGCTAGCAGCCGCGGCGGAGAAAGACACGGAGGCTGGGAAATTGTTGTCTGTAGCCGCCAGCCATCCCAATGGCGATTGGGAGACAAAGCAGCGGGCCAAGCGTCAATTGGCCGCTCTGCCGCCGACGGGCCAACCGTCACCAATCCCGTCCCTGGAAGAAGCCGTCCATCTTGCCCGCGCCGCGCTGGATGACCGGGTGACAAGGCGACAGAGTGACACGCCGACATCACCCCCTCACCCGGTCACCCCTTCACCCGGTCATCTTCCCGTCCCCACTACCTCCTTCATCGGCCGCGAGGGCGAACTGTCCGAACTCTCCGCCCTCCTCGTCCGGCCCGACGTGCGGCTGGCGACGGTCGTCGCACCGGGTGGGATGGGCAAGACCCGCTTCGCCATCGAAGCGGCCCGGCGACTGGCGGGTAACTATCCCGACGGCGTATGGTTTTTGTCGCTGGTGGGCGTGTACGATGTCAGCCAGATGCTCTCGGCACTGGTTGAATTGTTTGACTTGCCCAGGGGGCAGGGCGACGCACGGGTTGCGATTCGGCGTTTTCTGGCTTCTCGACATTTGCTGCTGGTCCTGGATAACTTCGAGCAGTTGGCCCCACACGCAGATGTCTTGGCCGAAATTGTTCAGAATGCCCCCGATGCCGATCTGCTGGTCACTTCCCGCACACGACTGAATTTGCAGGAGGAGTGGCTCTTCCCGCTGGAAGGGTTGGCGACGGAGGGCGGACAGGCAGCGGACGAGCAGGCGGAGTCTGGTGCGGCCATCCGTCTCTTTGTAGAACGGGCGCGGCAAATGCAACCGGGCTTTGACCCGATTTGTGAGGCGGAGACGGTCTCGTCGATCTGTCAGGCGGTGGAAGGGATGCCCCTGGGCATTGAACTGGCCGCATCCTGGCTGCGGGCGATGAGCTGCGCCGAGATTGTTGCTGAAATCGGGAAGGATGTGGACTTTCTCAGCACGTCCCTGCGCAATGTGCCCGCCCAGCACCGCAGTATGCGCGCCGTCTTCGAGCGTTCCTGGGGGCTGCTGACGCCCGAGGGGCAACGGGGTCTGGCCCGGCTCTCCGTCTTTCAGGGCGGTTTCACCCGGAAAGCCGCGGCAGATGTGGCGGATGTGAGGTTGCCTCTGCTTTCAGCGCTGATCGATCAGTCACTCCTGCGCCATTCCGCCACTGGCCGATACGACAGTCACGAGTTGTTGCGCCAGTTCGCCGCAGAGCAGTTGGCGGCAGGCGACGATGCACAGACGATGCAAGCCCGGCACGCGCGCTATTTTCTCGAACTGCTGGCTGATCGCACGGACGATCTCCAATGGCGCGCGCCGCGGAAAGCTGCCTCCGAATTGTCGCCAGATCGGGGGAACATTTTTGCCGCCTGGCACTGGGCTGTCCGGCAAGAAGAGTTTGAACTGTTGAGTACCGGGGCCACCGCACTGCTGGCGTATAGCTACTGGATCAGCGCACGTCTCAGCGTATTGCCGCTGTTTGAGGAAGCTATGCAGGCGGCGGAGAAGGCAGGTCAGTCCGGCCAGGAAAACCAGTTGTTTGCCGGAAAGTTTTTCTGGCCGTGGGTCCATCTTTCCACATTTACGGGAGGCACAGAGGCATTCCAGGCAGCGCTGGAAAGGGTCCACGCCTACCACGCGCAGATTGCTGCGAAGCAGAACGAAGAATCTGCGGTCAGGAGTTGCTACTTCGCGATGATCGAGGCCACACTTGGCCGCAACGAAGAGGCCCGCAGGCTTCTTTGGGAAGGGTTGGACATCTTTCAGAAGGAAGGAAACCTTATGCGCCTGGGGTGGGCCTACTCGCTTCTGGCCCTGCTGGAGTCAGGGCGTGGGCGGCCGTTGGATGCGGATCGGTTTTCGCAAAAGGCGGTTACCCTTTGGCAGCAGGCCGGCTGCTCGGATGCACCCCAGCAATGGCGTATCCTGCCCTATCTGATGCAGGGCAGATTCCCAGAGGCCGAAGTCGTCAACCGTAAAATCCTGAGCGGACAGCGAGATCCCTTTGTGGCGGAAATCGACAGTTCATTTGGTGAACCTTTTTTCGCTACAGCAGGGATTGCGGTTTCCAAAGGACAATTGGAGCAGGCAATCGATCTTTTTGAGAAAGCGATCACCCTTGCGGAAGAGGAAGAACAGCCCTGGGTCGGTGTTTTTGGATTTCGGCATACCCTGGGCGGCCTCTTTCGCCTATTGGGGGATTGGGATCGTGCGCGTCCGCAGATCGAGCGGGAGGTAGCCGGTGCGCGTGAAGCGGATTTCTCACAACGGATAGCCACCCGGCTGCACGAATTGGCCCGCCTGGAATTCGATTTGGGCAACTATCCTCAGGCCGAGGCGCCATTATCAGAGGCGCTGGAAATCGCGCTGCGGATCGACTTTCTATTTGCACAGGCCCTCGTCCTCTGCCAGATGGGCCACACCGCCGGGGTCCAGATGAAGCCGGAGGCTGCCGGGCACTATCGCCGGGCGTTGGACATCGCGGCAGAGCAGGGGATGAACCTGATTGTGTTGGATGTACTGTTGGGCGCGGCGCGGCTGATCGCAGCCGCGGGCGACGTGACACAGGCCGTGGAATGGCTGGCACTGGCCGTGTCCCATCCCAACGCCGAGTGGGAGACGAAGCAGAAGGCGCAGAAGGCCCTGGCCTCTCTGCGTGCGGGGTTCTCGCCATCTGATTTCCAGGCGGCGGAAGGTCGGGGACGGCTCTTGTCCATCGAAGAGGCCATCAATCTCGCCCGCGCCGCGTTGGGTGAGGCCGCCTGAGCATCCAACGCCTGCGTGAACTGCAAAGACCGCCCGCTTCCCATTTTTTGGGAACGGACGGTCTTTTTTGTCGGTGGCGGTTCCTGAAGTTCTGGGCCGCCTATTGCTGCGCTGCCAGGAAACTCTGCACGGCTGTGTAGCGGCTGTCGGCGTGGGCGATCAGCTCGGCGACCGCGGCATCGAAGGTGTTGGCATTCACCTCCCGAACGGCGTAGGGCCGGAGCAGGTCGGACAGTGCGTTGTAGGTGGCTTCCATACGGTCCGGGTTGAAGGCACTCTCCACCACCTGCCCCACGTAGCCCACGTATTGGGCATAATAGACCTCATCCGCCACCAGATAGTTGATCAGCGGCCAGTTTTCCCCCACTTCATTCAAGCCCAGGGAGAGGGTCGTGCCCCGACCGCCCGCGGATTTCAGAGCCTCGTTGTTGTCCCAAGGAATCCAGGTGATCTGACCTGTGGTGGGATCGGTGTAGAGATAGTAGTTGTGATAGGCCACACCGTAGGTGTCCCAGTTTTGGATGACGGTGTTGGTTGCCAGCCAGCCCAGGAAGGTCTCCACATCGAAGACGGTTTCCAGATTGGCCCGCCAGGCGGCTGGGTCGGTCAAGCGCTGGTTGCTGCCCAGCACATCGTACAGGGCCAGGATGTCGCTGTAATCGGCCTCGTCGGCGTTTGTCTCTTTGTCGAAATCCGTCTCGTTGAAGGTGCCGGCGGCGAAAGAGGAGCCGAAACCTTCCGGTTTGTAGACATTGCCGCTGTCATCCTCGAAATTGGCCTCGATGACCGTATCGTCCACCACCTCTACCAGTGTGTACAGCCCAAAGTAGACCGGCCCATCGCCGGTATTTACATAGACTTCGTAAAAAGCGGTCTGGGGGGTAACCAGGCCCATCTCCTCGAAGGCAGCGTAGGCCACGCTTTCCCGCATAAAGGAGCTGTCCCGACAGTTGCTGGAGAGGGACAATTGCTTGAAACCGTAGAAGCGCTGGTTGTCGATTTCGAGATATTCGTCCTCAAACTCATCAAAGTCCAATTTCAGGGGCATCTTCAAACTGCCGCTGTTCCACGAATCCCGCAGGCTGGAATTGCCTTTGAAGCGGATGCCCACATTCGTCCACACATCCCCCTCAAACTCGACGGTGGCCGTCGCCCACATTGGATTGTCGATGGCAGCTTCCAGCCCAGGTCCGCCAGTCCCGCCGGGGTCCCCGCCGGGACCCCCGCCAGGGCCTCCTGCCTGTCTTGCGCCCCCCGGAAGTCCACCGGCAGGGGGAGCGCCCCCTTGACGACCGCCCACAGGCGCGTCGCCGACCGGGCGTGTACCCCCGGCGGCAGAATTGCCCTGGGCGCCGTACAATACGGTCATATCCGCCATCATTGCCGCCCAGTTCTCCGCAGAGATGGTGATGTCCAGCCGGTTAACGGTGTCGTCGGGGAAGACGGTGGCGTAGTCCGGGTCCGCTGATTTGCTGTGGGTGGCCTCGGACCAGCCAACCGGTCGAGCCACTTCTTCGGCGTCGGATGTCCCTGGGTCCGGGGCTGCTGTCTCAGCGGCGACTGTCTCGATGACGACAGTGGGTTCCTGAACCGGGTTGGCGGATTCAACCGTCGCGCTGAGAGCGGTCGGCGTTGCCGCCCAAGTTATAGGGAAATACGAGAGCTTGCGTGGCCGATTCCCGGAATCGTGCCAACGAAACCTCTACGTTAATAACGGACGACTGCTTACTTCTGAGGCCACTGGACTACGTGACGGTCGCTGTCCTCAGCGGTGCGCCCGGTGCGAGGAGCGTGCTAATTTTGGGGTGGGTGCCACCCGGCAAGTACCCAATAGCTCCGCAGCCTGGATGGTCAGATGGCAGTGACGGCAGCGGACGCGATCCGCCGGTTCGGCGAGGAGTACGAGATTCCTGTGAAGGCAAGTTATCGAGGGTGTCATCAGAAGTTACCGTCCCGGGTCTCAAAATGGGTGGGCTTGTCCAGAGTGGGTCCATCTCGCCGCACCCAATCCCCGGTCCAGCCGATGAGTCGGTCCAGGGCGACAGATGGATAGCCGAAGAGGGCCTGGGCCTGTCCCGCATTGTTGAGCAGGGCTGTAGGGGCTTCGCTGCCGGTCAGAATAGCTTCCACGCCGAACAGCCCGGCGAACTGCTCGGCCACCCGACGCACAGAAAGGGTCTCCGGCCCGGTGACGTTGCAGACAAAGGCGGGTGTAGCGCAATGGGCCAGCAGCCCCAGCGCCTGGCCGTTGGCATCCCCCTGCCAGATGACATTGGCCGCCCCCATCGTCACGTCCACCGGCTGGCCCGCATAGACTTTGCGGGCAATGTCAAGCAGAACCCCGTAGCGCATCTCCACCGCATAGTTCAGGCGCATAAGGGCACAGCGCAGAGCGCCTGTGGCCGCGAAGTATTCGAAGATACGCTCCCGGGCCAGACAGGAGTTGGCGTACTCACCGATCGGTTGGGGGGTGTCACTCTCCCGGCTGCCGCCCAGGGTCACGGTTGTCAACGGGTAGACATTGCCTGTGGAAAAGGCGACGATGCGCGCCTCGGCATAGCGTTCGCAGACCAGACCGGGCAGAAAGCTGTTCAAAGCCCAGGTCATGGGCTGGTTGCCGGTTGTGCCGAATTTCTGGCCTGCCATAAAGATGAGGTTGCGGCTATCAGGAAGCCCGCGCAGGGCCGCCCGGTCCAGAAGATCGCAGGGGATTGTGTGTACGCCCGC
This sequence comes from Caldilineaceae bacterium, assembly GCA_023384455.1. GTDB lineage: Bacteria > Chloroflexota > Anaerolineae > Caldilineales > Caldilineaceae > JACQGT01. The sequence goes on along the minus strand of JAHDWH010000060.1, from coordinate 3,610 downwards.
CGCTTCTAATTCTGCACGCAGACCAGGACGACTGAAGCGCGCTACGCCGTAGACCCGGTAGGGCAGCCCCAATTCAGCCAGGGCACGCACGGCCATGCGCGCCAGGCTCGGCCCCATCTTGCCGCCCACCCCCAGAATCAGCAGGTCGCTGTCCAGTGTGGTCAGCCCGGACCGCGCGGCTGGGGTGGGGCGGGAGAGCACCTCCTCCAACTGAGTCACATCTTCCATGCGCGCCGGCCACTCTCCCTGCCCGACGGCAGTTGACCCATTCGTGGACATTTCACTTCTCCCGATTTCTGGTAAGATAGGGCTGACGTTATGCTGAGAACAGGACGCTGATGACGCTGTTGATCCTGCCACAGATAGCAGGGAAGTGCAATCCTTTTTATCAAATTCACGGAGGCAACAATTATGCAGGCAGAACCCATGCGCGGCGTCTACCCGATTCTGGTGACACCCTTCCACGAAGACGGCGCCATCGACGAGGAGTCTCTGCGCCGTCTGATCGATTTTGACCTGGCGGCCGGGGTCCACGGGCTGGGGGTGGCCCTGGGCAGCGAGGTCTTCAAACTGACCGAAGCCGAACGGGACCGGGTCACCCGCATCGTTGTGGAGCAGGTCAACGGTCGCGTGCCCGTCGTCATCAACAGCGGCGCGGCGGGGACAGACCTGGCGGTCCACTACAGCCGGGCTGCCCAGGAGAAGGGCGCGGACGCGCTGATGATTATGCCGCCCGCCTTTATGGCCGCCACCGCCGACGAGGTGCGGGACTACTTCGCCGCCATCTCCCGCGCGGTCTCCATCCCCATCTTTCTGCAGGATACGCCCAGCGCGGTGATCGGAGCGGGGCTGGCCCGCCAACTGGCCCAGGAGTGCGAGTGGGTACGCTATATCAAAGTAGAGAGCCAACCCATTACCGCCAAAGTGGCCGAAATGGTGGCGGCGGCAGGCGATCGGCTGACCGTTTTCGGCGGCGCGGGGGGCGGCTATTTCATCGAAGAGATGCGCCGGGGTTCGGTGGGTACAATGCCCTTTTGCAGCCAGCCCGAAGCCTTTGTCGGCGTGTGGAACGCGTTCCAGGCCGGAGACGAAGCCACGGCCCGGGCGATCTTTGACCGCACAATTATGCCCATCAACCGGGTGGCGGCCCAGGGGTCGGGCATCTTCTACACTGTCCACAAAGAGTTGTTGCGTCGTCGGGGCGTCCTGCGCACGAACAAAGTGCGCAGCCCGGCACCGCCGGTCGAGGCGCAGACGATGCGCGAACTGGGCGAGTTGATTGAGCAGTTGTACGCTGTGTAGGAGGTGGCAGGTGGCAGGTGATAATTATGCCGGTCATCGAATTGTCAATTAACCGCGCGGGTTTGGCCCGCGCAAGTGGGGAGGAACTATGAAAATTGTTGACTTGCAGGTCATTCCTTTTTGGGTGCCCCGGCGCCCCTTCCGCCACGGCGAGTGGCTGCCCGAAACCCGTGTTGTACAGACGCTGACCAAAATTGTCACCGACGAGGGGGCCGAGGGCTACTATCTGGGCGGCCACGGCCACGGCGACGCCGACGGTTTGCCGCCGGACGAGCGGGCCGTCCTGGAAAATCGCATGAAAAATATGCTCATCGGTCAGGACCCCTTTGACCGGGAAAAGTTCTGGCATTGGATGTGGGTGGCGAATCTGCCCGAAAATATCCTGAGTGTGGTGGATATGGCCCTGTGGGATTTGCAGGCCCGCTATTTCGGTCTGCCTCTATACAAACTGCTGGGTGGCTGCCGGGAGAAAGTCCCGGCCTACGCCAGCACCTTCCCCAATATGGGCACGGTCCAGGACTATGCGGATCACGCGCTGGCCTGCCAGAGGGAAGGCTACACCCACTACAAAATCCACCCCTACTACTTTTACGATCCTGTCACCAAACTGTCGGATCCGGGCCGTCCTTCCCACATCGAGCAGGACATCGAGGTCTGCTACGCCATACGCGAGGCGGTGGGCGACGAGATGGTTCTCAGCTTTGACCCCTGGGGCACCTATCGCACCTATGACGATGCCCTGCGGGTGGGGCGTGTGCTGGAAGAACTCGACTTCTACTGGTACGAGCACCCGATGAACGAATATCTGGTGGGGCTATACGAAAAGCTCAGCGCCGAATTGGATATTCCCATTTTGGGGCCAGAGATTGCCGCGGGCAGCATCTACACCCGGGCCGACTGGATTCGTCGGGGGGCATCGGATCGCACCCGGATCGATGTGCTGCGCGGGGGCATCACCGGCGTCAAAAAGATGACCGGCCTGTGCGAAGCCTTTGGCGTGCGCTGCGAGATTCATATGAGCGGCTTTGCCAACCTCCAGATTCTCGGCTCGACCAGCGCCGATGTCTGTGAATACTACGAGCGGGGTCTGCTTGCGCCGGGCATCGACTACGCCACGCCGCCGCCCTACCTGGCCGCCATCGCCGATCCGATGGACGGGGACGGCTACGTTCACCTCTCCCAGGAACCGGGGATGGGGTATCAGTTTGTGTGGGATTACATCGAGGAAAATCGTATCGACGACTGATGGGGAATTAAGGCACAAGCGTTAGTCGGTCGGCCAGCCATCTGAAAAGTGAAACGTGAGGTGTCGTCACATACCCTCACGTTTCACTTTTCTGTACGCAAATCGTGGCTACGCCACTTTATGCCATAAGCGCCGCGCCCCACACTTCCATATCCACCTCCACCTGGGCCCGGTTGAGCACGTCGTCCAGCAGGAGGTGGGCGCTGGGCAACGCCTCCACTGTTTCCGCCATCAGCACCAGATCGTCCAGGGTGGCGTCGGTTACATAGATTTTCTCGAAAGCCCGCTTGGGGTTGAGCCAGTAGCCGCCCGCGCCCAGTTTGCCCCATTGGGTGAGGAGGTAGAGAATCACATATTCACGCCCATCCTGGGTCTGCTCCGCCACCCGGGAGCCGTCCAGACTGATGGGATAGAGAAAGTCGATGCCAGAGCGGGTGCGGGCGGCCCGGTAGTAGCGGATGTTGCGGGAGCGGTTAAAGCGATAGATGGCGTCTGGTATGAGCATCATTTGAACCTGTGCAGGCTTCGGGTGCGACGCACCTGATAATTCGGTAACATTCTCGAGAAGTTCGACTTTTCGGAAAAAGTCGAACTTCGGCATCTTGCGCGGCTGTTCGGAACGCTTCTGCCCTGCCCTCCGGCGCATAGCCCACTCTCTGGCGGGCGTACTCAAAATCCCGGTAGCCCCAGCGGTTGGCCGACACCGCATAGAAACAGCGAGGGCGGCGCAGTGATGCAGCGCTACGGCATCTGGGCGATGTCGGCTCGGCTGCACCAGATACTGTAGTATACCCCCCGAACGGGATGGCGTAAAGCACTGCCCGGGCGTTGATTCCGGGGAAGGAGACAGGGTTTTAGCCACGAATTGCACGAATTTTTCTGTTTCATTCGCGCAATTCGTGGCTAAGACTCTTTGGATACAGCGGGTCAATGGCGCTGACTTGCCAACCCCGCCAAAACCCCTATACTCACTAGAGCGCAATGCTTTGGGCGTGGTCCGTGACCCGCCCCTTGAGTTTGGCTCTCTGGGGGAAGAAGGGAGGTTGCGAAGACAAAGAAGGT
>JAHDWH010000400.1 GCA_023384455.1 Caldilineaceae bacterium | reverse complement strand
TCACGTCTTCACGTTTCCCCACGCAGATCGTGGCTTCGCCACCTTATGCAATACGAAATACGTGACACGAACTTCATCCTTCGGAGCACTTTCTATGAAAAAAATTCTGTGGGCCTTCCTTTTTCTCCTTCTCGCCGCCGTCCTGGTGGGGGGTGGATTTGTGGCCGCGGTCGGATCGCCCCAGGCGGCGTGGAGCCGGGTGCAGGCCCTGCTCCCTGGCAATCAGGCCGCGCAGCCCGGCGCTGCGCTGGGCGGGCGAGCCGTGCAAAATGGCGGCGTGGCAGCCAATGTAACGCCACTGACCCAAGAACAGCTAAACGCCACCACCACCCAAATTCGCTCGGCCGCTGACGTGACCGCACAGGTGAGCGCAGCGGGCAATATCCAGCTCGCCAGCAAGCAATTTGTGGTGTTGCAAACCAGCGGCATTGTGCAAGAGGTAGCCGTGCGCGTGGGCGATGACGTGTCCGCGGGTGATCTGCTGGTGGCGCTGAACCCGGACAATGCAGAGAAAGCTGTAGAACGCGTCCTGCTCAATCTCGCCTCGGCCCAAGTGAGCTTGGCAAAGCTCTACGACGACACAGACCCCGCGGACATTGCCTCTGCCGAAGCCGATTTGGAATCGGCCCAGGAGAAGCTGGCCGATCTGCGCACGGGACCGGGGGAGCGGGAATTGGCCGCCAGTCGGGCCAGCGCATCCGCTGGCTGGGCCAAATATAACGACCTGCTGGCTGGACCCAGCGCAGCCAAATTGACCCAACTTTCCACCAATATGCGCAAGATGGAAGTGGCCCTGGACGAAGCCCGCCGGGCCTATGAAAAGGTGGCGTGGCGTCCTGATGTGGGCGAGACAGCCCAATCCGCGGCCATGCAAAAGGCGACTATCGACTACGAAAATGCCAAAGCCGCCTACGATGACTCCACCGCGCCCGCCTCTACCGGTGACGTACAGTCCGCGCTGAGCCAGGCCCAGAACGCGCAGAAACAGTTGGACGATCTGCTGGAAGGGGCCAGCGCGGCCGAGATTGCCGCGGCCCAGGCCCAGGTGGCTTCCAAAGAAGCCAAATTGTCCGATCTGCGCGCCGGGCCGGACGCCAATGCGGTGGAATCTGCCCAGATCGCCGTGGACAAGGCTTTTCTGGATTTGCAGGACGCGGCCGCAGACCTGGCAGCCACACGCCTTTTCGCACCCGTCGATGCTACTGTCCAGGCGGTCAATCTGACATTGGGGCAGCAGGTGGGCACAGGCAGCAGCGCCGTGACGTTGGCCCGGCGTGACAATCTGGAACTGGCCGTCAATGTGGCCGAAGTGGATGTGAGCAAAATCAACCTGGGCCAGCCTGTACAGATCGCCCTGGACGCGCTGCCAGGGGAGAGCTTTGACGGGGAAGTCGTCATTGTTGCGCCCGCAGCCGAATCTCAATCCGGCGTCGTCAACTATCCGGTGACCATCCGGCTGATCAACCCAGACAAGCGGGTGTTGGCGGGGATGACAGCCGTAGCCACAATTATCGACGAGTCCGTCTCCGCTGGCTGGCTTGTGCCGGCCGACGCGATTGCGACCACAAACGGCACCTCACAGGTGATGGTTGTGCGCAATAGCATTCCTACCTCTGTACAGGTGACAGTCGGTGCCCCCCAGGGCGAATGGGTGGTGGTAGAGTCGCCGGAATTGCAGGCGAATGATCGGGTTGTTGCCACAACAGCCAGCTTCATCAATCAGGAAAATCAGGTCCGCTTTGGCCCACCTGGCAGCGGCGATAATGGCGGGCAGAACGATGATGGCCCCAGCAGCGGCGGTCCTTTTGGTTCAGGTGGAAGATAGCCAGAGTCGATTGTACAGATTCTGACGTCCCCGACAATTACTCTGAAGAAAGTTGACTCTACTAATGTCCTGGCATAAAGTTCTCGGAATTGTTTTATTGGTTGCCCTTTTTGGCCTGTTTTTGCGTCCGGCTTCGTCCCACCAAAGAGCATTGGCCACTGACAACGCGGCACTGGCCGCGGCTGCGACCCCTGCTGCGGGTGTACCGGTGGTGATAAAGAGCGGCGGCGCTGCTTTATACAACAGTCCCAACGGTGCGGCCCTGCGCCAGTTGGAGACGGGGGTGATTGTCCAGGCCATCAGCCGCACGCCGACCGGGGATTGGATTTTTGTGGAGGTGGAAGCTGGGGTGCAGGGCTGGCTGGCGAGCAACAGACTGGTCAGCGTCAACCCGGCGGCCCTGCCCGTCTATGGCCGCCCCCAGGCGGAGCAGTCCGCCCAACCGGCAGGCGGAAAGAGCGGGGCACAGTCCGCTCAGGCGGCCCTGCCCACGGCGCTCCCCGTGCAGGAGTCTTCGCCCACGCCCGAACCGACAGCCACGGCCACGGCGACGACCGCCCCAACCCACACACCGACGGCGACCTCGACTGCCACCGCAACCGCAACGGCAGTCCCGCCCACGGCCACATCCCAACCCACAGCCACGGCAACGCCTGCCCAACAGCCCGCCACCCAAAGCCCAGCCGTCCAGCCGTCTGCGGTCAGCCGTCCGTCGTCCGCCTTCCTGCGCACAGTCGGCGTCGTGGCCGCGGGCGGGGCATCCCTGGCGGATGGGCCGTCGGCTGGAGTTGTTGCGGCCCTGCCCGCGGGCGAGATTGTCACCCTTTTGCAGCGCAGCGCAGACGACGGCTGGCTGGAAGTGGAGCGCACAGATAGCAGCCGCGGCTGGGTGCTGGGCAGCCAGCTGCTCACAGCCGGGATTGGCAAGCTGCCCCGGCTGGGTGAAGACGTGTCTGTTCCCGAAGCAGCCAGCGCAACGGCAGTGGCTGTAGAGCCGGAGAGCGTAGCCGAAGCCCCGACCACAGACGCGAGCGGAAGTGAGGCTCTCTTTGCGACAGTCATCACAGACGGCAGCCGGCTGAATGTGCGTTCCGGGCCAGGCAGCGACTACCCGGTGGTTGCCAAAGCCGACAATCGCAGCAACTATCCCGTTCTCGGGGTGGATGCCAGCGGTGAGTGGGTGCAGATTGCGCATCCCGACCTGAACGAAGAGGGGGGCTGGGTTTCGGTGCGCTTTGTGCTGCCCAGCGAGTCGGCACAGTAGCCAGAGGGGTAACTGCTCACCCCCACCCAACCGCCCCCACTGTGGGGGAGGAGTCGATCCAGTTCTCTCCCTAGCAAGCCTGTCGGAGTAGCACAGAATAGAACGCGGATATGGCGGAAAGTACGGAAAAAACCGGATTTTTGTACTGGTCAAAAACATCGTGAAATCTGTAGGTGCGGTTTGCAAC
>JAHDWH010000399.1 GCA_023384455.1 Caldilineaceae bacterium | reverse complement strand
GGACTTGCCGCCCCTGGCCAGCCGGATACTGGCCGCGGCGGGCTGGTCCTTCGCCGTCGTCTGCCTTCTGGTATTGGAGCGCCCCACAGACCGCCGTCTGCGTCTTGTCCTGCGGATAGAAAGAACGAAGTTTCTTGAGCGTAGAAGTTCGACTTTTCGGAAAAAGTCGAACTTCTGTAGTCAATAGAAAGGCATTCGCGTGTCGAAAAATTATCTCAGCGCCGCCTCCCGGCGCGCTTTGCACTACACCCAGGGGTCGGAGTGGTTCTGCCAATTCAGAACCCAGGAGTTGGGCGGGGATTTCGCCTATGCAGAAGGGGTCATCCGCCGGGACCCCAGCGCGGTGATCCGGGTGGGCGACCGCTACTACTGCTGGTATACCCGGGGCGAGGGTGCCACCGCCGGTTTCGGCTCCGGCGATCCCAACGCCAAAGTCTTCCCCTGGGACCTGACCGAAGTCTGGTACGCCACCTCTGCCGATGGCTGGACGTGGCAGGAGCAAGGCCAGGCCATCGGGCGCGGCCCTGGGGGCAGCTTCGACGACCGGGCCGTCTTCACCCCGGAGATATTCGTCCACGCTGGGAAATACTATCTGGTCTATCAGGTGGTCAAAGCCCCCTATCTGCTGCGGGTGCAGGAGCAGATCGCAATGGCCGTGGCCGATTCGCCCGACGGCCTCTGGCAGAAGCTGCCCGCCCCGATCCTCTCCCCCGCGCAGAACGGCGTCTGGCTGGGCGAGGAGGACAACCGCTTTCTGGTCCAGGAAAAGGGCGACTTCGACAGCCACAAAGTCCACGACCCCTGCCTGCTCTACTACAGAGAAAAGTTCTATCTCTACTACAAAGGCGAGCAGATGGGCGAGGAGCGGGATTTCGGCGGGCGGCAGATTCGCTGGGGGGTTGCCGTGGCCGACAGCCCGACTGGCCCCTATCACAAATCCCCCTACAACCCCGTCACCAACAGCGGTCACGAAGTCTGTGTCTGGCACTATCAGGGGGGCATCGCGGCCCTGCTCACCACCGACGGCCCGGAGAAGAATACCATTCAGCTTGCGCCGGATGGTATCAACTTTGAGATTGTCGCGGTGCTCAAAGGCGCGCCCGAAGCCCTGGGACCCTATCGCCCCAACGGTTTTGGAGCCGAATCGGCTGGCGTCGGCCCCCTCGACGAACTCAACTGGGGGCTGTGTCACCTGCTGCGGGGGAATTGGATGCAGATTTGCCGTTTTGAAACGTACATCCCACAGCGCAGATAGGCCACTCCAAAAGTATTTGGACGCAGGTTTGCCCATGCGAAAGCAGAGAGTTTGTATACACGGATAGAAAGAAACACGGATTCAATCTGTGAAAATCTGCGCAATCTGTGTAATCTGCGTTCTGATTTTCATTTCAGCGAGAAAAAATCTGTGTTCTCTCGAATCCGTATGACAGAGACTTTTTAGCCCTGCGCAGAAAGAACCGGGAGCAACTTTATGAAAATCCAACCCTTTACCGGCAGCGATGCCGACTACGCCGCCCTCGTCGAACTGAACCGCCAGGTGGAACCGGATCGCCATTTCACAATCGCCGGGCTGCGGGCAGCGGAAGCAGAACGCGCCACACACCACCGGACGGCCCGTTTTCTGGGCCAAACGGACGGGCAGACCGTCGCCACCGGCCTCTATTGGCTGGAGACGGACGAACCGGGCCAGACCCACCACTTTTCCCTGGCCGTCCACCCGGCCTATCAGCAGAGCAGCGTTCCCCGGCAGATGCAGGACTATCTGCTGGCCCGCATGGAAGCCGAGCAGCCGGTTGCCATTACCAGCAACCCCAAAGAGGACGAGCGCTACCGCATCCGTCTGCTGGACGAGGACGGTTTCGCGCTGAAGATGCGCTTTCCCCGCTCCTTTCTGGACGTGACCGGCGTTGACTGCGCCGCCTACGAACCCCTGCTGGCCCGGCTGCGGGGCCAGGGCATCCGCTTTGTCACCCTCTCGGACGTCATCGCCGAGGACCCGGAATGGCAGCACAACGTCTGGCGGATGTTCACCGCCATCGACCGGGACATTCCCTCGCCGGAAGCCTACACAGAAACACCCTTCGCCGAGTATGCCGAATACTACAGCGGCGACGACTACCGCCCCGACTCCTGGGCCATCGCCATCGACGACAGCCGGGCAGGCGTGGAACGCTATGTGGGGATGTGTGTGGTCAATCTGATGTCCACCCGGCCCGACTCGCTCTTTGCCGGGATCACCGGTGTCATTCCCAGCCACCGGCGGCGCAAAATCGCCACCGCGCTCAAAACCCGCAGCGTGGCCTATGCCCAGCAGAATGGCTTCCGCAAAATCTACACCGACAACGAAGAACACAACCCGATGTACAACCTGAACCAGCAGTTGGGCTTTCAACCCCTGCCCGCCTGGCTCTATTACAAGAGAGGATAGGGAACTGTGGCTACCGAATGGACTACCGAGACCGCCGAATGGTACGCTGCCCACTACGGCGAATATGCCACCAACTCCCTGGCCGTGGACGCGCTGGATCTGCCCGCCAACGCTGTGATTGTGGATGTGGGCTGTGGCGCGGGCCCGGCCCTGCGCCACGCCAGCCAGCGGGTGACAACCGGCGCGCTGATCGGCGTGGATCCCGTGCCCCGGATGGTGGAGATCGCCCAGGCCCGGGCCGCCGATCACCCGGCCGCGGCCCGTCTGGAATTCCGGGTCGGGTCGGCCGAAAGTCTGCCAGTGGACGACGGGGTGGCCGATTTCGTCTTTGCCTTCGATTCTTTCGATCACTGGCAGGACAAAGCCGCGGGGCTGGCTGAGGTGCGCCGGATTCTGCGCCCGGCGGGTCAACTGGTGGTGGTGAAGGATGGGGGCGTGCCCGGCGGCGCAAAGGCAGCCAAAGCCTTTGTGAAAAGGCTGACCGACGCCGGCTTTGCGCTTGCCAGGGAGGAGACGATCGAAGTGGATGAGGTCTCCTTTACCCTCTGGATTTGTTCTCTACCCGAATCGATTGATTTTCGATGACGGGCTTGTCAGAACCATCAACTTTGAGCCAATTCTGAATGGCCCGGTTTGGGGTAAGCTGCGTGTACCCTCGCTCTTTCAGCAGGTGAAAATAGATGTCGAAAGCGACACTCTGCTATGGCCGGGCGAAATCGACATTGACCCAACAGTCCTCCACGATTGGCCGGATCACCTGGCCTATATTGTGGAGAAGCAGAAACGTCTTTCCACACCAGTTGTACACGAGGAAACACACCCATAATCAATGAAAATCAGAACGCAGATTG
>JAHDWH010000059.1 GCA_023384455.1 Caldilineaceae bacterium | reverse complement strand
GGAACTGGATCGACTCCTCCCCCACAGTGGGGGAGGTTGGGTGGGGGTGAGCAGTCACCATTTGTGAGAGTAGAAACGGAGTGTACAGGTGTCCGACTCCCTCTTTTCCGCCCTAGCCGAGACCGGCTACAACCGTATGTTCGACGACGTGCAGCGTCTGCTGATCCAGCGGCTGTGGGAAAAGGCCCGGTTGGAATTACAGGTGGACCAGGCACGGCAGCGGGCAGGTCAGGTCAACGGGCTGCCCCCCTCCACTTTTGATTCGCTCATCGATGAAGCCGCCCGTCGCCACGGCGTGGACGCCGATCTGGTCAAGTCTGTAATCAAAGTAGAATCCAACTTCGACCCTTCGGCAGTAAGCCACGCAGGGGCCAAAGGGTTGATGCAATTGATGGATGGCACGGCTGCCGAGTTAGGCGTGCGCGATAGCTTCGATGTAGCCCAGAATATCGACGGCGGCGTGGCCTATCTGGCCCAGCAATTGCGCCGTTTTCAGGGCGACGAACGGTTGGCACTGGCCGCCTACAACGCGGGGCCGGGCGCGGTCCAGCGGCACGGGGGCATTCCTCCCTTTGCCGAAACCCAAGCCTATGTCCAGCGGGTTCTCTCCTATTACAATCCGGGCGAAACCCGCTTCGATTATCACGCCTGAGCCGGAAAGGAAAGTCCAGTGAGCATCAGCAACGACCCAACTCTGCAATTGCTGGAAAAAGGGCTGGACGCGCTCTCGGCCCGTCAACAGGCCATCTCCAATAACATTGCCAATGTGGAGACGCCCAACTACAAAGCGGTGGACGTGGCCTTTGAGCGTTCCCTGCGCCGGGCGATGAACGAAAGCGGGGCCGCCCTGTCTGTCCAGCGCACGGACGACGGCCATCTGCGGATGGAGGGGAGAGCCGAGGGGATGGAGGATGTGGAAGCGCAGATGTTCCGGCGCACGGGTACGTCCATGCGGCTGGATGGCAACAATGTGGATATCGAAACAGAGATGGTCCGCCTGGCCGAAACAGCTATGCGTTATCAATCCTTTACAACCCTGGCCAGCCGCAAACTCGCCCTGCTGCGGATGATTGCCCAGGAGAGTCGGTAGATGGGTAGCAGGTGATCTGTTCCGGGTTTGGCATTCTGCTTTCATAAGGGGGTAGAAACGTGGAGATGCAAGGCGCTGCGCAAGCAGCCACAATGACGAGTGGAGACAAAGCACTTACGGGCAGCGGTGGCTCCCTGGGCAAAGCAACTGCCCCCTCCTCCGCCGAAATGCGTTCCGCTTTCGAAGCGATGATGGGGTCTCTGCTGGGAATGCTGGGCACGGGCCAGCCTATGGCGGTGATCCCCTTGCCCGAAAGCGGAGGAAGAGCGGGCAGCGGGCTGGCAGGCACAGGGGACTTGACGGGCAAGCCCGCGCTGGAAAGTCTCTACACACTGATCAATGGAAAGGTGGGACAGCCGGGTTTGACCACTGCCGCCCCGATTGATAGCACCCTGGGGGATACGCCCCTGGCCGCTCTGGCCGCGGCAAGCACCCCCTCCGCCCCCGCTCTTTCGGCTGACCAGTTGGCCTCCCTGGCCGGGGTCCAGCAGAAGACCGGGGACACGGGCCAGGCCAGTGAAGCCAGCCAGACAACAGTCCCCCAGGCCAGCGGAGAGGGAGAAGAGACGGCTGCGCTGCCGCTCCTTTCACAGATGAGTCCGGGCCAGGAAGACGCGGGAAACAGTGGAAAGGAGTCGGAACCCAGCAACCCGGCTGCGCTTCCGGTCAGGGGCGAGAGCGCACCCACCCTTTCCAGCTTTGCGGTGGGGACACAGGCCAGCAGCGCGCCCACGGCTGACGTGACAGGGAGTAAAAGTGGAACCCCCGTCTCAGCCACACCGACGGATCAGATCGGCGAGCAGGTGCAGGTGAGCCTGAGCCGGGGCGAAAATGAAGCGACCATTCAGTTGCACCCCAGGGAGTTGGGGTCGGTACGCATCCGACTGCAAATGGAAAACGGCCAGTTGCACCTCTCCATCCGCGCCGAACAGCAGGAGACAGGCCGCCTGCTCAACAGCAAACTGGCAGATTTGCGCCAGAGTTTGGAAGGCCAGGGCATCCGGGTGGGCGAGCTGGCCGTAGCCCGCAGCGAGCGCACCCTGGCATCCGAGGCCGCCAGCCGGGAAATTGCCCCCGGGGCCCGCTCTGGTCAGATGGATATGAACCCCAATGGCTCCCAATCCCAGCGCCAGCCGATGACTTTTGGCGGGGGAAATTTTGGCAATGGGAGCTTCTCGCCCAACCAAAACAGCCAGGGACAGCCGCAGGTTGCCGGCGGCGAAAGAGTCTCCGCTGTCGGTGGGACAGCAGAGGCAGAAGCCCGGCGCGGCAGTGCAGCTTCCCGCGGGCCAGCGGGCGTGGACTACTACGTGTAAGAAGGAAGGGTAAGTCAAATGAACACCCAATCAGTGGGACAGGCCCGCAATGCTTCTGCCGGGGCTGTGGAACAGAACAGCAGCCGCAGCCTGGAACGGGACAGCTTTATGCAGCTACTGCTGCTCCAGATGCGTTCCCAAGACCCGATGAACCCTATGGACAGCGCCCAAATGTTCAACCAGATGGCCCAACTGACCAGCCTGGAACAGCTTTGGGATATCCGCGATTTGATGAGCCAGGCCAACACCACCCAGCAGTTGGGCCAGGGGGCAATGCTTCTGGGCCGCTTTGTAGAAGCAGCCAGCCAGAAAACGGGCCGTGTCTCCGGGCTGGTAGACGAAGCCCGGATGGTGTCTGGGCAGGTAATGCTGACCATAGGCGGGAAACAGGTCCGCCTGGAAGATGTGCTCTCCGTTAAGTCCTGATTTCAACTCTATTCGTTCAAAGAGGAAAAGCTTATGTCATCCAGTATGCTCACCGCGGCCTCGGCCCTGCGCAACCACCAAACTTATATGAATGTGATTGCCAACAACATTGCCAATATGAATACCATCGGCTTCAAGTCCAGCAACGTCCTCTTCCAGGATATGCTAAGTCGATCCGTCAGCGCCGGCGCAGCGCCAGCCGACAACCGGGGCGGCATCAACCCGATGCAGATCGGGCTGGGTATGCAGTTGGGCAGCATCACCACAAATATGGGCCAGGGCGTGATGCAGAGCACGGGCCGCCCCCAGGACCTGGCCTTGACCGGCTCCGGCTTCTTTGTCTACGCCGGCGCCCAGCAGCCCATCTACAGCCGGGATGGCTCTCTGGGGATGGACGCGGCGGGCAATCTGGTCAACCTGGGCACGGGTTTGCGGGTGCAGGGCTGGAAGGCCAACGCCGACGGTGCCATCGAGACTGCCGGTGCCATCGGCGATCTGACTATCCCCATCGGCGCGCCAATGACCGCGGTCCCCACCTCTGGGGTGGACCTGTCGGGCAATCTGGACGCCGCTGCCGACATCAACGACTCCATCACTACGACTGTCCAGTTCTATGACAGCCTGGGCGGTCTCAACGCGCTGGAACTGACATTCACCAAAACCGCGGCCAACACCTGGTCCGTAGACCTGGACCCGGCCCCGGGGTCGAATGTGGCCCTGAGTGCCCCGGCCCCGGCCACCGTCACCTTCAACCAACAGGGCCAGCTCATCGCCCCGGCAGATGGCAAGATCGCCTTCACCGGGACCCTGACCAACGGCGCGGCCAACGTAAATGTTTCGCTCAATATCGGCAGCCTCAGCCAGTTGGAGTCCCCCGGCGCGGACCAGTTGTACGTGACTAATCAGAACGGTCGCGCCCCCGGCCAGATGATCGATTTCAACATCACCGATTCGGGTGAAGTGGTGGCTATTTATACAAACGGTCTGCTCAAAACCCTGGGACAGCTTGCCGTCGCCGAATTTGTCAACCCCTCGGCCCTGCTCAAAAGTGGGGGCAATGGTTACACCCAAAGCGTCAACTCTGGCGATGCCCAAATCGTCCAGGCCGGTGACCGCACGACTATCAGCGCGGGCTTTCTGGAGCTGAGCAATGTGGACCTGACCCTGGAATTCAGCGAGATGATTCGCGCCCAGCGGGGTTTCCAGGCCAACAGCCGGGTCATCACCTCCAGCGACGAGATGATTCAGGAATTGGTAAATCTGGTGCGGTAGAGATTGCGAGTTGCGAATTGCGAGTTGCGGAAAGACCGCCGCTCGCAATTCGCAATTCGCAATCCGCAACTCGCATAACTTCCCCGTAACCCCCCCTCATTACGCGACGCGTACCCCCCACTCACTCATTTGGATTGTTCAGCCTTCTATACTACGGGTCAGCACGACCTGTTGCCAGCAGAATCGGATTTCCTTCCAGAAATCCGATTTCTACAGCCCATAGAAGACCCCATCCAAAGCTATGCCCAGCCGAAACCATCCAGCCCAAACCGACCCAAAGAGTCCTGTTATCTGGCAGATGCTGGTCGGGCTTTGGCTTCTGCTGGGGCTGCTGATCCCCGCCCCGGCCCTGGCTCGTCCCCAGGCCCTGGCCCTGACCGACTACCCTCGCCCTGGCAACGACAACGGGCGGGGTGTCCACTGGTCGCCGGTTTTGATGAGCCAGCCCGATGGAGTGGTGGATCGCTACCTCTCCGAAGCCAGCGCGATGGATATCCGCTGGCTCAAATTGATGCAGCCCGATCAGCCCCGGCTGGAACACGGCTATCTGCTGGGCCAGATGCAGCGCCGGGGTATGGAAGCCATCCTGCGGGTGCAGAAGACCTACAACGATTCCTACACCCACCTGGAGCCGCTGGTGCGGGCCGGGGTGGCTGCGGGGGTGGATTACTACGAACTTTACACGAACCCCAATGTGGCTGGGCTGACCGGCGGTTGGCGGCAGGGCCAAGCTATCGACATCCCCACACTTGCCACCAACTGGGCCGACGCCGCCCGGACCGTGCGCGGGGCAGGGGGCTATCCAGCGCTCCCCTCCCTCTCCCCCGCCGGCGCGGTGGACGACAGCGCTTTTCTGCGTCGCTTCCTGACCAGCCTGCGGGAGCAGGGCCAGATGGATGCCCTGGACGGCGCGTGGCTGCCTGTGCAAAACTATATGGGTGCGCTCCCCCTGGAGAGCCAGGATGGCTTCAGCCGCTTCCAGCGCTATCACGCCATCTTGCAGGCAGAGACGGGTCTCTCCTTGCCCATCCTCTCCACCGAAGGAGGCAGCCTGGCCGGGGAAGTGAGCGCTTCCCAGGTGGCCCAGCGCACGGTCGAAGCCTACCGCTTTATGCAGGAAAGCGCGCCCGACTACTTTTTTGTCTTCACCCCCTGGCTGCTGGTCAACGCGGCCGCGGGGGGCTACAACGGCGCGTGGGAGCGGGACGCCTGGTTTCCGGCCCAGGGCGATCCCCAGCCAGTGGTGGCGGCTGTCCGCTCCCTGGCCCAGGGCAACAGCACGCCCCCCGCGCTTGCCCCCGAGCCTGCCCCCGTCTCTGCGCCCTTGAGCTATGCCCAGCAGCCGGAGATGATGCGCCCCCTGGAAGAGACAGGCAGCGATCCACAGACAGCCCAGCCGGAAAGCCCCACACAGGCCACGCCATCCACAGGCAGCGCTTCGGCCCAGCCCGCGCCCCGGGTACTCTCCCGGGGGGAAGTGACCCTGAGCGAAGCCAGCGTCACCCTGCCCACCTACGACTTCAACGGGGCCCTGTTGCCCACCGCACAGGACGATCCCATCTACCCCGGGCCCCGTCTGGACTTTGAGCGGCTGGGCAGCCCATCGCCCAAAAGCTACCGGGCGCTGGTGCTGGAAAATGACTTTCTGCGCCTGACGATTTTGCCCGAACTGGGCGGGCGCATCTACCGCTGGGAAGACAAGACGACAGGCCGGGACATCTTCTATCACAACCCGGTGGTGAAACCCACCCGCTGGGGTGTGCGGGGCTGGTGGCTGGCCCTGGGGGGGATGGAATGGGGTGCGGGTCTGCCCGATCACGGACTTTACGAATATCTGCCCTGGCCGGCCGAAACAGTGGCTGACAGCCGGTCCGCATCCGTGCGCCTGAGCCAGACGATTCGGGACGGGGTGCGCGTCGCCATTGAGATCAGCCTGAGCGCGGACGCCCGCTTCTTTGCCGTGACGACCGACCTGCACAATCCGGGGCAAAGGGCGGTCTCCACCCATTTTTGGAGCACGGCGCTGCTGGCCCCCGGCGGCAATAATCAGGTGAACCCGGAGAGCCGTCTGGTCTGGCCCGCGGATCAGTTCAGGGTACACAGCAGCGCGGGCAGCCGGGATTTCCCCAACGGTACGACGCTGGACTGGCCCGCTGGCGGCGGGGAAGATGCCAGCCGTCTGGAAAACTGGCCCAGCCATCTCAGCTTCTTTGCCGAGCCGGGCGCGCAGCGGGGCGCGCTGGGGCTGGTAGACCCGGCAGAGGAGTTGGCCGTTGTACGCAGCTTCCCCCCGCGCACTCTCCCTGGCGTCAAAACTTTCTATGGGCCGGGGCTGGACGCTGACCTGTGGACCGACGGCGGGGAGGGCCAATATTTCGAGCTTTGGGGCGGGCCGGGCAAGAACTTCGCTTCCCCCATCACGCTGGCCCCCACCCAATCCCTGCGCTGGACAGAGCAGTGGTACACAGTGCCCGGTTTGGGGGAGTTTGCCGCAGCCAATGCCCACGCAGCCCTGGCGCTGATCCCCGCGGGCCGGGGTGTGGAGCTACGCCTGGCCGGGGTGAGCAGTGCGGCCCTGGCCCCGGGTCTGCGTCTTTCTGTGCGGGCCGACGAACAGCTTATCTTCAACGGCCCGGTCAGCCTCTCTCTGGACGAGCTTCAGCGCATCGACATCGATGCGCCCCTGGCGGGCCGCCGCTGGATTGTCCAGTTGATTGACGGCCAGAATCGGGTATTACTGGCCTGGGACAGCCAACCCATTCCACTGGCCGAGGGCAGTGACGAGAAACCGCCGGTCTGGGACAGCCGCCTGGACGATCTGGAAATCGACATTACCCCCGCCGCGGTCCAAGAGGGCCAGAGCTATTGGAAGGTGACAGCCGCCGAGTTTCAGAACGATCAGGAGGGGGGCGGTCGCCATCACATTTACATCGAAGTCCTGGACGAGGCGGGCAAACGCATCATCGGTCAGCCGGTGGAGGTGGTCTGGAGCACAGGCAGCGCCACTGTCCACACCGAAGACAAACCGGCACCCGAATATGCGGCCAACTTCCCGATGTACGGCAATCTGGGCGGCTACGCCCTGCGTCTGCCCGGCCTCAGCGAGACAGTGACCGGGATGGGCCTGCCAGGGGGCAAGCAGCACGTAGTCTACAACATCACTTTTCAGCGGGTCAGGAAATAGCATCGCAACTCGCAATTCGCAACTCGCAACTCGCAACTCGCATCTCGCAACTCGCATCTCGCACCACCTATCGTCTTTTGTTCTTTCCAGGGGATTTCCCATGCGCCACTTCATCTCTGCTCTCCTTCTGATCACCGCCCTGCTTGTCGGTCTGCTGCCGGCAACGCCCACCTATGCCGCGCCCGCGCCCCCCTTTGCCGTGGTGACCATTCCCCGGCTGAATGTGCGGGCCGCGCCCAGCACCAACGCGCCGGTCGTGGGCCAGGTGACCGGGGAGGAGCGGGTAACAGTGCTGGGCCGCAACGGGGAAGGTACCTGGCTGCGCGTCGAAGGGGCCAGCGGCGTCAGCGGCTGGGTCTTTGCCGAGATGACCCAGCCCAGCGTGCCCATCACCGCGCTGGATGTATACGGGGGCAGCATTGACACATCAACCCCGGCCAGCCAGGGAAGAGCAGAAGCATCGACCAGCCGGGTGGGGGAGAACCAGCTGGCTTCCTATCCAGCGGCCCAACCCCAGACCGCGCCGGCCGTCGCCCCTTCGGTCACGGATCTGGCCCCTGCCGCCAATGGGGATCCGCAGCCCATCGGGCCAACCCACCCCGGGCCGGCTCTCTCTGCCCCGGCTGCCACAGCCAATGTCTCGAATGTAGCAATGCAGCCCCTCTGCGCGCCCAATCGCCTGCGCACAGTCAGCCTGGGCGGGCAGCCCCAGACCTATGCGGCGCTGGATGATCGGATTTATGTGGCCCTTTCCAATGTGAGCAGCCTGCTGGTGGTGGACGCGGGGATGGATATGATGCTGGGCACCAGCCGCACGACTGCCGACCGTATCGGTCACATTGCCGCGGGCAACGAATATCTCTACGTCACCGATGCCGAAAAGCAGAAGCTCTATGTCACCAGCCGCTATGGCGCGGTGCAGAGCGAAATCAAACTGGCCGGGGTGCCCGGTCCCGTAGCCGTGACCGATGGCCGGGCCTTTGTCCTACACCCCCAAATCGGCGCGGTGAGTGTGGTGGACCTGGGCAGCAAAGAGACAATTGCCACCCTGAACATCGGCGCAGACCCCCGCCAGATCGTTGTGATTTCCGGTCGGGCCTATATCGGCCACGGGGCCGGTTTTCTCAGTGTGGTGGATGGCTTTGGCCGCCGCCAGGAGCAGTTGCACTTGCCTGTGAACGATGTGGTGGGAATGACGGCCAACCCGAAAAATGGGATGCTCTACGTCGCCAGTGGTCTGGACCAGAAGATTGTGGCGGTGGATGTGGCGACCTGGACCCTGGCCACCACCTGGACACTGGACACAATGCCCAGCAGTCTGGCTTACAACGACATCACCGACCACCTCTTTGTGCTGGACAGCACCAGCCAACTGTTGACAATCCTCAGCGGCACCGATCCGGGACGGGTGAGCCAGGTGCAGGTGAGCAAACAGCCAGCCCGGGACAGCGGCAACAGTCTGGTACTGCTGCAAAGCAAACTCTATGTAATGCACCCATCCAGCGACAATCTGGGCGTCTGGCTGGACCGCACCTGCCCCAACGAGATGGAAAACCGGATGAATATCCTGGCTTCCACCCATAGCCGCACGGACCTGGCCCCCCGCCGGGTCGAAGCCCGCATCGGCATTCTGTGGCCCCAGGGCGGATTGAAGCCGGAGGAAGCCGCCCTGGCCAACATCACCGCGGCACTCCTGCGCGAAGATGGGGCCAGCCCTGCCTGTAGCTGGGAGCCGGAAGTCACCCTGTGGGCAGCGGTGGGTGCAGACCCGGCCCAGCGGGTGGCCGTGGGTGAACGCCGTCTGCAACGGGAGAATGGGGTCGCCTTCCCGGTCTATGACTTCAACGATATCGACGTGCGTATGACCCGGGATCGCAAGCTGCCCATGCATTTCTCTGTGCGAGTGGACGGGGTAGAGACGGCCCAAAATGTGTGGACCCACGCGGCCAGCGGTCAGTTTCGGCCCACTGTGCGCCCGGAATTGGATGGATTGGTCAACCGCTATACCGGCCCCCTGGATGCCCGGCTTTGGGTCGAAGAGACGGCAGACGGACCCCAGGTATACGGGCTGCTGCTGCAAGCCGGCTCCCTGCTGGGTATGGCCCCCTCCTCGTCCGCCACGCCGCCCCAACTGCGCTGGGCATTGGACAACGGCGTCACGGAGCCGGAGTTGGTGGTAGGTCGGGCGGAAACCCGTCAGGAAGAGGGCTTTGTCTACACCGTCTGGCGCTTCCCCGGTCTGGACCCCAACGGTCTGCTGCGGGCCGCGGCCCAGGCCCGCTTTTGGGTAGAGATGCCCAACCAGACGGTCAACAGCAGTATTCTGGCCTGGGGCAAAGAGATTCGCACCCTGGGGGCACGGCTGCCCGCGCCGGTGGTGGGGTGTACGGATACAGTGGCGAGCCGGTGAGGGGAATTGCGTATTGCGTATTGCATAAGGTGGCGAAGCCACGATTTGCGTGCGGAAACGTGAAGACGTGAAACGTGAGATTACGTGACGGCACCTCACGTTTCAGATGGTTGGCCGACCGACTAACGCTTGTGCGTTCGTTCCTCGCTGGTACGCCGTATTACATCCGGTGGCGAAGCCACGAGAGTTGCGTACAGATCAGATCAGTGAGCGCCGGTTGAGTAGCCCGGAGTCTTCGGAGGGCGTATCGAAACCAGAGCGAACGGGTCTACGAGCAATTTCGTGTCGACTCGCTTTGGTTTCGATACGGCGGGAAAAAGCCCCCGCCTACTCAACCGGCGCTGGCCTTGGGCGGGTTGGGCACGACCCGCAACTAACGCATGTGCGTTAGAGATTGTGCGGGTACGGAGTATTGTATCCGGTGGCGAAGCCACGATTTGCGTGCGGAAACGTGAAGACGTGAAACGTGAGATTACGTGACGGCACCTCACGTTTCAGATGGTTGGCCGACCGACTAACGCTTGTGCGTTCGTTCCTCGCTGGTACGCCGTATTACATCCGGTGGCGAAGCCACGAGAGTTGCGTACAGATCAGATCAGTGAGCGCCGGTTGAGTAGCCCGGAGTCTTCGGAGGGCGTATCGAAACCAGAGCGAACGGGTCTACGAGACGACTCCTCACACCCGCTTCGGTTTCACTTCGACAGGCTCAGTACAAGCGATACGGCGGGAAACTGCCCCCGCCTACCCTTCGATGAACTCAGGACACCGCTCAACCGGCGCTGGCCTTACGCCGCAGGGCACGACCCGCAACTAACGCATGTGCGTTAGTTCTTGCGATGGTACGGAGTATTGCGTAAGGTAGCGAAGCCGCGATTTGCGTGTGGAAAGGTGAAGACGTGAAACGTGAGGTGCCGTCACCTGATCTCACGTTTCACGTCTTCACATTTCCCCACGCCGGGCTTCGCCACCTGATGCAATACCCTATGCGCAATACGCAACAGCCCACACCGCAACTTGAACCCAACTCCCGTGTTCTTGTACTATAGACGGGCAGTTTCGTTCCGCGCCCACTCCACGAAAGCAGACTACTGTGAGCCACGCTCTTCACTTCGACGCCCTCGTCATCGACGGCCATTGCGACACCATCGGCGAACAACTCAGCGGCAAGCGCTGGTTGGGTGACCGCGCGGAAGAGGGTCACATCGACCTGCCCCGCCTGCGGGAAGGGGGTATCGACGCCCAATTCTTTGCCTGTTATGTGCCCGTACCCTACCAGCGCCACGGCGCAGCCACCCACGCAATGGCCCGGCTGGATCAGCTCCACCTGCTGGCCGAGCGGCTGCCCGACCAGTTTGTCATTGCCCGCACAGCCCAGGATATTGGCGACGCCAAAGCCGCTGGTAAAATTGCGGCCATTGCCGGGCTGGAAGGGGCCGAAGCCCTGGATGGAGAGATCGGTCTGCTGCGCCAGTTTCACAGGCTGGGTGTGCGCAATCTGGGGCTGGCGTGGAACTTCCGCAACGCGGCCTGCGATGGGGTTTCCGAGCGGCGTTCGGGGGGCGGGTTGACCGAATTTGGCGTGGCGGTTGTGCAGGAATGCAACCGGCTGGGGATTACAATCGACGTGAGCCATCTGGCCCCGGCAGGGGTGGCAGATGTGCTGAGCCTTTCCGAAGACCCCATCATTGCCAGCCACAGCAACGCCTTTGCCCTGTGCGACCATCCCCGCAACCTGACCGACGACCAGATGACCGCCATCGCAGCCAAAGGCGGGGTGATCGGCGTCACTTTTGTTAACTCCTTTTTGCGCCGGGAGAAGCCAGAAGAGACGACGCTGGAAGATATGCTGGAGCATCTGGAATATATGCTCGCCGTCGTCGGGGAGGATCACATCGCCATCGGCAGCGACTTTGACGGCTGCACGACACCGGTGGAGATCAAAGACGCCACGACCTATCCCCGGATCACAGCCCGGCTGCAAGAGGGGGGCTATGGCGAGACAACCATCCGCAAAATTCTCGGCGGCAACTTCATGCGGGTTATCAAGAGGGTCTGGAAATAGCCGGTTTTCTTTCTCCCCGTCCGAATGTATAATGTCCTTATGAATGATTTGGCAGAGACCCGCGAAGAGAACAGACCGCAGCCCCTGGCCCACCCGCCGGCAACAGCGCCAGCGCTGGATTTGCCTGCCCGCTGGCATCCAGCCACCAAACGGATGGTGGTGGTCGTTCTGCTGGTGGGCGGGGCGCTGATCTTCTGGATCAGCCGTCCTGTCCTGCCCCTGCTTGTCATCGCCGGAATGGTCTCCTACCTGCTCAATCCCATTGTGGACACCTGTGAACGGCTGCGCATCCCCCGCAGCGTCAGCACTGTCGTCCTCTATCTGGTGCTGCTCGTCACGATTATTGTGACGCCGATTGTGCTCGTTCCCGTGCTGATCAAACAGCTAACCGAGCTTCTGATTGACGTGCCCACCGTCACTCTGGAATTTCTGCGTTTTCTCCAGGGGTCTGTTGCCAGCTTGCCCACAGCCGTCGAAATCCTCGGCTTTCAGTTCGACATCGAAGGTCCGGTGATCCAGCTTCAGTCAACCGTTACCGGCCAGGCCGCGGTGAGCATCTTTCCCAGCGCCGCCCAAATTCTGGACTACATCAACCGGTTGCTGGTGACCGCCACAAATCTGGTGGGCAACACAGCTCTGATTGGGATTAATGTGGTAGGCGGCCTCTTCAATGTGCTGCTCTCCCTGCTCTTCCTCTTCTTTCTCAGCCTGTATATGACAAAAGACGCGCCCCGCATTCGGACGTATGTGGAAGGGCTGTTTCCGCTCTCCTACCAGTCCGAGGCCGCCCTTCTGTTGCGGGAACTGGGGAGCATCTGGCAATCCTTTTTCCGTGGGCAGATCATTCTTTCCCTCACCATCGGCGTTGTCACCTATCTGGTGCTTACTTTTTTGAATATGCCCGGCGCGCTGATTCTGGCGATTCTGGCCGGCGCGCTGGAAGTTGTGCCGGGGATCGGCCCGATTCTGGCGATGATTCCCGCGGTGATTGTGGCCTTGATTCAGGGGAGCGACACCCTGGCTATCAGCAATTTCAACTTTGGATTGCTTACCGTCGGCGTCTATTTTGTGATCCAGCAGTTGGAAAACCAGCTACTCGTCCCGCGCATTATCGGCACAAGCGTCAATCTGCATCCGATTGTCATTCTGTGCGGGGTTGTGGTGGGGGCCAGCCTGGGGGGGATTTTGGGGGCATTGCTGGCTGCGCCGGCTATTGCCAGCCTGCGGGTGATCGTCGCATATCTCTATGCGAAGCTACTGGACCAGATGCCTTCCTTCCCGCTGGTGGAGGCAGCCCAGCGGCGCAGGCGCGCCTCCTTCTACCGCCGGGTGATCCGCCCCCGACCCCCAGAGGCAGAGCCAGAGAGCGCAGGGCCTGCCGAAGAGACTACTGCCCAGCGCACACACACGGCCACTGGCGAATTGGGGCCGACCACAGCCGGGTAGGCTCGTCAATCCATCCCCAGCCCTTTACGCCAGGGGCAGACTGGCGTAGACATCCACGCCCAGATCATAAAAAGCGGCGAGTCCCCGGGGTTGCTGCCGGTAGTAGGCGGCCGCGCCAATCATCGCGGCGTTGTCTGTGCAGAGGGCAAAGGCCGGGATGCGCAGTGGAATCCCCAGCCCGGCAAAGCGTTCCTGGGCGGCCAGACGCAAGGCCCGGTTGGCGCTGACCCCCCCGCAGATACAGACCTGGCGCACGCCGAACTCCAGAGCCGCGTCCGCGCTCTTCTCCACCAGCACTTCCACCGCGGCCGCCTGAAACTCGGCGCCGATGGCCGCGGCTGTGGCGGGATCGGTCGGGTCGATGCCGTCGCGCTCCAACTGGCGGGTCAGATTCAGCACAGCGGTTTTCAGCCCCGAATAGCTGAAGTTGAAGCGGTGTTCCCGGCTCTGCATCAGCGGACGGGGCAAGGAAAAGCGGCCCGGCGCTACGCCCGTCGCCGCCTTTTGGATGGCTGGCCCGCCGGGATAGCCCAGGCCCAACAGCCGGGCCACTTTGTCAAAAGCCTCCCCCGCCGCGTCGTCCAGTGTGCTGCCCAACAAGCGGTACTCCCCGTGGCCGGTCATCAGCACCAATTCCGTGTGCCCCCCGGAGACGATCAGCACCAGCACAGGAAAATCATCCGCCGCGCCGGGGTTGCCCGCAGCTTCAATCCAATTGCTATAGATATGGCCTTCCAAATGGTTGACAGGAATCAGGGGCAAGCCCGCGGCAAAGGCCAGCCCTTTGGCCGCGTTGACACCCACCAGCAGGCTGCCAGCCAGCCCCGGCCCGTGGGTGACGGCGATGGCGTCCACATCCGCCACCCGGACCACCCCGGCTTCGTCCAACGCATCCCGGATGACCGTCTGGATGGCGAGGACGTGCTGGCGGCTGGCTACTTCGGGAAAGACACCGCCAAAGCGCCGGTGCATCTCAATCTGGCTGGCTACCCGGTTGCTCAACGCTTGCCGGCCATCCACAACCACCGCGGCCGCGGTCTCATCACAACTGGTCTCAATGGCGAGGATATGGGTCATCACTTCTGCTCAGTCTATTTCTAATCTCTCAATAGCTATTGTACGTCGGACTGACAGTCCGACGTACATTTCGTGGCCTGTGCGCCGCAATCAGTATAGCACAAAAATTCCAGCAACGGGGCTGAATTGGGCGATGCTGGAGAATGGGCGTACAATTAAACCTTAACTCCGCCCGCCACTCTCCGGTCTGCTGTAGTGCGCTGTCGGCCAGCAGCACCGCTGACAGGGGAACGGATGACTACCTCCCATTTTGAAGAAAAATAATTACTCAGGCTTTGGGTGCGACGCACCTGAGCAGTAACATAAGGAGAAGAGAATGCGTGTATTCGTCACCGGCAGCCAGGGTCGCATTGGCC
This sequence comes from Caldilineaceae bacterium, assembly GCA_023384455.1. Taxonomy (GTDB): domain Bacteria; phylum Chloroflexota; class Anaerolineae; order Caldilineales; family Caldilineaceae; genus JACQGT01. The sequence goes on along the minus strand of JAHDWH010000059.1, from coordinate 15,617 downwards.
GCTATGTCCAGGCCCAGTTGGAAGAAGCGGGCCACACCGTCGTCGGCTTTGATCAGGTCAGCGGAGATGAGATCCGGGACCCGGCGGCTGTGCGGGCCGGGGCCCAGGGCTGCGACGCCATTATTCATATGGCTGCGATGCTGGCCGACCCCAAAGATGACCCCAACGCTGTGATGCACGTCAATTTGCAGGGGACGTGGCACGTCCTCACCGCAGCCGAAACGCTCAATATCCGTCGGGTGGTCACCTTTAGCAGCGTCAATGCTATGGGCATTTTTATCGGCGAATCCCTGCCCGATTATCTGCCAATCGACGAAGATCACCCCTGCCGGCCTGGCCGCCCCTATGCTCTCTCCAAATATCTGGGCGAGGAGATGTGCCGTCTCTTCACCCGGCGCACAGGCATCACAACCATCTGCCTGCGTCCGCCGTGGGTCTGCTTCCCGGATAGCTACCAGCGCATCCGCCAGCGCTGGGCCGAGAATCCCGAAAGCGAGTGGACGCCTCTCTGGGAATATGGCGCGTTTTGCGATGTGCGGGATGTGGCGCGGGCCGCGGTGCTGGGGTTGACCTGCCCGGACCCGGGCCACGCCCGGCTGTTGCTCTGCGCCGATGACATTATCACCTCTGGCCCCGCCAGCCGGGAGCTGGCCGCAAAGATTCACCCGACTGTGCCCTGGCGGGGCGGCGAAGTGTACGAACAGCAGCCTTTTCGGGCGTTGGTGGACAACAGCCGAGCCAAACAGGTATTGGGCTGGCAGCCCCGGTACAGTTGGCGAGAGCAAGCGTAATTCCCCCCCATACCGATTTTTTCAGAAGAATCCGGTATGGGGGTCTTTCACAGAAACGGTTTCCCAAATGTCTTCCACAGTCAGCGGCGTTTTGCAGTGTCAACCCCGCAAGGGCGGCTATCTGCGCAACCCGGAATTCTCCTTTCAGCCCGGCCCGGATGATCCCGCGGTCTCGGCCAAAATGATTCAGGAATTTGGACTGGTCAACGGGGCAACAGTCAGCGGCCCGGTGCGTTCTGGCACAAGAGAGCCGGAGTTGGCAGGGGTGGAGTCGGTCTGCGGTCTGTCGCCCGAAGCGTTCAAGGCCCGCACCCCCTTCGACCGGCTGATCGCCATCGACCCCACCCAGCGTTTTCGGCTGGGCGATGGGGGCAACCCCACGATGCGCATCGTAGAGATGATTGCGCCCATCGGCAAGGGCACCCGGGGATTGATTGTGGCCCCGCCCCAGGCGGGTAAGACACAAATTTTGGAAGAGATCGCCAACGCCATCCACGCCGAGCAGCCGGATACCCGGATTATCCTTCTGCTTATCGACGAGCGCCCGGAAGAGGTGACCCACTTTCGCCGGGCTGTGCAGGCCGAGGTGTTGGCAAGCTCCAACGACCAGACAATTGAAGCCCACACAGCCCTGGCCGAGCTGACAATGGCCCATGTGCGCTGCGAGTTGGAGTGTGGCCGGGATGTGGTGGTGCTGGTGGACAGCATCACCCGGCTGGTACGGGCCTTTAATCTGCACGGGACAGGCAGCCGACGCACCCTTTCAGGCGGCATCGATGCCAGCGCGATTGAGCTGCCCCGGCGCTTTTTCGGGCTGGCCCGCAACATCGAAAAGGGGGGGTCGGTGACAGTCATCGCCACAGCGCTGATCGAGACCGGTTCCCGGATGGATGATTACGTGTACGAAGAGTTCAAAAGTACAGGCAACAGCGAGATTGTGCTGGATCGGGAGTTGGCCGAGGCCCGCATCTTCCCCGCGATTAATGTCCACGCCAGCAGCACCCGCAAGGAGCATCTGCTCTTCAGCGACGAGGAGATGGCCCGGCTTACGACCCTGCGCCGTTGGCTTCTCAGCGGCAACCCCAAAGCGGCCATGAACGGTCTGCTCAAATTGCTGGACCAGACCCAAAGCAACGACGAATTGCTGCGGCGGTTGAAGCCATCGTAACTGCTCACCCCCACCCAACCTCCCCCACTGTGGGGGAGGAGTCGCCCCACTTCCCTCCCTGGAATGGGGAGGGGTAGGGCAGGGTGGCTGAACAGTTACAAGCCATCGTAGACAAATTCAGGAGGGTGTGATGACCGACTACGAACGGGGCTATGCCCAATTCCGCCAGATGGTGGGCGAGGATCGCATCGAGGGGTTGCTGGCCCGCTTTGCCACGGTCTGCCCGGACTTTGAGACGGAAGTAGTCTCGGTAGTGGGTGGCCGGGTCTGGACCCGGCCTGGCCTGGACCTGAAGACCCGCTCCCTGTGCAGTATCTGCGCCCTGGCCGCGCTGGGCCGGGTCAACGCGCTGCGGCTCAACTTTCAGATGGCGCTGAAGAATGGCGCTACCCCGGAAGAAATTTTCGAGGCACTCTTTCAGGTGGCGGTCTATGCCGGCTATCCGGCTATGTGGGATGCACTGGTGATGCTGGAAGAGGTGTTGGGGGCAGAGGAGGGAGCGTAAGACATAAGGTGACGCAGCCACGATTTGTGTGGGGAAACGTGAAGACGTGAAACGTGAGATCAGGTGACGACACCTCACGTTTCACGTTTCAGATAGTTGGCCGACCGACTAACGCCTACCGTTTCACATTTCTGGTTGGAGAAGTGGCGGGCGGTTTACTTGGCCTGTTGTATCGCCGGGTAGCGCACTTCGCCCATCTCAATCGGAATCGCCAGCTTCGCCAGAAAGGTGAAGATAAATCCCCCCAGACACCAGATGCCCGCGGTGACGGTCAGCTCGATGGCGGTGGGGCTGTATTCGAAGATACGTCCCCAGGCTTCGGGGATAAACCCGGGCACGATCAGCCCCATCCCTTTTTCGATGTAAATGCTGACAAAGAGCAGGCCACAGGCGGCCAGCAGCACAGGCATACGCTTGCGCAGGGAAGGGATGGTCAGGATAGTTGTTGCCAGCACATTCACCGCCAGCGCGCTCCAAATCCAGGGGACGAGGGCGTCGTGGCCGTCCAGCCCAAAAAAGAGATAAAAGGCGCTGCTGCTGTGTTCCGTGGGGGTGTAGAATTCCTTAAAAATTTCCGAGGCCAGCATAATCAGATTGACCTGGGCCGCGCCGGTGATGATCAGCGCAATCTTTTGCAGAGTGGCGTTCTCCACCTGATAGCGGGTGGTGCGGCGGATGATCGCCAGAATCAGAATCATCAGCGCGGGGCCACCGGCAAAGGCGGAAGCCAGAAAGCGGGGGCCGAGCAGGGACGAGTTCCAATAGGGGCGGGCGGGCAGACCGGCGTAGAGAAAAGCCGTCACCATATGGATGCTCACCGCCCAGATGAGGGAGAGAATCACCCCCGGCAGATAGACGGCCCGGCTGGGCTGCTGGCCCATATAATGTTTGTAGAGAATATAGAGGGGAATGGTCAGATTGATGAAAAGATAGCCGTTGAGGGCAATCATATCCCAGGCCAGCATGGAGTTGGGCCAGTTAAAAACGCCGATGAGGGGGAGCATATGCCAGAGATTGGCCGGGCTGCCCATATCTACCAGAATAAAGGCCAGACACATCACCAGCGCGGCCACGGCCATCCCCTCGCCAAAGAGCACGGCTTTGAAGAAGTCCATATCCCCAAAAATATAGGTAGGCAGCACCAGCATCACCGCTGCCGCGGCCACACCCACCAGAAAAGTGAAGTTGGAGATGTACAGCCCCCAACTCACGTAATCGTGCATGCCGGTGACGATCAGCCCCTCGCGCAGTTGGATGCTGTAGGCATAGGCCCCGGCCAGCATCCCAAAGGTGAGCAGCCCCATCCAAATGTGATAGCCCAGCCCGCCGGAAGTGGCCGTGTCGATCCCGTCGCGCAGAAAACGTAGAAATCCTCGCATCGTTGCCTCGCTCGCGTGATAAAGCCATAGAACGCGGATAACGCGGAAACCACTGATAAGCGCTGATTTAATCCGTGCAAATCCGCCCAATCAGCGTCATCCGCGTTCCATTCCCAATTCAGTCCATAAAATACCAAAACTTCGGTTCGGTTCCCAGGTCTTCCTTCAACCGGAAGACTTTTTTGTTCGCCAGCACCCAGCGGATTTCACTCTCCGGGTCCAGCAGATTGCCGAAGATGCGCGCGCCGGTGGGGCAGGCTTCCACACAGGCGGGCAGTTTGCCGCCCCGGCTGCGTTGGATACAAAAGGTGCATTTCTCCATCACACCCTTTTTGCGCAGCCGGTTGCCCAAATAGTGCTGGTTCAGATTCACCTCTTCCTGGGGGATGACCGGCTCTTTCCAGTTGAAGCGCCGCCCGTCGTAGGGGCAGGCAGCCTGGCAATAGCGGCAGCCGATGCACCAGTCGTAGTCCACCACCACCAGCCCGTCGTCCTCTTTCCAGGTGGCTTTCACCGGGCAGACATTGACACAGGGCGGGTTCTCGCAGTGGAAGCACTGGGTTCCCACATAGAAATGGCCGGCCGCGGGCACTTCGTGGAGATAGCTGTCGTCGGCAAACTCGAAGCGAAACTCGCCTTTGGGCATCTCGTGGATGCGGATATAGCGCATATCCGTGGAGCGGTCCTGGTTGTTCTCCTGAATACAGGCTTCCACACAGTCCATATAGCCCCGACATTTGGAGATATTGAAAGCGTAGCCGTAGAGCACACCGGGCAGGGCTGGCTGGTTGGAGATGCTGGGGTGATCCCCCGTGCGCAGTTCGTAGCGCCGTTCCAGCCGCTCGACAGTAGCCTGCTTTTCCCCATCGCTCATCAGCCGGTAGTTGCCCTTAAAATACTCCTCCCAGTTCAGCTTGGCCTGCTCCTTGTCGCTGCCGGGTATGGGCATAGGCGTGCAGGCGGCCTGCAAAAAGCTCAGCCCTGTGACCAGCCCGATAGCCAGAAATTTGATGGCATCCCGCCGGTTGATGGGCTTTTGCAGCAGTTGCTCCAACCGGGAAGGCAGACCCGCGCCGCTCTCCCCGGCGTCGGCCACCGCGGCCTGGGCTTCGGGAGAAAGCTGGAAGATGTCGCCGATCTCGTCCCAACTGAGCGGGCTGCCGTCCTCCGGGATGCGGGCCACGTCCACATCGTCCACCTGATGCTCGGCCAGCAGTTGGGAGACGGCCCGGCGCAGCCCGACATCCTCGGCGTTGCGGGGTCGGTTGCCCTGCCATTCGCCGGGCAGGGGATCGAGAGTGATCTTATCGCGATAGGCCATTGACGGATGTCCTCGTAATCATCTTTGACAGGTTTGACTTCTCGGAAGGAATCGAACTTCTGATGCGTGAAACGTTTACATTGAGTCGTCGAATCCCATCAGACCAGCGCCGGTTGAGTAGGCGGCTGCTGTTTGCCGCCGTATCGAAACCAAAGCGGGTGGACACGGAATTGTTCGTAGACCCGTTCGCTTGGTTTCGATACGCCTCGAAGACTCGGCTACTCAACCAGCGCTCACTAATCTATCCTGACAGCGACACAAAACGGCCCTGGACACAATAGTTTGCATCACATAACATTGTCGAACTACTCACCTTTGCGTTCGGCCATTGGATAGGCGGGGAAGCGCGCATCCCATTGGGGGCTGTGGGGGCTGTGACAGTCGGCGCAGCCCGCCATCACCCGGGGCGCGGCCCAGCCGCCGATCTGTTTGCCGTGGGCGCCGCCCAGCCAGTCGCTGAATTGGGTGGTGTGACACTGGGCGCAGACCTGATAGCTGGCGTCGAAGGCCACCCCCGCGCCGTTGAGTGTGTGCAGTTCGTCCACATTTTCCTGGGTGTTGTGACAGGTGGCGCAGCCCATCACATCTTCCCCCGCGTGCTGTAGGGCAATATCCCAGTGGGCCTTTTGTCCTGTGGCCGTGCTCTCGGCCTGCAACTCTGCCAGGGGTTTGATGTGGCAGGAGGAGCAGGGGTAGCTGTTCAGTTTGCCCGTCCGTTGCAGCACAAAGACCGCCGCCTCGGCATCCAGCGCCGTCGATCCTTCCAACGGCAGATAGTCGGCAAAGTTCAGCAGCGGCAGCCGGTCGATAGTGACTTCGGCGTGAGCCGCGTGCTCGATCTTCTCCCGCACAGTGTGGGGCGTCTCATCCCCGGTCACAAAAGGATTGGCGCATCCAGCCAACAGAAGGACCGCTATAATCAGTGCAAGCAGCCTGACACTGGTTTTTGTGCGTAGTGCGTAGTGCGTGTACTGGTTCACGGACCACGCACCACCCGCTGCAAAATGATTCTCTATCCGTCTCTTTCTTCTATTGGCAACCATCACGGCACCTCCTGGGGTGCACGCACCCATACATCATCGGTCTGGCTGGCTACGTGACACTGCTGGCAGCTTGCCCGCTCGATGTGATCGGTGGCGATCTCCGGCGGGGCCGCCGCGCCCGCGTGACAGGCCGCGCAGTTTTCCCGCAATTGCAGCGGATGGGGCATAGGCGGCGGCGCGCCCACCAGCGCAGCGTCAATCACCGCCAGCGGCGCGGGGCGCTGCCAGTTGCTGACCTGAAAAAGTCCGTCCTCCTGCACCGCTACGTGACACTGGGTGCAGGCCACCAGATTGGGGTGGGGCACAATCGGCGCAAAGAGACCCATCTCCGGCGCATAGCTGCCGCTGGCGTGACAGTTGAGACAACTCTTGCCGCCGATGCCGTCGTCGCCGGTCACTTCGTGGGGAATCCAGGGCGGCGCGCCGTTGTAGGCCCGCCGGTTGTAATAGTCTTCCAACGAGCGCGTCGCCGCGCCTGCGGGCCGCTGGCGCGGATAGGTGTCCATCTCGGCCAGATAGCCCAGGCTGCCCACATCCAGGCGCACAGGCTCGGCGGGAAAGACGGCCTGTGTCCCGGCGGAGGGGCTGGAAAGCTGAGCCACTTCTTGCCCCTCGGCCCAGCTGGTCCCCAGCACATAGACAGCCGACGCCATCAGCAGCACAACCAGACCGATGAAAATCAGGCGAAATGGAGTGGCAACAGATCGCCTCTTTTGCGCAGAAACTACAGGCTGCTCGGCCATCAGGACACCTTCTCGATTCTGACCGCGCACTTCTTGTAGTCCGGCTCTTTGGAGATGGGACAGAAGGCGTCGATGGTCACTTCGTTGATGAGCATTGACTCGTCGAAGAAGGGCACGAAAACCTGCATCGGGGCCGGCGCGCCCCGCTGGTTGACCGAAGCGGGCAGGGTCGCCTCGCCCCGGCGGCTGACCACCCGCACGCTGTCGCCTGTGCGGATGCCCAGACGGCGGGCGTCCTGGGGGTTCAGTTCCACATAGCTGTGGGGCATCGCCCGGTGCAGCACAGGGATGCGCCGGGTCATACTGCCCGTATGCCAGTGTTCCACCACCCGGCCCGTGCAGAGCCAGTAAGGATACTCTGTATCGGGTGATTCGGCGGCGGGTTCGTAGGGGCGGTAGATCAGCCACGCCTTGCCTTCGGGCTTGCCATAGAAATAGTATTGGCTGTCGTGGCCCTGGGCCGCGGGGTCGAAGTCTGCGTTGTAGCGCCAGAGAGTCTCTTTGCCCTCCACCACCGGCCAGACCACACCGGGCCGCTCTTTCAGCAGTTCATAGGAGGCCATCGCGTGTTTGGGGTTGGCGTGGAAGGAGGTGTACTCGTCCCAGATGGCTTTGATGTGCTCCTCCTGACTCCAGGGAAACCACTCCCCATAGCCCAGCCGCCGGGCCACTTCGATCAACTGCCAGGTGTCGCTCATCGCCTCGCCAGGGGGCGGCACCAACTGCTCCCAGTGCTGGGTGCGCCGTTCGGAATTGCCAAACATCCCCTCCCGCTCGATCCACATAGCCGAGGGCAGCACCACATCCGCAATATCGGTGGTGGGGGTGGGGTAGACATCCGAGACGACGACGAAACGGTCCTCCTTCAGCGCACCCTCCCGATAGCGGGCCAGTTTGGGCAGAGAAACCATCGGGTTCGTCACCTGAATCCAGATGAAACGAATGTCGCCCCGGTCCAGGGCACGAAACATCTCGACGGTGTGGAAGGTGGGCTTGTCGGGGATATTTTCGACGGGCACTTTCCAGATTTCCGCGGCCTTCTTGCGGGCATCTTCGCTGGTGACGGGGCCGCTGGGCAGAGCCTGGGTCAGGGTTCCCACTTCGCGCACAGTGCCACAGGCGCTGGGCTGGCCGGTCAGAGAAAAGGGGCTGTTGCCAGGGCTGGAAATTTTCCCCACCAGCAGGTGGATATTGTAGACCAGATTGTTGATCCACGTACCGCGCACATGCTGGTTCATCCCCATACACCAAAAACTGGTGACTTTTTTGTTGGGGTCGCCGTAGAGCGCGGCCAGAAAGCGCAGATCTTTGGCCGAAACCCCGGTCAATTCGGCCACCTTTTCCGGCGCGTAGTCGGCCAGATAGGCTTTGTAGGCCTCCCAGTCCAGATCGGTCATCTCGTCGGTGAAGGCGAAATTGTCCTCCAGCCCATAGCCGATATTCGTCTTACCCTGCTTGAGGGTCACATGCGCCCGCATAAATTCTTCGTGTACCCAGCCGTTGCGGATAATCTCGTAGCAGATGGCGTTGGCAATCGCCAGGTCGGTCTGGGGAAGGAAGAGGATCGAGCGGTCCGCGGCTGCGCTGGTGCGGGTGGTGCGGGTCGCCAGGTCGATAATTTTGATGTGGGGGCGTTTGCGCCGCTCTTCCAGCATCCGGGAAAAGAGGACCGGGTGCATCTCGGCCATATTGTTGCCCCACAGCACAAAGACATCCGCGTAGTCGATGTCGGCGTAGCTGCCCATCGGCTCGTCCAGCCCAAAGCTGGACAGAAAACCGGTGACAGCGCTGGCCATACAAATCCGGGCATTGGCCTCCAGATTATTCGTGCCGACCAGCCCTTTCATCAGCTTCGAAGCCACATAGCCGTCGGGGATCGTCCACTGGCCGGAGCCGTAGATCGCCACCGAATCCTTGCCTGTGGCGTCGATGGTCTCCTGCATCTTCTGGGCCACCAAATCCAGCGCTTCTTCGATAGGCGTCTCCACCAGCTTGCCCTCTTTGCGCACCAGCGCGGTGGTCAGCCGGTCCGCGCCGTAGAGGGCCAGAATCGAATGGTAGCCCTTCACACAGCACAGCCCCCGGTTGACAGGGCTGTCGGGATCGCCTTTGACGGCTACGGCCCGGTCGTTTTGGGTGGCAATCAGCAGCCCACAGCCTGTGCCGCAGAAACGGCAGGGGGCCTTGCGCCAGGTCAGATCGTCCTGGGGGGTGGGGACCGCTTCCTGCGCGGCAAAGCTCACATTGGGGGCCAGGGAGGTAGCCACAGCCACCGCAGCTGCAGTAGCCAGGCTCTTGAGAAAGTCACGACGGTTCATGGGTTAGGCTTCCTCTCGGAAAATCGTGGGCGTGAAACGTGAAACGTAAAACGTGAGATCGCTCGACGAAAACTCACGTTTCACGTCTCACGCTTCGGGCCAACGGAATTGTGGCCATCGGTGTGGTGTTCGCCTCGTCCTCGTCTGCCGGGTCCTGATAGCCGGATACGAGGGCCAGACACTGCAATTCGATCACCGCCTGCAGGCGGGCGGCCAACTGCTTCTCGGCGTCTTCGTTGGGTGTGTCGGTGACCAGCACCAGCAGGTCGTGGCTGGCCGCGGGCAAGACTTCGCATTCGGGCAGGGCCGAGAGGGCCCGTTCCAGCCGCTTCTTTTGGCCCTGGGCGGGGTAGGCGATGTAACTTTTGATGGGCATGGGTTTGTTTCCGTGCAAAATTTCACAAACGAACTGAGCGAAGTATATCAGCAAAGAGGGAGATTAAAAAGGACTTTTGTCACATACGAGGGTACTGATTATAGCTCTACCAGCGTGCCCAGCTCCACCACCTGATTGGGGGGCAGGCTGAAGAAGTCGGCGGCGTTGGTGGAGTTGCGGCTCATCAGGGCAAAGAGCCGCTCTCGCCAGATGGGCATACCGGGCCGGCTGGTGGCGAAGAAGCGCTCCCGGCCCAGGAAGTAACTTAGCTCGCTCATCGGCAACTCCAGCCCTTTGTGCCGGGCCATACGCAGCCCCCGGGGTACATTGGGATTTTCCATAAAGCCAAAAGAGAGGACCACCTGATAGAAACCGTCGCCCATCTCCTCCACAGAGACCTTTTCGGCCCGGGGTACCCGGGGCTGCTCCGCGCTGTGGACCGAAAGCAGAATCACCCGCTCGTGGAGGACGTGGTTGTGTCGCCAGTTGCGCAGCAGGGCCGGGGGTGTTGTGGTCGGATTGCCCGACATAAAGACAGCGGTTCCCGGCACCCGGGCCGAACCTTCGGCGTAGACCTGCTCGATAAAGTCAGCGATAGGAATCGTACCGGCGCGTAGACGCAGAGCCAGAAGCTCCCGTCCCCGTTTCCAGGTGGTCATCAGTGTAAAGCCGACCACACCAATCGCCAGGGGAAACCAGCCGCCCGCAGGGATTTTGGCCAGATTGGCAACCCAAAAGGCTAGATCGTTCATCCAAAAGAGGGCGGTCAGCCCGAGGGCCGCGGGCAGGGGCCAGCCCCAACGCTCCCGTTGCACCACAAAGAGCAGCAGGGTTGTCGTGACCATTGTGGTTGTCACCGCCACCCCATAGGCCGCGGCCAGATTGCTGGAGGAGCGGAAGGCCAATACCAGAGAGATACAGGCCACCATCAGCAGCCAATTCACCGCGGGCACGTAGACCTGTCCCCGTTCCATAGCAGACGTATGGCGAATGGCGACACGGGGCAGATAGCCCAGTTGCACAGCCTGTACGGTCAGGGAAAAGGCCCCGGTGATCAGGGCCTGGGAGGCGATGACAGTGGCGATGGTGGCGATAATCACCACCGGATAGAGCGCCCACTCCGGGGCCATGTGGTAGAAGGGATTCTCCACCGCGTCAGGGTCTTCCAGCAGCAGCGCGCCCTGTCCGAAATAGTTGAGGAGCAGGCTGGGAAAGACCACCGTAAACCAGGCCAGTTTGATGGGGTCACGGCCAAAATGGCCCATATCCGCGTAGAGCGCCTCTGCCCCGGTCACCACCAGAAAGACAGAGCCAAGCACCAGAAAACCAGCCAACCCGTTGTCCAGAAAAAAGCGAACGGCGTAAACAGGACTCAGGGCCACCAGCACCCCCGGCTGATGGAGAATCCAACGAATGCCCAGCAGGGCCAGCACTGTAAACCAGAGCAGCGTCAATGGGCCAAAGACTTTTCCCACGCGGGCTGTGCCCTGGCTCTGAAAGAGGAAGAGACCAACCAGAATCGCAATGGTAATGGGGATGACGTAAGGCTGAAAGAAGGGCGTCGCCACGTGCAGCCCCTCCACCGCGGAGAGGACGGAGATGGCCGGGGTAATCATCCCGTCGCCGTAGACCAGCGCGGTGGCGAAGATGCCCAGCAGAATGAGCAGATAGCGTCGGTTGTAGCGCTGGGGGCCGCCGGGCGGAAGGATGAGCGCGGTCAGGGCCAGAATGCCGCCCTCGCCCCGGTTATCGGCGCGCATGACAAATATAATATAATTGATGGAGATGACGACGGTCAGCGACCAGGTGATGAGGGAGAGAATGCCAAAAATGTTGGCCTGGTTCACCTCCAACCCATACCCTTCGTGGAAAGATTCACGAAAGGCGTAGAGCGGGCTGGTGCCGATATCGCCGTAGACGACGCCCAGCGCGCCCAGGGCCAGCAGAGCCAGATATTTGCCCTTTGGGTTGGCGTGATGACCGTTTTCGTCGTGCTCGTGGTGTTCGTTTTCCTGCTGCTCAACAGCCATAAGACCAATCCCTCTGCTTCGTGATAGACTTCGAGCAGCTATGTGCGCCCGCGGTGTTCTACTATACCTGTCACAGGTCAGATGTCAAGCGCTATACCCGACAAAAGCAGCGCGCAATATGGCGAAAATGTGGTTGGACTGATGCCCTATCTTGCGGGATAGATGTGGCTATACGATGACAATTGTTTGGGGACTTCAAAGAGGTATTTGTGAGGGGAGAAGACTCTTCAAATTCTGATAGAGCTTATAGCGCCCTACCCAACGCACATATTCGATAGAATCGCCCATTGTCCCTGCCTGATACCGGCGGAAAAATTCGCTAGAGACGAGGCCGTGGGTCTGCTCAAACAGCGCCATATCCCGCTCCAACGCAAGCAGTTTATCGACCGGATCGTATTGCGCGCTGACCTCCCGAAGCTGTTGGGCAAACGTTTCGGGAGAAGGGAAAGAACCGCCGGTATATTCAATCCCTCTGTTTGCCATTGTCAATCTCCATTCCGTTTCACTAAAATCTGAACATCCTTTCAGTATAGTCTACCCGAAAGTCTGACCCAATTCAAGAATTGAAACTGAAAACCGGATCAGTTTTCACTGGAAGAATGAGTTGAAAATGATTCGACAATCCTTTTGATTAGCGGTAAACTTAACAGATAGCACAATTCGTTGTCTACGCGCTTATACCAGAGCGGAGCTTCTCTATGCCAATGCAGACTTTGACAATCGACTTACCCGAATCGGTGTATAAACAGGTCCAACGGCAATCCCGCCATTCCCAACGCACAGTGGCAGAAGAAGTAGTGGCTGTTGTGACCAGCGCGCTGCCAGCAAACGGGAAAATAGCACCCGATATTGACGAAGAATTGGCATCGATGGAGTTTCTTTCAGACGAGGAACTGTGGCAGGCTGCCCGGGCCCAGGTGGCGCAGGAATCCAGCGAACGGCTGCAACTCCTGCTGGAGAAGCAGCAGCGCGAAGGTCTCACCGCGCCAGAGCAAGCCGCGGCAGAGGGCATAGCCCATTACCACAACCGGGTACTATTGGTACGAGCCAAAGCAGCGGTATTGCTAAAACGTCGCGGTCGCGATATCTCTCCACTCCTCGACCCTCTCCCCCGATGAGCTACATCACAGTATCGCTACGTCAGACGGTTGAGAAACGGGCGCGTTACCGATGCACCTATTGCCAAAGCCAAATGCGCATCGTTGGGGCATCTCTCACCGTAGACCACATCATTCCAGAATCCCTGGGCGGTGCGACAACAATCGAGAATCTCTGCCTCGCCTGTTGGGATTGCAACCTACTCAAGAGCAACCGCATTACGGCGATAGACCCTCGTTCTGGCACAGTCGTCCGCATTTTTCACCCAAATCGGCAGACCTGGGCCGAACATTTCCGCTGGGGTGCTGATAGCTTGCGTGTTGTTGGGTTGACCGCCGTGGGTCGAGCCACAATTGTTGCGCTTCGTCTGAATCGTCCCCAACTTCTGCTGGCGCGAACCCTTTGGGTCGAGGCCGGCTGGCATCCACCATCCGATTGAAGGATCCCTATGGCACAACAAACCACCCCCTCAATGATCGGAGCCTACGGCCCCTGGGCCGCCTTTCTCACCGGCGACGAACCGCCGACCTTCTCCTTGCGTCGGGACGAATGGACCGATGTAGACACCTGGCGCGCGGCAGCTCGCACCCGCTTCCGGGAACGGGTGGCATCTCCCGACACAGGCGGCCCGACAGATGTGACCGTCCACCGCCGCTGCGAATACGACGGGCTGGCCGTGGAAGAACTCTCCTGGCAGTTGGCCTACGGCCCGCGCACAGAGGCACTCCTTCTCAAGCCCGCCGACGCAACCGGCCCCCTGCCTGGCCTGCTCGCCCTGCACGATCACGGCGGCAACAAATACTTTGGCAAGCGCAAAATTACCCGCACGGGCGACGACCAGCACCCGCTGATGGCCGATCACCAGCACCGTCACTACGGCGGACACGCCTGGGCCAACGAAGTGGCAAAGCGGGGCTACGTCGTCCTCGTCCACGACACTTTCGCCTTTGCCAGCCGCCGGGTACGTCTGGCCGATATGCCCGACTTTCTGCGGGCCGGGCTGAACGACGAGAACCCAGAGCAGCAGGAGAACATCGACGCCTATAATCGTTGGGCAGGAACCCACGAGCATCTGATGGCGAAATCGCTCTTTTCCGCGGGGACCACCTGGCCCGGCGTCTATCTGGCCGAGGACATCGCCGCGCTGGATGTACTCTGCGCCCGGCCCGATGTGGATGTGGCGCGGGTGGGCTGTGGGGGACTCTCCGGGGGCGGGCTGCGTACGGTCCACCTGGCCGGGGCGGACGAACGTATCCGGGCCGCGGTCTGCGTGGGGATGATGTCCACCTGGCGGGACTATCTGCTCCACAAATGCCACACCCATACGTGGATGTGCTACACCCCTCTGCTGCCCAAGGAACTGGACTATCCAGAGATTCTGGGGCTGCGGGTGCCCCTGCCCACCCTCGTCCTCAACAACAGCGAAGACCCCCTCTTTACCCTGCCGGAGATGGAACGGGCCGACCGCATCCTGGCCGAAGTCTACGCCAAAGCTGGTGCAGCAGATCGCTATCGCTGCTCCTTCTACCCCGGCCCCCACAAATTTGATTTGGAAATGCAGGCCGAGGCGTTTGAATGGTTGGATGGGTGGTTGGGGTGATTTGCGCTTAGCGATTCGCTTGTGGGCCCAGGGCTGTCAGGGCGAGAATCGCATAGCTGGTTGTCTCTGTGCTGGCGTCGCCTGCGGGTATGCCGTCGTCGTCGTAGAGGGTGACAAAGCCGCCGGAGTCATCCTGTTTGGCGAGCAACCCATTCACCAGACGAGAATCCAGCGGCACGCCAATTGCCTTTCCCACATAGAGCGCCAGCGCCACTTTGTAGATGGCAAAGAAGCCGTGGCCGTCGGGCGCTTTGTAGGCTTTGTCTTCAAAGCCAATGCCGTTGAACATCGCCAATGCCTGATCGTATCGTTGTCTGGCCTCTGTCTCTCGGCGTTGGTTATGTTCGTTCAGCGCGCCATAAAGTACCAAATCCGCATACGCCTCCCAGTCCTTATACCGTTCGCCAGAAAGCCGTTCTTCAGTTTTTATCTCGTCATTCCTAATCTTCGCAATCAGAGTCTGGGTTTCGGTGAACGGCGGCCAGGTGACAATTTCCCCGTCCAGCGCTTCAATCAGGCCGTGACGAGCGTCCCCGATCCTGGCGCGGACCAGTTCGGCCCGGTTTCCATCGCCTGCGGCCAGCAACGCGCGAGACGCCAACCAATTGTCGGTCGCCAGCCAATAGCGCGTGGGGCGCGCTTCAGGCGATTCATTGAGTAGGTTGTAGTCCGGGTTGTAACGAGTGCGCAGAAAACCGAGTGCGCTCTCAATAGCTGCATCCAGACCGGGAATCGGTGTGGCGGTTGGCTGGGGCGGGACAGTTGTTGGTGGGACAGTTGTTGGCGTGGACGCAGGTAGGAGAGCAACAGGGGGTAGCGGACGGGGCGATAGAGGAAATGGCGTGGGCGTAAAAGTCGCTACGGCTGCGCGTGCCCCCGTCGGTGTGGATAAGGCGGGCGCAGCGCAGCCAGCCAGCAGAATGCCCAAGAGCAAGAACGCAACCAAACGCATGAGTTCCCCTTTCGCGGTTGACTTCCTGTGCTCCACTCTGAATAGGCCGCACTGCGCTGGGCGTGTGGTCCGTGACCCGCCCAGCGGTCACGGACCGGCGGGGAGCAACCGTTTCAGTCTACTGATTCTACAGAAATCGGCGCAAAACCGCCAGATTGACTTCCGTATCAAAAATCGCCGCCACCGGAATCTCGAAGCCATCCACCGCCCGGCTGGTCAGCGTCCCGGAACCGACTTTGTAGGCCAGTCGGTAGTGATCCCCATCCAGCCAATACTGCTCCACAATCTCCTCG
>JAHDWH010000058.1 GCA_023384455.1 Caldilineaceae bacterium | reverse complement strand
CAGTACAAGCGATACGCCTCGAAGACTCGGCTACTCAACCGGCGCTCACTAATCTCCCATACCCTTATACAGAATCCGCTTTCATCCGCCCAATCCGCGTCATCCGCGTTCCACTCTTAAGGAGGAATCAATGGCCTATTCCGTCGGTATCGGCCTGACCAACGCCTGCAACCTGGCCTGCGCCCACTGCTACCGCCCCACAGACCGCATCGACGCGGTGCCGCTGGAGCAGATCAAAACCATCTGCGAGACATTGCCTGTGGGCAGTATGGGGATGGGCACGGGGGAGAATATCCTGCACCCGCAGTTCGAGGAGATTGTGCGCTATCTGCACGGGCGGGGGGTGAAACTGAGCATCGCCTCCAACGGCCACAGCCTGACCGCGATGAGTGACGAACTGCTGGGGATGTTCAACGATCTGGAAGTCTCCATCGACTATCCCAGCGCGGCCCAGCAGGACGGGCTGCGCGGGCCGGGCAACTGGGCACTGGTCCATCAGGCCATCGAACGCTGCCACGCCGCGGGCAAGTCCATTTCGATTCTGGCAACGCTGATGACCACCAACTACGCCCAGATGGACGGGATGGTGGGGCTGGCCCGCTCTGTGGGCGCCAACCTGCGGGTGAATGTCTATCAGGCCGTGCGCACGGACCTCTACCGGCTGACCTACGAGCAGTTCTGGGAAGCCTATCAGCGGCTATTCTCGGCGGGGAAAGTGGTCAGTTGCAGCGAGCCGATTGTGCGGGCGGCGATGGGGCTACCCGATGTGGAGTCGCCCTGTGGCCGCAACAGCATCCGCTTTGATATGCGCGGGCGGGTGATCCCCTGCGTCTACTGGCCGGTGGCTTCACCGGACCCCTACACTGTGGCCGATCTGCCGGAAAAGGGCGAACGCATTCTGGAGCACGCCTACTTCCAGCAGGCCATTGCCACCCCAACCCACGCGGCCAGTTGTCCCTGTCAGGGGGGCTGCGCCAGCCGCCGGGCACTGAACAACGAACTGGACGCCCACGACGAGTATTGCCCGTGGGTGCGGGGCGACGAAATGAAGCTGGCCTGGGAAGCCGCGCCCGCGGTCGATCTGGTGCGCAGCCGCAATGTGTGTACGACGATTGTTGTGTGATACATCCCTCTGAAAATCGTCTGACAGGACAAGAGCTTAGGCGGACGCGTGTACGATAATTGTGCCCGCGATGCGGTCGTGAATGCTCTGGCGCAGGGGTGAGCGGCCAGCCGCCAGGATGTACAGCCCGCTCAGACCAAAGACAATCACATACTGGGCTACCAACTGGGTAGGCACACCCTCTGGGCTGCTGAACCAGACCAGAAAGATGTGATTAATTTCGAATGGAATCAGCATCACCAGAGAGCGGAGGATAGCGTGACCTAACCGCAGCGGTGAACCGTCGGTTCGGGTCGTGCGCAAATTCAGCCAACGCATCACAAGTGTAGCCTGCCGGGGCGATGCCAGTGTAACACTGTAGTAGAGCAGCAAAGGGAGATCAACAGTGCCCGCCAGCCAGAGGTGGTAGAGTCTCTTTGAAAAAGCTTCCCCTTCAGCCAAAGCGTTGGCGAGGGGATTCAGGCCAAGAAGAAGAATGAGTCCTTGCAAAAGAAGCACGCCAGCGAAAAGCAGCCAGATTTCCAGAGTATAACTGGCAATTCTGCGCCGGAGTGATGCGAGACGGTGTGGTGGCATAGCAGTCCCTATCGGGCATCAATCGAATTGAACCCGTTCTTCCCCTGCATAGATTATAAAGCGTTCTCCGCGCAGAAAACCGACCAGCGTGGCGCCAAATTTCTGGGCCACATCCACGGCCAGATGGCTGGGCGCGGAGATAGCACAGACAATGGGTATGCCGGCGACAGTCGTCTTTTGCAGGATTTCGTAGGAGGTCCGCCCGCTTACCAGAAGCAGACAGTGCGATAGGGGCAGGGTGTGGTTGAGCAGCGCCCAGCCTACCACTTTGTCCACAGCGTTGTGACGCCCCACATCCTCGCGCAGACAGAGCAGATCGCCTTCGGCGTTGAAGAGTCCAGCGGCGTGGATCCCACCGGTAGCATCAAAAAGCCGCTGCTCCTGACGCAGCTTTTCCGGCAAGCCCAAGAGCAGGGCTGGCGACACTTCCGGCCCAGGCGAGAGCCTGGGACAGCCCCGTATTTCAATGGCTTCCAGGCTGGCTTTGCCACAGATGCCGCAAGCGCTGGTGGTGTAGAAGTGGCGTTCCAGCGTCGTCAGTTCGGGCAGATCGGGCAGGTGCAGCCCGACGTTGACGATATTGTAACGCTGCTCCGGGTCCACCGCCGGGTCTACACAGTAAGAGATGTGATGTATCCCTCCCCGCTCCGAGAGGATACCTTCTCCATAGAGGAAACCGGCGGCCAACTCGAAATCTGCCCCCGGTGTGCGCATTGTGACGGCCACAGTCTTTGTCTGCCCACCCGCCTGCAAGCGGATTTCCAGCGGCTCCTCTGTGGTCAGGTGATCCAGCCGTTTGCGCGCCCGGCCCTGCTCCACAATCGTCACCCGGGCGCGTACTTTGCTGCCAACGCGCACAGCCATCGGTTTCTCCCTCTACGACAACAGTTTCAAAGACAAAGAGCCACGAAGAGACAGTGTGGCTTTTGTCTCTTCGTGGCTTTGCGGTTCGGATTGGCTACTATGCCTGATTACTCTCTTTGAACAATTCTTTGATACCGCCCAGCGCACCCAGGACACCACTGGCCTCGTAGGGCAGGAAGACTTTTGTGCTGGTACCGTTCGCCATCTCTTTCAGCGCTTCCAGGTATTGGATGGCGATGAGTTTGTTGTCCGGGTTGGCCGCGGTGATGGCATTGTAGACAGTTGTGATGGCGCTGCCCCGACCCGCAGCCTCCACCTCCAGCTTGTAGCGCTCGGCGTCGGCCACCCGACGCACAGCCTCAGCCTGACCCTCGGCGGCCAGAATCGCCGCCTGGCGGCTGCCCTCGGCAGCCAGAATCGCGGACTGGCGCGCGCCCTCAGCTTCCAGAATCGAAGCCCGCTTCTCCCGTTCGGCCTTCATCTGCCGGTGCATAGCCTGGGTCACGTCGGCCGGCGGGTCAATGCGTTTGATCTCTACACGCACCACACGCACACCCCACTTGTCCGTGGCGTCATCCAACACCTCGCGCAGTTTGGTGTTGATGTGCTCACGGGAGGTGAGCGCGCTGTCCAGTTCCATCTCGCCCACCACATTACGCAAGTTTGTCTGGGCCAGTTTGGTGGCCGCCTGGTAAAAATCAGCCACATTGTAGACCAGCTTCACAGGGTCCGTGGCCTCAAAGTAGACGATAGCATCCACAGTGACCACCACATTGTCTTTGGTGATCACCTCCTGAGGCGGCACATCCACCACCTGCTCGCGCATATCCACCTTCTGGATGGAGTCCAGAAAGGGAAGAATGAGGGTTAGCCCAGGCTGGGCGATGCGCTGGTAGCGGCCCAGGCGCTCGACGACACCCTTCTGGTAGGGCGAAACAATGCGGATGCCCGCAATGGCGACGATAATCACAAAGAGAGCGATCAACCCCAGTAAGAGAATTGCACCAATACCGTCCATCGGAGTCTCCTTCTTGAGAGTAGTCTTGCGCGTTCCGTTCAACCAGCCAATGGGTTGAACGGTTGATTGATTGATTGACCTATTCGGTTGTGTTGTCTGTGATGGGGCGCACCTGCAAGCGCACGCCAACCACACCGACCACCTCAACTATACTGTCTTTGGGGATGCCGGTGTGGTTTATGTTTTCGGCCCGCCACTCTTCCGTACCCACCCGCACCATTCCTGTATTGGCGATGGGGTCGATGGCTTGCAGGACGACGGCCCGCTTGCCCAACACCCGGTCCACGGCCACATGCTGGGGACCGGTGGAAGTGACACGCTCGGCAAAGGGGCGGGAGAGCAGGACAGCCACGCTGGATACAACAATAAAAGCGACCAGTTGCCAGGCCAAACCCAGGCCGAAGAAGGCAGCCCCTGCACCGGCCAGCGCGCCAACGCCAAAGCAAAGCAGGACAAAACCGGCGGTGAATATCTCGGTGGCAAAGAAGATCAGGGCCAGGACAATCCAGGCCCATAGCAGCAGGGCACTGTTTGATACATCGAACATTGAATACCTCCCCTCTGTTTTGCGTTCCGATTGGCGTTCACTCGATAATGAACGAACTCCAATCTACCAGATTGTCGTCACTCTTGCCCGACAGATGACTGACAGCCATCCGACCCCGGCATCGAAAATTGCGTGTGTCGGACTGACAGTCCGACGTACACCAGCAATCTTCCGGCCAGGTGTAATGACGATTCCAGAGATTGGCGCGTTTTCGCGGTTAGGTAAGCGAATCACCTGTAGTATACCCCACAAATTCGCCAGATCGAAGGAGCGGAGAAATGGCATCGCAACTGTTCAGCCACCCCACCCTACCCCTCCCCATTCTAGGGAGGGAAGTGGAGCGACTCCTCCCCCACAGTGGGGGAGGTTGGGTGGGGGTGAGCAGTTACCCAATATCCTAAAAAACGCGCTGGAACTGACGATTCAGATTGTCGAGCCGGTGGCGGTGTAGATCAAAAAGACCTGCCAGATTTTGACACCTGGCAGGTCTTGTCTTCGCTATATTCCTTTTACAACCACCCCTGATCCTTCAGAAAGCTGGTCAGGCCGGGGATGCCAAAGCGTTTGCCCTGATAGGACTGGAAGCCGTAATAGCCTACGGCGAAGTAGCCCATCAGCACGGCAATCGGGCTGAGACAGAGGACCGCAAGGCCAATCAGCCAGCCGACGACGGGAATCCAGGCGATGATGGCTGTGCCGATGGTAATCAGCAGGCTGAGGAGGACAAAGAGGCTGACCAGCGCCAGACTCTGCACAGCGTGGAAGCGCTGGAAGGGGCGCTTCTTGCTGCTCTCGCTCAGCAGGACCAACACAGGCATCACCAATGGAATGACCATTTGGGTAATATAACAGAGCAGGGCAATCAGCCGGTCATCGCCATCTGCCTCCGGGTCCACCGCAGCATCCCGCAGAAACTCGCCCCGACGCAGGGCATCGGCGGCGGCCGTAGCCTGTTCCCGGGCCGTGGAGGCCATACGCTCGGTCGGGCTGGGGAACGTCTTCGCCCCATCGATCACATTCTCCACATCCATCTCAATCACCTGCCCCGGTGAGTGGACAGATGTTTCTTCGCTCCCGGCTGTTTGCAGGGCTTCGTTCTGATCTTCAGCAAATTCATTCTGGTTCTTTGTATCCACACGTCCCTCCTGTGGCATCGCAGCGCCGCGATCCCGAATCGTTATGACGAGGGTGTTCCAGCCTCGGGGGAGACGTTGGAACACATCTCGCAAACCAATACGCAGGGAGCAGGGGGAAAGTTTCAGGCCGGGTATCTACCCGGCCTGAAGCATTGGTGGACATATGAATTGAAAAAGATTGGAGCGGGATCGGACCCTCTATCCCGGCCTGTTGCGTCTATATTTCCGCCTGGGGCAATGTAAACCAAAAGGTGCTGCCTGCGCCTGGTGTACTCTCGACACCGACAGCGCCCCGGCATTTCTCCACAATCCGGCGCACAATCGACAGCCCCAGGCCGTGGCCCTCTGCCTGGTCGCTGTGCAGACGGGTAAAGGGCAGGAAAAGGCGCTTCTGATCCTCTGCGGACAACCCGCCGCCGTTGTCCTTTACCCAAAAACGAATGGTTCCGTTGTCCCATTCATCCGCGCCCAACCAGACTTCCGGGGGCTGTCCGCCATATTTAATGGCGTTGCTCATATAATTTGTCCAGACTTCTTCCAGCCATTGGGGATAGCCTAACGCTTTGGGCCAGACCGCAGGCACGTGCAGTATTGCCCGGCGCTGGCGGCGATCCTCATCCACACGGCTGCTGGCTTCCGACACAATCCCACGCATATCAACGGGAACCAATTGCACCTCCCGGTTGCGCAATTGGGACATCAACAGCAGCTCATCCACAATCTGACGCATCTTCACGCTGCGCTGGGCAATATAGCCGAGAAACTCCCTGCGCTCCTCATCCGAGAGCAGGTCATAATCGTCCAACAACATTTCAGCGTACCCCATTATCGAAGTAAGCGGATTCTTCAGGTCGTGGGCGACAGAATGGGCAAAGGCGTCCAGGTCCGCATTGCGCACGGCCAGGTCCGTGGCCTGGTTGTGCAACAAAATGTTCGTCTCCCGTAGCTGCTCGTAAAGCTTTACTTTCCCAATCGCTGTGCCGGCCCGGGCCGCCAGCGTAGTCAAAAAACTAATATCGTTGGCTGTGCATTCCCGCGGCTGCTTATCCAGGGCATACAGCACGCCCAGACAGTGATTCTCCGCGAGAATGGGCACGCCGGCATAGGCGCGCAATCCAAATTCGGTCAGCAGAGGATTTGCCCCGAAGCAATCCGTCCTGGTGTCAGCCACTACAACCGGCTCTTTCTGTTCGATGATCCAGCGGGTAGCACCGCCCTGGGAGCGAATCCGACGGGCAGCCAGCGAGGGCAGTTGACTGGGCACAGTAGACGCGCTGATGGTGTAGGTTTTGTTGACGTCATCCCACAGCAGCAGGCTGGCCCCGCCCGGAGCCGGCAGCAGATCAGTCACCACATCCACAATCCGTTGAAGGGCGACAGCCAGTTCGCTGGGTTCATTGATGGCAAACTCGATGTTGGCCAGCGCTTCCTGCCGTCGGTACTGCTGTTCCAGACGGCTCTTTTCGGCTTCCAGTGCCTCTCTCAGCCGATTCCATTCGGTTACATCCCGGGCAGTGATTACAAAACCGCTAGGCTTGCCGTCCTCGTCCCGCAGCAGTGTGGTAATTAGCCAGGCCTGAAAAGGCGTGCCGTCCCGTTTGGCGTGGCGGATCTCCACCTCATAGCTGTCCTGCTCGGCCAAGCGCCGCACAGTTTCGTCCGCGTGGCGCGCCAAAGCCTCGCCGGGATACAAATCCTGAATTCGCCGACCGATGCTCTCTTCCGCGCTGTAGCCGTGCATCTCCATCCAGGCCGGGTTGGCGTAGAGAATCTCGCCTTCCCAGGCCAGCACAGCAATTCCATCCGGGCTTTGGGCCACAGCCCGGGCCAGAGCATCGATAGACGCGCGACGTTCGCTTAGAGGGGACACTCGGCAATCCGTTGCTATTCTACAGCCACTTCCACCCGGAAGTGGGTACGCAGTTCATGGACGAGCCGTTCGCTCACTGTGCAATACTCATTGGGAAAGGCAAGCTGATGGCGCGCGCCGCCCGACTCCATCACAATTGTAAAGCCATCCCGCCCCCGCGGGTCGCGCACAGCCTCGACAATCTCCCGCAGCCGGTATTTGTCCCGATCCAACTGCCCCGAGCGGCTAAAGGTGATGCGCAGGGTGCGGCGGGGGGTGGACATTGGGTATTGCGTATTGGGTATTGCGTAGTCGTCCGTAGGCGACTGGGGGCTGGGGGCTGGGGGCTGGGGGCTGGGGATTGGGGACTGGGGACTGGGGATTGGGGACTGGGGACTGGGGACCGGGGACTGGGGACTGGGGACCAGGGACTGGGGACTGGCGACCGCCGACTGGCGACCGCCGACTGGCGACGACTTCCCATTCTTCTGCGCGTGGGCACCGTTGATGCGCGGCTTGTCACCCTGTCGCCCTGTCACCCTGTCATCCCCTCCCCCTGTCACCCTGTCATCCCCTCCCCCCCCCATCTCTGCCAGCATCCAATCGGGGATTTCATGGGCAAAGGGGCTGCTCTCCCAGGAAGGCGTGTCGTCGTTGTCCAGCCCGGCGAAGGGATCGAAGGTTTCGGCCACGGCTTCGGGCATTCGCACCACAGCCGGCGCGGGCACTTTAACAGCCACTGTCTCGCCGCTATAGCCATTCTGGGCCTCGCACAGCACTTCCCCGCCCAGCACTCTGGGCAGTTCGTCGGCCTCTTCGCTGGGATCCGCCACGTAGAGGTCTTCGTCCTCGCCCCCCATTGAACCGTTGAAACTGGGCACATCCAACAGCTTCACCTGATACTTCTCCTCGTCGCTGACGATTTCGTGGGCGATGTCCACCGCAGTCTGAATCGAATCGGCCAGCACACTCGTGCGCCCGTTGCGGCTCTGGGCCTTGCCCTTCACCAGCACCACCCGGTCCTGCTCCAACTGGTCCTGAAATTCGTGATAAGTGCGGGGGAAGACGACCACCTCGCACTGGCCCTGCAAATCCTCCAACTGGATAAAGGCCATTTTGTCGCTCTTCTTCGTCAGCGTCGTGCGGATACTGGCGATCATCCCGGCCACTGTGACCGTGCGCTCGTCGTAGCTCTCGTTCAGCTCCGAGCAGGAGCAGGTGACAATTTTGCTCAGGTCCACATTCAACTGTTGCAGGGGGTGGCTGCTGGCAAAGACGCCGAGCAGCTCCTTCTCCCACAACAGCCGCTCCCGGCTTTTGGCATCTTCCACCGGGGGCAGTACGATAGGCACGGCCTGGGGTTGACCCGAATCCCCCATCAGATCAAACATCGAAATCTGACCGCTCTCCCGGGCGCTCTGCGCGCCGCCGGAGCGGGCCATCATCTGGTCCAGCACATCCAGCAGGGGGCGGCGGCGGCCAAAGCGGTCCAGCGCGCCCACTTTGATCAGACATTCCAAGGCCCGTTTGTTCACCTGGCGCAGGTCCACCCGGTCGCAGAAATCTTCCAGACTTTCAAACGGCCCCTCTTCCCGGCGGTTTTTGAGGATGACATTGACCGGCCCTTCGCCCACATTTTTCACCGCGGCCATACCAAAACGGATGGCCGCGCCTGGGGGCACGGGAAAATCGAATTGCAGGCCGGGGTCTTTGTTGAGAGCCAACTGGGCCGAATCGGCGGGCACGGCCTGCTTCTCGAAGTCCAGCCCGCTGTAATTGATGTCCGGCGGCAGCACCTGAATCCCCATCCGCCGACATTCGTTGATAAAGTTGACCACTTTGTCGGTCTTGTCCCGCTCCACCAGCAGCAGCGCGGCCATATACTCCACCGGGTAGAGGGCTTTCAGGTAGGCGGTCTGGACGGTAATTACAGCGTAGTCGGCGGCGTGGCTGTTGTGAACAAGAATGTCGTTGGCGACAAAATTATGCGTCCCCGGCACTTCCAAATCGTAGGTCTGCTTCTCGCCCACATACTCAATCGACTCGACCTGATCCCAAAAAATGTCGTTGTCCGCGTAGCGGCGCAACTTTGCACTGCCAAAATAGTCGGCCAGCCTTCCCACGGTTTCTCGGGTAAAGCCACTTTTGCCCGGGTTGCCCGTCGGGTAGAACTCCCGCTGGGCCACACCAGAGACGGCGTTCATCTCCTGCCAGGTGACACCCGCGGCGGCTTTGGCCTTGCGCACCAGTTCCTTCACACCCAACGGCACCACATCCCGTGTGCCGTTGGCCTGGGGCGCTTCCAAGCGCAGCGCGTCCAGTCTCTCCCGCCGTCGCTGGCTGACGAAATGGCAACCGACGGTGGCCGCGAACTGTTCGATATTGTCGTTACCGGTGACAAAAAGCTGATAGCCCGTGCGCCCCTCTTTGTAGGGAAATTCGACGGTGCGTAGACGGCTGACGATGCCCAAGCGCAGAAAGAGATGCTGCATCTGCCGGGCCATCCGCTCGGAGGCAGTGGCGTAAAAGAGGCTGCGCCCCTGCTGATTGATGTGACCGTCCCCTTCCCACATCCGGCTGAGGAGGAGAGCGATCTGCCGGTTGTTCAGTTCAAAGGCAGCGGCAGGAATCTCCGTCTTTTTCGGATGGCACAGATTGCCTTCGGCGAGCAGATGGCCCAGGGCAATGACCTGATGTTCGGGCCATTCTGCCTGGCCTTCTACCGGTAGACGGCGGGGGGTGGCGATCTGGTCACCCACGCCGAGTTCTTCCAGCCGTCGCCAGCCGTCGAAAGTGTAAAAGGGGTGGTTGGCCGTGGCTTCGATCTGGCGTCCCATACGCGTGGTTAGCCGATAGACAGGCTTGACGCCGTTCTCCATCACCGCGGAGACTCGGCCCGACTGTAATTTCAGGGAAGCGGTATCACAGGTGATCGTCTCTGTCAGGCTGGCCTCACCGGTGTAGAGGTCTTCCACCCGCACCAGCCGCCCGCTGACCGCATCGACCACTTCCACATCCCCCGGCAAACATTTGTTGAAGCCGTAGCGGGCAAAAAATTCAATATCCCCATAGATTGCCTCAGCCGCTTTGACCGGAATATCATTCTTTTCGCAGCCCGCTACAAAAATCTTCTTGTGCTTCTCAATATCCGCAGCATATTTTTTGCTGATGGCCCGGCGCACCAGATCAGCCTCGCCCGGTGTATAACCGGCCAACTGGCTGAGAATCTGGATAATCTGCTCCTGGTACGTAATGATTCCATAAGTTTCCGCCAGAATCGACTCTAAGGCTGGATGCTTGTACTCCACCTTTTCGTCGCCGTGCATCCGCCGGATGAACTGGGGGATATATTCCAGCGGGCCGGGACGATAGAGAGAAATCGTGGCGATGATGTGCTCGAAGGCGCTGGGGCGCATCTCCGTCAGCACCCGGCGCATCCCCTGGGACTCCACCTGAAAGACGCCGGCCACTTCGCCGCTGGAGAGCAGGCGAAAGGCTGGCTCGGCAGCTTCGCCTTCAAAGGGAATGTTGTCCAGCCGGTATTCGATGCCGTGATGTTCCTGGATCAACCGGCAGGCTTCGCGCATGACGGTCAGGGTGCTCAGCCCCAGAAAGTCGACTTTGAGCAGGCCGATGGATTCCAGAATAGGAAATTCGTATTGGGTGATCGTCTCGGTGATGGAGGTTTTAGAGCCGCGGCTGAGGGGCGTGTAGTGGGAAAGTTCCCGGTCGGCGATGATAACCGCGGCCGCGTGGATACCCCCGTGGCGGGCCACCCCCTCCAACTGTTTGGAGGTGTCCAGCAGCTCGGCAACCCATTTCTCCTTGCGGTAGAGTTCCACCAGCTCCGGGTTGTAGAATTCGTGGCCTTCGGTCAGCACATCCTGAATCGTCACCGGTTTGCCGGGGATGGCCGGGATAAGTTTGGCGATACGATCCACCTGATCCAGCGAAACGTCTGAGGCCCGGCCCACATCCCGGATGGCGGCCCGGGCTTTCATCCGGCCAAAGGTGACGATCTGGGCCACCTGATCGCTGCCATATTTTTCAATCGTATAGCGGATCATCTCCTCCCGCTGGTCGTCCGGGTAGTCCAGGTCAAAGTCGGGCATAGAGACCCGGCCCGGATTGAGAAAGCGCTCGAAGATGAGATTGTTCTTCAGCGGGTCCAGACCGGTGATGCCGATGGTGTAGGCCACCAGTGAGCCAGCGCCGGAGCCGCGCACATTCCACCAGATATTCCTGCTGCGGGCATATTCGCACAGGTCCCGCACGATCAGAAAGTAGACATCGAAGCCCATCTCGTGGATGATGCGCAGTTCCCGCTCTTTGCGTTCCTGCATCTCCGGGTGGTCGGCCCGTGCCCCGTAGAGGCGGCGCATCCCCTCTTCGGTCAGGTGGCGCAGGTAGCTCTGGTAGTCAAAACCTTCGGGAATGGGCAGGTCGGGCAGGTGATAGGTGGGGTCTTCCAAATCCACATCGCACATTTCGGCGATGCGCAGAGAGTTGTCAAAGGCGCTGGCGGGCAGATCGACCAGGGGACGGAAGGTGGCCTCCATCTGCTCCCGGCTCTTCATAAAATAGCTGCGGTCGCTCAGACGCATCCGCTTTTCGTCCTGCACCTTTGCGCTGGTCTGCACACAGAGCAGCACGTCGTGGGGCGAGCCGTCGGCCTCGGCCACGTAGTGGACGTCATTGGTAGCCAGCAGCCCCAGCCCGAATTTGTCGGCCCAGGGCACCAGGACTTTATTTACATCCACCAGTTCGGGGATGGAGTGCTCCTGGAGTTCGATGAAAAAATTCTCTTTGCCAAAGAGGTCCACATACCAGCCCAAACGCTCGTAGGCTTCTTTCTCTCTGCCCTGCATCAGCAGTTGGGGAACCTCTGCGCCCAGACAACCGGTGGTAGCCACCAGCCCTGCGGCGTGAGCGGCCAGAAAGTCGTGATCGACCCGGGGTTTGTAATAGTAGCCGTTTACATTGCTCTGGCTGGTAATTTTGAGCAGATTACGGTAGCCCTCCATATCCCGGGCCAGGAGGAGCAGGTGGTAGTTCTCTTTGTCAAACTGGGCATCCCGCCCCCCCATTGGCCGTCCCCACACCGTCTGATAGGTCTCCACCCCAATAATCGGGCGGATTCCTCCATATTTGCAGGCCCGGGAAAATTCGACCGCGCCGTGCATCACCCCGTGATCCGTGAGGGCCAGGGCGGTGTGGCCCAGCCGTTTGGCCTCCTTCACCAGGTCTTTCACCCGGCCCAGACCGTCCAGCAGAGAATATTCAGAATGGGTGTGCAGATGGACAAAATCGTTGGGCATAAAAAGTCTGTGTCCAGATCGTTAATTCAATAGAAACAGCCGAGGGGCGGGCTGGTTGGCAGGGTGTCCGGTGTAGTGATGCGGTGGTTTGTCGCGCCCGCGATAGTGTTCCCATCATACACCAATCGGCAAGCGGAAAACAAACTTCTGTTCTGTGGCGGGTGCATCCCAGAATTGTGGGCAACCGATTCCGGGAATCGACCAAACCAATTGCCTATGCCGGAGATCGTCTGGTCGATTCCCGGAATCGGGTATACCGGTTGTTTTTACTCTACCCGTTAGCTCTGCTACAATCTGGATGCAGAATACAAACGCAGGAAATCCGACTCTGCGACTGCGACTCCGCACGGCGGACTGCGGACTTTAGACCCAGGACTACTCTTTATGTCTCTCGAATTCTGGCGCAATGTATCGGTTGTCTGGATTGCCATCCACGCCTTTATCCTCTTTCTGATCCCTGCGGCTATCGCCTATTTTTTGGTGCGGGGTATCAACTGGCTGCTTGCCAAAACAAAGCTGGGCTTTTCCAAAGCCCAAGGGTTCAGTCGTCAGGTCAACGAAAAGACGGATGCGCTCTCCGAGCGGGTGGCCGCGCCAGTGATTGCGGCCCACAGCCGCGCCACCCGTATACAAAAGGCAGGCGAGAGCTTTATCAAAAACGGATAACCAACTACAGGATTTCCCCATACAGGGAGGCATACAATGAAATCTTCCAATCGATCCGTTATTATTCTGACGGGCGTGCTGGCCGGCGCTTTTCTGGGCGGCATCTTTGCCTGGATGGCCAGCAAGCGGGAGGGCGAAGACGAGAACGCCGCGGCCGCCGCGCTGGGGCCGTCCGACTATTTTCAACTGGGCATCAGTGTATTGACTCTGGCCCGACAGTTTGGGGCGATGCTCAATAAGGGCTGACAACGACAACGACAGAAGTTCGACTTTTCGGAAAAAGTCGAACTTCTCATTTCCTTCCCGTAACAAAGGAGTTGACCATTGGCAGGGAAAGTAGGTTCCAGCAGTAGACCCTTACGGGTCGCGATTGTAGGCGCAGGTCCCTCAGGGTTCTATGCAGCCGGCGCGCTCCTGCAACAAAAAGAGATTCACGCCTCCATCGACATCTTCGACAGATTACCCACTCCCTACGGTCTTGTGCGTTACGGCGTCGCGCCGGATCACCAGAAGATCAAATCGGTTACCAAAGTCTATGAACGCACGGTGGCTGACAGCCGGGTGCGCTACTTTGGCAATGTGGGCCTGGGCGAAGAGATCAGTCGCGACGATCTGCAAAATCACTACGACCAGATCATCTATGCCACGGGTGCCTCGTCGGATCGCCAACTGGACATCCCCGGCGAGGAACTGGCGGGCAGCTTTTCCGCCACTGAATTTGTGGCCTGGTACAACGGCCACCCGGATTTCGTCGACCGGGAATTTGACCTGAGCGTAGAGAGCGTGGCGGTCATCGGCGTGGGCAATGTGGCGATGGATGTAACCCGCATTCTGGCAAAATCCTACGACGAGTTGGTGGTGACCGACATTGCCGATTACGCCCTGGAAAAGCTGCGGGCCAGCCGGGTGAAACATATCCACGTAGTGGCCCGGCGGGGACCAGCCCAGGCCAAGTTCACCAACCCGGAGATCAAAGAGTTGGGCGAGCTGGCCGAGGCCGATGTGATCATCAAAGCCGAGGATTTGGTGCTGGACCCGGCCAGTCAGGCTGGTCTGGAATCAGACCGCACCGCGGCCCGCAATCTGGAGACGATGCGGGCACTGGCCGAACAGGGCAGCACTGGCAAGCCCCGGCAGATTCATTTCCACTTTCTGCGCTCGCCCGTAGAACTCTGCGGCGACGACGCGGTGAAGGCTATGCGTATGGAAGTCAATGAACTGCACCCCACGGATACGGGCTACATCACCTGCGACGGTATCGGCCGTTTCGAGACGCTGGATGTGGGGCTGGTCTTCCGCTCGATTGGCTATCGCAGCGTACCCATTCCCGGCGTGCCCTTCTATGAAAAGTGGGGCATCATCCCCAACCAGAAGGGACGGGTCACCGCCACCCACAAAGGCGAAATTGTCCCCGGCGAATATGTGGTGGGCTGGGCCAAGCGGGGACCCACCGGCGTCATCGGCACCAACAAACCCGACGCGGTGGAGACGGTTCATCTGATGTTGGAGGATGTGGCGACGCTGACACCCGCGCCGGATGCCACAGCCAACCCCAGGGCGATTGTGGCCCTGCTGCAAGCCCGGGGCGCGCACTACTTCACCTTTGAAGATTGGTTGAAGCTGGAAGCCATCGAAGACGCGCGGGGCAAAGCCGAAGGGCGACCCCGGGTAAAGTTTACCTCAGAATCTGAAATGCTGGCGGCTGTGGGACGTTGAGCACTTTTTCCGCTTCATAAGCTACCTGTTCAGCCACCCCACCCTACCCCTCCCCATTCTAGGGAGGGAACTGGATCGACTCCTCCTCCACAGTGGGGGAGGTTGGGTGGGGGTGAGCAGTTACTCATAAGCGTAGGAAAACTTTGCAAATCTAAGGAAACCGGTGCTATACTTTCAGGCATGAACTGGCGACGCATTGCCCAACTCTCCCTCGTCCATGTGGGCGTATCGATTACTGTTGTGCCGGTGACCAGCACTCTGAACCGGGTGATGATCGCTGACCTCGGCATGTCCGCGCTGCTGGTCTCGCTGCTGGTCGCTCTCCCCTATCTGCTTTCGCCTCTGCAAGTGCCCCTGGGCGCTTGGGCCGACCGCAACCCTATCCGCGACCGCTACCGCGCCCCCTGGATATTGGGCGGTGGACTTGTGGCGGCCACGGGCAGTTACTTTACGGCACACTCGGCCTATTGGATGGACGCCAACTTCTGGCCCGGATTGGTGGGGGCCATCTTTGCCTTTGCCCTGTGGGGAATGGGCGTCAACGCGGCGTCGGTCAGCTACCTCTCGCTGGTGACAGACCTGGCCGACGAGAACGGGCGCAGCCGGGCGGTCAGTGTGATGTGGACGGCGATGATCCTCTCGACGATTGTCACCAGTTTGGGAATCTCCCGCCTGCTCGATCCCTACAGCCGGGAAGCGCTCTTTGCCGCCTTTGGCGCGGTCTGGTTCTTCTCCGTCCTCTTTGTGTTGGCCGGGGTCTATGGGCTGGAGCCGCCCGCTTCCCAACGCACAAAGCCTGTGCGCCACAGCGCAGACAGCCCGGCCCAGGCTCTGCGGCTGTTAGCGTTGAACCCAGTAGCCCGGCGCTTTTTCGTCTATCTGGTGTTGGTGCTGGTCAGCATCCACGCCCAGGATGTGCTGCTGGAACCCTTTGGCGCAGAAGCCTTGCAAATGCCTGTGGCCGCCACCTCCCGGCTCACCTCTATTTGGGGCGTGGGTGTCTTTATTACCCTCCTGGGCAGCCTGCCCCTGGTTCGACGCATTGGCAAGAAGCGCAGCGCCAACATCGGCGCAGTGGTGGCGGCCATCGCCTTTGGCCTGATCTCCCTGTCCGGCTGGCTGGGGCAGACCGGTCTCTTTATGGGTGCGGTCTTCTTGCTGGGGCTGGGCGGCGGGCTGATGACAGTGAGCAATCTAAGTTTTATGCTGGATATGACCCTGCCCCAGGCCGCGGGGCTGTATGTGGGGGCCTGGGGTGTGGCGAACTTTGCCGGGCAGGCCATCGGCAATGTAATCAGCGGTCTGCTGCGGGATCTCTTCCTCTGGCTCACGGGCGCGCCTTTGGCTGGCTATGTCGCCGTCTTTTCTATGGAGATTGTCGGCCTGCTCCTGGCCGTCTGGCTCTTTCGCTCCATCGAAGTGGATGACTTTCGCCGCCAGGCCGAGAGCCGTCTCCAGGACATCCTCGCCCTGGCCGGGGACTGAGCAAATAGCCTCTTTTCGGGTGCGTCTCAGAAATGGGGCATCCGATTCCGGGAATCGACCAAACCAATTGTCTACGCCGGAGATTGTCTGGTCGATTCCCGGAATCAGCCTCTCACCCTCTTTTCACTCCCCTTGCACTCTCCCCCGATTTCCGATACACTACAACCAGCAGCCGTTAACTCAGTTGCAGGTGTCCGAGTCTCTTCGTGTATTTGTATATCCTGACGAAGGAGTCTGCTATGTCTACCCAACCCCAGTTTTTCGCCCTGTTTGTCGGCATTGACAACTACCGCAGCCCTTCGGTCACCGACCTGCGCGGCTGTGTCAACGACGTAACTGCAATGGCCGGTTTTGTCAAAGCCAAACTGAAGCTGTCCGATGACAATATCCGTCTGTACACCGCCAGCGCCCAGGGCCACGAAGCAGCAGACAGAGTGGCGACCCGGGCCAATATCCTGGCCGGTTTTGATTGGCTGACAGCCCAAGCCAGCGCCGGGGATCAGATATTTATCCACTATAGCGGTCACGGCTCCCAGGCCCCGACCGTAGACCCCAACAACGAACCTGACGGGCTGGACGAGACGCTTGTCCCCTGCGACAGCCGCATGGCCGGGCCGAACGGTGAGCAGGTCTTCGACATTTTGGACAAAGAAATCAAAACCTACATCGATCTGCTGGAAGCGACCGGCGCGTATGTGACTGTCTTCTTTGACTGTTGCCATTCCGGTTCCGGGACCCGGGGCGAACAAAAGGTATTGACCCGCAAAACCCCGAAGGACACCCGTACCCGCGGGTTGGACACGCTGGAACCCCGCACCGGGGCCCGGCTGGCCGAGCAGGGAAAACTGCCGCCTCAACCAGTCACCTACAGCGGCTGGCATATCTCTGGCGATCACGTCCTCCTGGCCGGCTGCCGGGACGAACAATTGAGCCACGAATACCGGGACCCGGAAACGAACGCGTGGCACGGGGCCACCACCTTCTTTCTTCTGCGTTCCCTGCGCAGCGCGGACGAAAAAACCACCTGGGGAGAGGTCTACGACCGGGTGCGCACCCAAGTCAACGCCCAATACAACAATCAGATGCCCCAATTGGAAGGGCCGGAAAACCGTACAATCTTTGGCGGCTTGGCCCTGCCCGCGCACCCCCACCTGTTGGTGGAAAAGGTGGAGAGCGACAGCAACGGGACGTATGTCCAGATCAACGGCGGACCGCCCGTCGGACTGAACCTGCAAAGCCGTGTCGAACTCTACGCCCCCGGCAGCAACGATCTGAGCGGCTCCCCTCTGGCGGTGGGTGTGGTGGATATGCTGGACCGCAACAATGTGGGGTATGTCTGGGCCAAAATCACCACCGCCCCCCCATCGGGGAGTGTGCCCCTCCTGGCCCGGGTCAAAATCACGGCCCAGAGCTACGACTCCCAGGTCTACCCGGTGGCGGCAACAGATCCGTTGCTGCGGGCCGCGCTGGCAAAGGCCACCGGGAGCGATGAATCCGACCCATCGGCCAGCCCTTTCCTGCAATTGACCGAGCCAGAAAAGGCAGAGGGGGCGCGCTTCCGGGTGGAACGTCAGGCGGACGCCTTTGTGGTGCAAGACGCGGCTGGGGTACAGATTGTAGTAGAGATGCCCCCGGCCACGCCCGAGGGGGCCGCACGCGTCGCGGCCATCCTGGAACATTTGGCCGTCTATAACAATGTGCGCAACCTGCGCAACCCAGCCCTGGATTCGCCGCTGAAAGATGCGTTGCAGGTGGACGCCTTCAGCTACAGCCGGGCTGGCCGGGTGCGGCCGGAGGACGGCATTCCTCTGGACAACGCCAACGCGGTGCTGGAACCGGGTCGCAAAGTCTGGTTGCAGGTAAAGAACCGCGGCGCCGAGGACCTCTACCTCTCCATTTACGTCTTGACCGCGGATTTCGGCATCACCCGCCTCTATCCCATCCGGGCCAGCTACCAGAAGGTGGACGCGGGGAATGAGTTTTCGATTTCAGAAATTGTACCCCAAATCAACAACCCCTTCCTGGGCCGCAGCCCGGCCATCTTCAAAATTTTTGTCACCCGGGAGCCGATCAACTTTGATGTGCTGCGCTTGGCTGATCTGAACCAACCGCCCCTGCCCGAAGCAGAACGCACCCGCAGCGTCAACGATCCCCTGGCCGGGCTGTTGGACGGGGTACGGGGGGCAGGCACCCGCACGGGTTTCGCCATCCAGCAAGATCCCCATCACCTCTGGTATGCGGGGCAGATCGAATTCACTGTGCTGGCTGCCAACAGCGCCCAGGAGTTGAGCGCTGGGAGTACTTCGGTGGAGATCGGCTCACCCTTGGAAATGCTTTTGAGCAAACCGGCCAACTTTACGGGGCAACTGGTGGCGAGCAGTGTGGAGCAGATGACCCGGGGCGCAGATGTGAGCGGTCGCATCCCTCCCCCGCCGGGGCTGACAGGCACAGATGCCCAGGAAATGTTCGTCCCCCTCAGCTTTGCCAGCGCAACCCGCTCGGCCATCGGTTCGCCGGGGGTGTTGGCTGTCAACGCCCCACCGGAGGAACTGGCCGGGATCAGCGAAGAAAATCCCCTGCGCCTGGAACTGACTCTGGACGAGGAAGAGGATTTGCAGGGGGTTCTACCCATTGCCTTTGATGGCGAACACTACTTCCTGGCCGGGCAGATCGACGACGCCACTACCGGCTCCCGGGACCCCAACCGGCGGCGGGTGGCGCTCTCTATCACCCATCTGCCCCTGCCCGCAGATGCAGACCCCGGCAGCGGCACCCGCACCGCGGGGGATGTACCCACCCGGGATCTGAAACGCACGGCCCGGCTCTTTTTCTACAAAGTCTATCGCAAGGAATTGCCCGGGGATACGGGTGTGCGCCGACCCAAACTGGATGATCAGCAGATGCCCGTTTTCGGTCCTGGCAACAAACCCATTTACGAAGAGGTCACCCGGGCCGATATAGCCGGGGCCAAAAAGGCCGCGCTGCTCGTCCACGGCTTTACCAGCTCTACCGAATGGCTGGTGCAGAAGGCGTGGCCGGAGCTGGGCAAGCTGGCCGCCTACGATCTGGTCTTGACCTTTGACTACGAAACTTTTAATACAGGAATGGGTGAAAATGGGGTGATTCTGGCCCAGGAATTGTTGGCCCTGGGCTTTGGAGCGGAGGACGGGGTTCACCTGGACATCTTCTGTCACAGTATGGGGACGCAGGTGGTGCGGGCGATGGTGGAGTTGGAAGGCGGCCACAAATTCGTGGATCGGGTCTTTCTGGGTGGCGCGCCCAACGCGGGTACACGCATTGCCGACGCCAAAAAGCTCATCTTCTGGCTGGGCACAATTCTGCTCAACCAGGCAGGCATTGCGCCGCCCGCGCTCATCGCCAACTGGTTTCTCAAGAAGTTTCTGGACAGTGCGGTCAGTGTGGGCGATCTGATACCCGAATCCGCGCTCTATCAGAAGCTCAACAGCGGCACAGCACCCCTGGGGGTGAAGTATTTCGTGCAGATTGGCACGAACAAAGTGCTGGATGGCAGGGTTGACTGGAACTCTCTTTTCAGCAAAGCCGGGCTGACCAAAGTTTTTGACAAAGGGCTGGACGCGCTGCTGGGACCCAACGACCTGCTGGTCGGTGTTGCCAGCGCCAGAGCCGTGCGCAACGGTCGCTGGCCGGATTTGCAGGTGGCAGAGTTGAAAGGGCATCACTTCGAGTATTTCTGGACGCCGGAGAGCGTGGCCCAGGTGGCGGAGTGGATAAATGGATGATCGGGTGAAAAGGTGGCTGGTGGCAAGTAACGGGTCGCCTTGCCACTTGCCACCCTCCCCCACCTGTGCTAGGATTTTTCTATCAGATTACACAATGTAGGTCGGACTGACAGTCCGACCTACAATGACTATTACACATCAGACCCGCTGACGACAAACGCCGAGGAACAGAATGGCTGATTGCACCAGTTGTGGCACGTGGAACCCCGACGACAAGGACGTTTGCTGGCGCTGCCAGACCAAACTGCCCCGGGTGGAGGAGAAGAAGAAAAAGGGCAAACCCGCGGTCTTTTTTGGCCTGCCCGTGTGGACGTGGGTAATCGTCGTCCTGCTCTTCCTTGCGCCGATGTTCAGCCAGTGCCTTTCCGCGCCGGCTGGCTAACCGAAACCCCTACCCGTGACTACCACACCCCTCCCCGCCACCTTCGATCTGCTCAAAGAACTGACCGAACTGCCCGGCATCGCCGGGTATGAAGAGGCCATCCGCGCCCGGCTGGTCGAGCTGCTCACACCCCTGACCGACGAAGTGCGCACAGACGCCCTGGGCAATGTCATCGCCCTGAAACGGGGCACAGGCGGCGCGGGCCAACGGCTGATGCTGGCCGCGCATATGGACGAAATCGGGCTGGTGGTAACGAAGCTGGACCGGGGCTTTCTGCGCTTTACCCGCATCGGCGGCATCAACGAACGGGTGCTGCCCAGCCAGGAAGTAATCGTCCACGGCAAACGCGACCTGCCGGGTATCATCGCCAGCCGCCCGCCCCACGTCCTCTCTGCCGACAACCGCAAAGAGAATATCCCCAGCAACGAACTGTTTGTGGATGTGGGGCTGTTGCCGGACGAATTGGCCCAGGCCGTTTCCGTAGGCGATCTGATTTCCATCCGTCGGGAGACAATTCAACTGGGCAAGGACAAAGCCACGGGCAAAGCCTTTGACAACCGGGCCTGTCTTACGGCGCTGATTCTGGCCCTGCACCAGCTACAAAAGGTGCGCCATACTTGGGACATCTACGCGGTGGCGACTGTGCAGGAGGAGATTGGCCTGCGCGGGGCGACGACCAGTACCTTCGGCGTTGCGCCGGATGTGGGCATCGCCCTGGACGTGACCTTTGCCGTCCAGCCGGGGGCCAACGGCGACGAGACGCTGGCCTGGGACAAAGGCGCGGCCATCGGGCTGGGGCCGAACATTCACCCCAAAATCCACGAAAAGCTGGTGGAGACGGCCAAAGCCAGCGAAATTCCCTATGTGGTGGAAGTGCTGGCGGGCAACTCTGGCACCGACGCCTGGGCGATGCAGGTGACACAGGCGGGCATCCCGACTGGGCTGCTCAGTATCCCCGTGCGCAATATGCACACCCCCGGCGAAACCCTCGTCCTGACCGATATCGAACGCACCGCCCGTCTGCTCGCCGCCTTCGCCGCGGGGCTGGACGGGGAGACGCTGGACGGATTGCGGCTGGAATAGAAAAGGATGATGGGATGATGGGGTGATGGGATACGCCTTCGTATCCCATCACCCCATCATCCCACACAAAAATGAACGAAAATCTCCAATCTCTCATCTCCAACACCCAATACCCGCTGCTGGAACAACTCTCCACGGCCCGGGGTGTGGCCGGGCAGGAAGGCGCGGTGCGGGCCATTCTGCGCGAGGCGGTTTCCCCCCACGTCCATCGGGTGGAGACGGATCATCTGGGCAATCTCATCGCCCATAAGCCCGCCGCGCAGAACAGCAGTGACAAGCCCCTGCGGGTGATGCTGGCCGCGCATATGGACGAAGTGGGCGGGCTGGTGCAGAAGGTCAACGACGACGGAACCCTCAAATTCCGCGCAGTGGGCGGCATCGACGCCCGCATTCTGCCCGGCAAACGGCTGCTGATCGGGCCAAAGTGCGTGCCCGGCGTCGTGCTGGAAAAGCCGGTCCATCTGGGCAAAAGCAACGGCGCGGCCAGCATCGACGATCTGCTCATCGACACCGGCGGGGCCAATGGCATCAGCCCCGGCGATATGATTACTTTCGAGAGCAGCTACGGCGAAGTGGGCCGCCTGCTGAAGGGAAAATCCTTTGACGACCGGGTGGGCTGCTTTATTCTGGCCGAACTGCTGAAACGGGAGTACCCCTGCGAGGTAGTGGGGGTCTTTACTGTGCAGGAGGAGATCGGTCTGCGCGGGGCAAAGGTGGCGGCCTACCGCGTGGCCCCGGATGTGGCCTTCGCATTGGAAGGCACAATCGCCGACGACCTGCCCAAAGACGAAGACGTCAGTTCCACCACAGAACTGGGCAAAGGTCCTGCCATTTCGGTGATGGATCGCAGCGCCTACGCTGACCGGCGTCTGGTCGAGTTATTGACGCTGACCGCCCAGGAGCACGCCATCCCCTATCAGATTAAACAGCCGGGGTTGGGCGGGACAGATGTGGGCACAATCCATCTGGCCCGGGAGGGGATTCCGTCGGTGGCCGTGGCCGTGCCCTGCCGCTACATCCACGCGCCGGCCGCGTTGATGGACCCGGCAGATGTGCTGCATACAATCGAACTGATGGCAAAGGCCCTGGGCCGCTTGCCGTCGGTGTGGGGAAGTAGGGATTAGGGATTGGGGACTGGGTATTTCGTTGGGCGAGTTGATTGGACATCGGAAAGCAGTGAAAAGGGGCAAAATGTTTGCCCTTTGCCCCTGTCAATCTGATATCCCGCCAGCTTCAGTGCCCAGTCTCCAATCCCCAATCCCCTCAAACGGGAAGTGACACGAATGAAAGAACTCATACGACGACTGTGTAACGTCTACGGGCCGTGCGGGCAGGAAGAGGCCGTGCGGCGGCTGATCAGCCAGGAGATTTCCGGGCTGGTGGACGAAGTGCGGGTGGACGCCCTGGGCAATCTGATCGCGCTGAAACGGGGCACGGGCAACGGCAACGCGCCGGCCAAACGGGTGATGATCGCCGCGCATATGGACGAAATCGGCGTGATGGTCTCCCACGTGGACGCCAAAGGCTTTCTGCGCTTTACAAATGTGGGCAGTGTTCTGCCCAATACCCTTTTTGGCAGCCGGGTGCTCTTTGCCAACGGCAGCCAGGGCACCTTTGGGATGGACGGCAAACCCCTGGCCTCGGAAAAGCCGGAGATGGCGAAAATGTTTATCGATGTGGGCGCCACCTCCGCGGCGGATGCGCCGGTGGGTGTGGGGGATGTGGGCGTCTTTCGCAGCGAATTTGCCGATCTGGGCAAGCGCATTTTGGCCCCCAGCCTGGACAACCGCATCGGCTGCGCCATTCTCATTCAGACCCTCGCCGAACTGATCAGCTCACCCAACGACATCTATGCCGTCTTTACTGTGCAGGAGGAAGTCGGTCTGCGCGGCGCGGGGACGGCGGCCTTTGGCGTGGAGCCGGATGTAGCCCTGGCCCTGGACGTGACGCTGACCGGGGATATGCCCGAAGCGCATACAATGGACGTGGCCCTGGGCAAAGGCCCTGCGGTGAAGGTGCTGGACCGGCGGATGATCGCCCACCCCGGCGTGCGCCGCTGGCTGGTCAACGCGGCGGAAGCCTTCGACATCCCCTATCAGTTGGAAGTGCTGGAATTTGGCTCCACCGACGCTGCGGCTATGCAACTGAGCCGGGCCGGTGTGCCCGCCGGCGCGCTCTCCATCCCCAGCCGCTACATCCACACCCCCGTGCAGATGGTGGACTACGACGACGTGCAAAATAGCGTGCGCCTGTTGGTCAACGCCCTGAGCGGGCCGGTGGATGTCCTTTGATCCGCGCTTGATTTTTTGTTCCCCTTAGATTATCCTAGTCACAACTATTATAGTTATGACTAGGATAACTTCTATGTTTGTCAACCGAGAACGCGAACTGAATCTGTTAGAGCAATGCTACGCCTCGAGTCGAGCGGAGCTTTTCGTCTTGTATGGACGGCGGCGTGTAGGCAAAACTGAGTTGTTGCGCGCCTTTTGTCGGGGTAAACGCCATATCTTCTATGTGAGTGATTTGGGCACGGAGGCTTCCTCCCTGGCTGAATTTACTCGACAGATTAGCGGCTTTGTTTTCGGGCAGGCAGAAGCACTCAGCCCTTTTGCTTCCTGGGACGCGGCGTTTGCATTTCTCGCCACGCAAGCCGCCACAGAACGGCTTGTGGTAATCATTGATGAGTTCACGTATTTGATTGATGCCAATAATGCGATTCCTTCCATACTGCAACGTCTTTGGGACACCCAATTGCAACAGACCCGGCTGATGCTCGTGCTGTGCGGATCGTATGTGGGGTTGATGGAGCAGCACGTCCTGGCCTATCGAGCGCCACTCTATGGACGGCGCACCGGCCAATGGCAACTTCATCCACTCACTTTTTGGAATGCAGCCCTCCTCTTGCCAAACTATTCATTCGAAGATTTGGTACGCGCCTATGCAGTTCTGGGTGGTATCCCCGCCTATATTCAACAGTTCGATGCCCAGCAGAGCTTGCTGACAAATATCACAGAAAACATTCTGACTCAGGGACGTTTTCTGCACGACGAGCCTCGTTTTCTGTTACTTCAAGAACTGCGAGACCCCAGCCGCTATTTTTCTGTATTGCAGGCGATTGCGGGTGGGCGCACGCGTCTGAATGAGATCGCCCAGGGCGCGGGAATCCCCACATCCTCGATCTCGTTTTATCTCAATACTCTGCAGGAAATGGGTTTGATTGAGCGAGCAGTTCCAGCTACAGAGAGCCAACCCCACAAGAGCAGACAGGGAATCTACCGTATTCTTGACCACTATTTTCGCTTCTGGTTCCGCTTTATATTTCCCAATCGCTCGCTTCTGCAGCGGGGGGAAGTGGAGCAGGTATGTGCCCAGATCGAAGCTGAACTGGAACAATTCGTTGGGCTGGCCTTCGAGTCCATCTGTCGTGAGTTTGTTTGGAAAGAGTATCGGGAAGGGCGACTGGGCTTTACGCCCCAAACCGTCGGCAGTTGGTGGCGACGTAATGAGGAGATCGATGTCGTGGCTATCGGTGACGATGCCATTCTTTTGGGGGAATGCAAGTGGACGAGCAAACCGGTAGGTGACAATTTATTGGCTGATCTGGAACGTAAAGCGCACAGCGTGCTGAGCCAGGGCCATTGGCATACCGTTTACTATGCCCACTTTTCCCGTTCTGGTTTCACGCCATCAGTCATAGCAAGAAAGGATTCTGATGAGGCGCTGTTGTTGGTAACACCGGATCTGATATTAGACAAAAGCCAGGTATAACAAAGGAATCCAAATGGGCATTGCCGCTGACATCGCCATTATCGTCGTAGCCGGTCTGATCGGCGGGATCATCGCGCAACGGCTGCGCCAGCCTCTGATTCTGGGTTACATTCTGGCCGGGGTGATCGTCGGCCCCTACACTGGCGGCGTGACGGTTGTGGAGGTCCACGACATCGAATTGCTGGCCGAGATCGGCGTGGCCCTGCTGCTCTTTGCCCTGGGGCTGGAATTTTCGTTGAAGGAGTTGCGCCCGGTGGCCCGGGTCGCGCTCATCGGCACGCCCATCCAAATCGGTCTGACAATGGCCCTGGGCTATGCCATCGGCCAGTGGCAGGGGATGAGTTGGGTACATTCCCTCTGGCTGGGCGGCTTGATTGCTCTCTCCAGCACAATGGTTGTGCTGAAAACGTTGAGCAACCAGGGGCGGATGGGCACGCTTTCCAGCCGGGTGATGATTGGGATGCTGATCGTCCAGGACTTGGCGGTTGTGCCGCTGATGATTATCCTGCCCCAGTTGAACGATCCGGAAGCCGGTCTGCCCCTGCTGGGCTGGGCTGCACTGCGGGCCGCGCTCTTTCTGCTGGTGATGGTGCTGGTGGGCACCCGTCTCCTGCCCTGGCTGATGCGTTACATCGCAGCCTGGAACTCCCGTGAACTCTTCCTCCTCGCCATCACCGCCATCGGTCTGGGCGTGGGCTACGCCACCTATCTCTCCGGCCTCTCCTTTGCCCTGGGCGCATTTGTGGCCGGGATGGTTCTCAGCGAATCGGACTACGGCCACCAGGCCCTCAGCGACATCATCCCTCTGCGGGATCTCTTCGGTCTGCTCTTTTTTGTCTCCGTGGGAATGCTGCTGGACCCGGCTTTTTTGCTCAACAATCTGGTCGTTGTAGCGGTGGTGGTGCTGGTGGTGACTCTGGGCAAAGGATTGATTTTTGGCCTTCTCAGCCGTCTCTTTGGCTATCGGAATATCGTACCGCTGGCCGTGGGGCTGGGACTCTTTCAGGTGGGCGAGTTCTCCTTTGTGCTGGCCCGGGTCGGCGTTGCTACCAACTCCATCGACGCCAATCTCTACTCCCTGACCCTGACCGTTGCCATTGTGACAATGCTGCTGACACCCCTGCTCTCCGGCTTTACTGCACCCCTGCATAGCCTGCGTCTGCGCTGGTTTCCTGCCGAACCGGTGCAGACGGTCAACCTGCCCAAAGCGGGGCTGCACGGCCATGTGGTCATCGCTGGCGGGGGACGGGTGGGGCAGTATGTGGCCCAGGTTTTGCAGCGGATGGGGCTGGCTTTTGTGATTGTGGAATTGGATTTTCGCCGGGTGGAGGAGGCCAAGAGAGCGGGCTATTCGGTTATCTTCGGCGACGCCACCCAGCAGATTGTGCTGGAAGCGGCAGAGGTAGACGAGGCCCGGCTGGTGCTGGTGACGGTGCCCTCGGTCTTTACCGCTCAACTGGTGGTGGATGCGGTGCGCCTGCTCAATCCAC
Organism: Caldilineaceae bacterium; assembly: GCA_023384455.1. Classification (GTDB taxonomy): domain Bacteria; phylum Chloroflexota; class Anaerolineae; order Caldilineales; family Caldilineaceae; genus JACQGT01. The sequence goes on along the minus strand of JAHDWH010000058.1, from coordinate 3,970 downwards.
CCCTGCACATCGTGGCCCGGGCCGAGGGACTGGAACAGATGCAGACTCTTCATCAGCAGGGCGTCTATGAGATTGTCCAGCCCGAATTTGAGGCCGGGCTGGAGATGACCCGGCAGGCCCTGTTGCATCTGAACCTGCCCATCAGCGAAATCCATCTCTACACGGATCAGGTGCGCCAGGAGTTGTATGCGCCCCTCTACGAATCCCACACGGAGTATACATCCCTCTCCCAACTGCAAAATGTGGCCCGTCTGCTGGCTGTGGAATGGTTCAGCCTGCCGGAACAGAGCGGATTGGTAGACTGCACATTAGGCGAGTGCCACATCCGCAGCCGTACGGGTGCGTCGGTGGTGGGTGTGATGCGCAACGGCACATTCACCCCGAACCCGCCGGTAAGCTACCGCTTCCAGGCCGGGGATTGGGTGGCGGTGATGGGGAGCAGTGAGGAGTTGACGGCGTTTGGGGAATTGGTGGAGAGGTGAGGGATGAAGGCGGCATAACCCTCGAATCCATCTCCCAAAGTGCCCGCTCCACCGAAACATCGATTTGCTGAATCTGTTCAGCGGTGAACTTTTTGGTTTTGATTGCACTCCAAGTGCGTGTTGCCATCAGTTTACCCTCGCTTATCGCCTCTTTTGTCGCTGAATTATCCCATTTGTCATTTGGCCTGGTGAAACCAGTACACTACAATAACTGTATGCCTGTTATCAAACGATTTGGAAACTGTGCTATCAAAATGTACGCCGATGAGCATCCACCGGCACATTTTCATGTGGAGTTCTCCAATGGCGTGCGTTGCTCTGTCGAAATCAGTACTTTGGCAGTCATCGCTGGCACAGTCCGCCCGTTGCGGCGCTTGCGTGAGCCGTTGGAATGGGCTGCGAAAAATCGTGATTTGCTGCAAAGAAAGTGGGAGGAACTGACAAAATGATGAAACCGCCACGCATTGAGGGCGTAGAAATGATTGCTCCCCTCCGGCTCCGCATCGCTTGGAGTACAGGAGAGTCATATGATGTCGATCTTTCTGAGCCGATCAATCGTTTACAGGCTTTAGCTCCCTTGCGCGATCCGAGTTTCTTCGCGCGCGTGCAAGTGGGGGAATGGGGTCACAGTCTGGTCTGGAACGAGGAGATCGATCTGGGCGCAGATCGACTTTACGAGCGCGGCAAAGAACAGGCGGGGGAGATATCTCCACGTCAGTTTGACGCTTGGATGAGAAACCATCAATTGTCATTGACCACCGCCGCCGAAGCGCTGGGCCTTTCCCGGCGGATGATTGCCCATTACCGTACCGGCAGCCGCCCAATTCCCCGAATCGTCCACCTGGCCTGCAAGGGCTGGGAGGTCCAGAACGCCGACCGCGAATCCACACAAAATGAAACGTGAAACGTGAGAGCGTTCGGCCTATCTCACGTTTCACGCATCACTCCTCACTTTTCTACACCTTCACCGCCGTAGACTTGGACATCTCCCGCACTTCCTCGGCTGTCACCTCTCGGCCCAGCTCGCTGGAACGGTAGATGCCCTCGGAGATCAGCATACAATTGAGCGCAATCTCCGCGGTGGGCAGGAGTTCCACCCGGCCTTCCACCGCCGCGATCCAGTGGTGCTGGGGGCTGTCGTAGACATCGCCCTGCTCCTGGACATTGTGCAGCCGGTAGGAGAAGCGGTCCAGATTGGCCGTGCTGTCCAGGTCCAGATCGCCCACGCTGCGGAAGAAGCCAAAGGGGGTCAGACGCACGCCGCCTTCGCTGCCCACGACGACCGAGCCGCTCAGTTCGTCCAGATGGATGGCCCAGGCTTCGATAATATCCAAAGTCATATTGTCGGCCAGACGCACGAAGCCCAGCCCCAACTCCTCCACGCTGTAGCCGCTCTTCTCCCGACGGCGGGCATCCATTGGCATCTCCTGATAGGTCTTGCCGGAGATGCGCAGGACATCCGGGTTGCCCAGCAGATAGAGCATTGTGGAGATGTGATAGACGCCCATATCGTAGAGCGCGCCGCCGGTGGCCGTCTGTTTCTGTACGAAGGCGGGGGAGCCATAGCCGTCCACATAAGGGCGTCCCCGGCGGCGGTGGCCGACGGAACGGGCGTGATAGAGCTGTCCCAACTGGCCGGCGTCGATAAGGGCTTTGGCGGCTTTGGTGTGGTTGGCGAAGTATTCCGCGTTCTGGATGCTGAGCATCTGGCCTGTGCGTTTGGATGCTTCCAGCATCGCTTCAGCATCGGCGTAGGCCCCGGCCATCGGCTTCTCACAGAAGACGTGCTTGCCCGCTTCCAGCCCGGCCACAGTCATCGGGCGGTGGAAATTGTTGTGCAGACAGACATCCACGGCCTGAATGTCATCCCGTTCCAGCAGCTTGCGGAAGTCGGTGTAGACATTGGGAATGCCGTGCATGGCGGCCACCCGGTTGGCCTCGGCCTCGGCCACATCGGCCACGGCCACAACTTCTACGTGCTCCATTTTGCTGTAGTTGTTCAGGTGGCTCTTGCCAATCTGCCCCACGCCGATGACGCCGACGCGGGTTTTGGAGGAGTTTGTCATAGGGGTAAAACCTTTCGATATGGGATAGTTAATAGGTTAAGGTGGATGATGGGATGATGGGATGATGAGAAATATACCGCCAGCATCCCATCATCTGTTTACACATTCAATTCCCGTTTGATCAGCGCCAGGGTCTTCACCGCCGCGCCCCGCTCGTCGCCGTCGTGGGGGACGCTTTCGATGCCCCAGGCGCCGCTGTAGCCGCTCTCTTTGAGCAGGCGGAAGGCTTTGGAGAGGTTGACCGACGGGTCGTTGCCCTGCTCGTCAAAGGCAAAGGTTTTGATGTGGAGCAGGCTGGCGTATTTGGCGCAGAGTTCCCAGCCCAACTCCTGTTTGCCCTCGGCCCAGTTGTTGGTGTCAAAGAGCAGACCGAGACCATCTACCGCCTCCAATACTTTGACCACATTCTCCGGGTGCTTCGTTGGCCCCCAGTGATTTTCGACGATAACTTCCAGTCCTTTGGCCCGGGCCCGGGGGATCAGTTCGTTGTAGCCCTCCACGATTATCCCCAGCATCTCGTCGTCCATCACATCGACCCGCCCGCCGGTGTCGATGCGCACCTGGGACGCGCCCAGAAACTCGGCCACGTCCAGCCAGGCGGACGCAGCAGCGCGGGTCTTGGCCCGCCCCTCCGCGGTCGGCTCGTAGATATGGCCGCCATCCACCGCCACACAGCCGAAGGGCAGACCGGCCGCAGCACCCGCGGCTTTGACAGATGCCAGCCAGGCCCGGTCGCTTAGCCCCGGTTCCAGATGCTTCATCCACGGGTCCAGTTGGGTGAAGCCGTGCTCTTTACAGAAATTGATGTAGTCGAAAATGTCCATCGAGCCGTTCTCGAAGCTGCGACGGAAGCTGTAGGAAATGATACTGTAGCGCATGGAAGTTTCTCCGTGGGATTGTGGGTATGAATTTGGGGTATCGGAACGGTCGAGCAGAATGGAATTAGCCAGAGGATGAAATCAGTTACGCCGAATAATCGCACAAAGATTTTCCATTTCAGCCCAGGCCAGCATAAAATCACCTTCCGAAACCGCTTCAGGGGGTGCCTCGCCTGCTGGATCCAAAAGGTAGATAGCGTCAGCTTTTATCCCGACAATCACCACCGCATGTTGAAAGTATTGGCCGCGCCAACGGGGTAGTTCAGCCGCCTGGATAAATGCGATGATCGGCAAGCCATTTTGGGTAGAGGTTTTTAACTTTGGCAGTGTGGCAGAGCCATATTCTACAGAAATTGTTCGACTTTGGATTCGTTGAATTGTAGATGCAGGCGTTCCGATGTTGGGGCGCACGGATAGCTGTGCGGCTAATCGCCCCTGGGATCTCACGATTCCGTAATACGCAAGCACCATCTGTGCGCAGGCAGGCAGGCAGTTCCCGTCACCCTGCTGCGGGTAAAACGGCACTCTCAAGAGATTCTCCACG
>JAHDWH010000398.1 GCA_023384455.1 Caldilineaceae bacterium | reverse complement strand
GAGTTGGCCGGGCAGCCCTACAACAACATCAGCCAGACGACTGTCCAGGCTGACGCCCGGATAGACGCTACGGTAGCGCTTCCTGGGGCAGGAGCCACCGGCGCAGGTCTGCCCCCCAGACCTTTTCCCTAATGCTGAACCCCCTGTGGGTGGCGAATGAATGGGGATTCACGCCACCCACAGGGGGACTTTCTGTCAGTGATCTATGGCGGCCAGCGCAGACAAACCGTTTTTTGTGCGGAGAGACAAAAAATGGTGCTGGTGTTATTGTTCTGACGCGTTCAGGGGCAGGTGAACGCTCCATCTGCGTGAAAATGAACGATTTTGAAGGAGGATTGTATGCGGAAATTTGGAAGTCTCGCCGTGGGAATGGTTTTGTTTATCGCTTTGATTCTTATGGCTTCCTTCCCGGCTGGGGCCGCCAATGACTCTTTGCCACCCCGTCCCACTTTGACGCCCACGCCTGATGTAGAGAACAGAGCCGCCATCCGGCTGCTGGCCGGCGTGCAGTATGAAAACGCCTGGGCTGTCGTGGAATGGCAGGGCGGTGACGGTGCGTGACACATTGTGGAAGACTGGCAGGGTCGCGTGACCGGGGGGCAGGCGCGCTGGCGGGTCGCGGCAAAGGATTACGGCACAGGGCCGTTCCGCTGGGTGATCTATGACGCGGCAGATGGCCTGTTGCTTGCCGCCAGTGGGAGTTTTTATCTGCCAGCCAGCAACTATCAGATAGTAGATGTTCAGGTGATGGGGTTGCCCGGCAACTGAGAAAGCTGTGCTGAAATTAGGACGCAGATGCCGCTGAAAAAGCGGATTGACGCTGATAAAGCCTGCGCAGATCATCTGTTTCTGCGTGAATCTGCGTCCATTTTTCGTTGTGATCAGTGCCCCCCAGTCATGTCGCCTGCCCAGAAATTAAAAGCGCGGAAAACGAAAACGCAGGGGCCAGCGGTAGCGCAGGGCCGCGCCTTCGGGGGTTGGGTGGACCCGAATCAGCCCGGTGATCCACCAGGAGACGAGGATGAGCAGGCTGCCGACGCCGAAGATGACCGCTTCTGGCACGCCCACCCGATAGAGCCAGGCCCCGATGAAGGGGGTGATCAGCCCGCGCAGACCGATGACTGTGGCCTGCACCGCCGCATATTCCACCACTTTGTCCGGCTCGGCCAGGGAGATGGAGGTGTTGATCAGCCCCAAATCTACCCCGGCGGAGATGATGCCCTGGGCGATGAAGGCGGGCAGGAGCATCCAGCCATTCGTCGCAAAAATGTAGGAAAAGGGCACAAAGAAGGCGATGAGCAGATTGATACGCATTACCCACAGCCCGCCCCGCTTGTCCACCGCGCCGCCCCAATAGAGAAAACCCAGCAGCCAGAAGGCAGATTGGGCCAGGCCGAGAAGCCCGATTTGGGTGTAGGAAAGATGCAGCCGGTCCACCTGCACCACCGGATAGAGAGCAAAGCCGAGCAGCGCGCCCAGGCCATAGACGGTGAAACTGAGCAGATGCAGGGCAAAGGGCCGGTTGGTACGGATGATTGCGATCAGCCCAGCGAAGGTTTTGGTTTGGCGGGGGGGCAGTGGCCCCTCGTTGACTTCGATGCGGTTGAAGAAGACGGTGGCGAGTATCCCCATCAGCCCGGCCACGGGAAAGAGAATCTGGTAGCCCCAGGTGTCCAGCGCCCAGCCGGCAAAGGGGGTGATAGCGACGACGGCCACTGTCATACCCAGGCGGGTGAGGGCCAGAATTTTGCCGCGGATTTCGTCCGGGTAGATGACCTGGACGATGCGGGTATAGGCGGGCGAGGGGAAGGCTTCCAGAAACCAGAAGACGCCGATGAGCAACACCAGCCAGGGCACCTGCTTGACCAGACCGACGAAGAGAAAGATGGCTCTGGCCGCATACCAGCAGGCCACGGCAAAACTCTTTGTGCGGCGGCGGCGCATCAGTACAATGCTGAAGGAGGTGAGGATCGACCCCAGGTAGGTTTGGGAGGTGTAGAGGGCCAGCATCTCCGTGGATGCGCCCAGATTGCGCAGGACGACGGGAATAAATTGCAGAGCCGCGCCGAAGAAAATGCCATAGGCTATCGCGCCCCACAGGTCCAATAGGGCGTTGGAACGGACCAGCGGCGCAGCGCTACGCAGATAGGCGGGCAGGAACGAGCGGGCAGGGGTTTCGTTGTGTGCAGACAAAAAAGTGTCCGATCCAGCGGGTAAAAGGCAAAGTTCAGTAGTTCACGATTTGGTGTAAGCAGATTTGTAAAGGTCCTGTATGGTTGATTGAATGGAATCAGACGCAACCCGTCAACACAACCAAACAGGAGAACCCATGATAGTGCAAGACACACTGAAAGCCCAAGACATCCGTCAGATCGTGCAAGAAGTTGCACAGGAACATCTACCTTCCCTAGAGTGGGGAGGGATGGGGTGGCTGAACAGATACAACTGCGATTTGATCTTCGCCGATCAAAGCGCGAATCCGCCCCACAGCCCTCGCCGGATCAGCGCTCGTATTGTCGATCTTCACCTCATTCTGCACCGCAGGCCGCTCGATAATACCCCGATTCCACGCTATCGAACTGGCATAGTCCCGGTAGCCGCTGTCCCGTTCCGGGATGAGTACCCGGCGTTTTAACTCAGCGTCGTCATTGACAACCAGTGTGGCGATCACAAAGTCATTGTGGCGAAAATGTATGGGAATCTCCTGCACCCGAAAGTCCTGCAAATCGGTCACAATCACCGGGGCGTAGCTGTGGCGGAAGTAGTTGCGCACGATAGAAAGCAGATTCTCGAAAGCCATACTCTCTTCCCGCTCGCTGGCATTCGACCATTCGTTGTCCAGATGAAACTGGCGGATGTGGCCGAAATCGATAAAAGCGGAGCCGAGTTCTGCATACAACAGCCGACAGATCGTCGTCTTGCCACTGCCCGGCGCGCCCGCCACTACAAGTAAATCAGTCATCGGGTTCTCTCCTCACGGGTAGGCTGGGGCGGAAATTGGTCTACAGATTTTTGTGTGGTGCGTAGTGCGTGAACCGGTAGGATGAAAAGGCCGCACGATCAACTGACACCGATAACGACGAAAACAGGAACGCAGCGCCCAGAGGGCACCCGGCAGATGACGCAGATTTGCGCAGATTGAATCCCTTCGACCCTTCGATGGACTCAGGACACCGCAGGCTCAGGCGATGTCCTGAGTTTATCGAAGGGACAACGCCGTGTAAATCCGTTTTTTCCCTTCGACAGGCTCAGGACACCGCCGTGTGTATCCGTGTTCTATTTTTCGGGGCAGTTCTCCATACGACGGGTAGCGCCACGGGGGATGAAAAATGTAGGTCGGACTGTCAGTCC
>JAHDWH010000397.1 GCA_023384455.1 Caldilineaceae bacterium | reverse complement strand
AGTCGATCCACTTCCCTCCCTGGAATGGGGAGGGGTAGGGTGGGGTGGCTGAACAAGTACCAATAATGGGCATTGGATGGCAATAAGACTGGCGCCGGTTGAGCGGTGTCCTGAGTTCATCGAAGGGTAGGCGGGGGCAGTTTCCCGCCGTATCGAAACCAAGCGGGTTGTAAGTGTATGACTGTCTACTTCTTCAAACGGAGAGAAGCAATATGGCAAAGAACAACGGCGACCAATTGACGTGGGTACACGACCCCAAAGATGTTATCGTACTGGTCAACCGCTCCCGGAATAATTATGTGCTGGAGCTGCCCACCGGCCTCTGTCGGCTGGATGTGGGACGCAAGCTGCGCACCCTGCGCTCGATTTTGAAGATCGCCCAGGTGCAGAAGCTGGTGGACGCGGGTTCGCTGGCGATTGAATAGGAGAGATTGGGGATTGGAGACTGGGGATTGGGCAGCCATATCGCCAGTGCCAAATCTCCGCTCTCTACTCTCTAAATAACGGCAGAAACCTATGTCCAAACTCCTGTTAATCGACGGCCACTCCCAAGCCTACCGGGCCTATTTCGGCGTCAAGACCCCCCTGATGACCCAGCGGGGGGAATTGACGACGGCTGTCTTTGGCTTCACCCGCAAGCTGCTCAGTATCCTCAAAGAGTATGCGCCCGATTATGTGGCCGTGGCTTTTGATGTGGGCGACACCTGGCGGCACGCGGAGTTCCCGGAATACAAAGCCACCCGGGAGCGGATGCCCGACGATCTGCACACGCAGATCGACCGCATCCAGGAGATGCTGGGCCTTTTCAACATCCCGATTGTGACCAAAGCCGGTTTCGAGGCGGATGATGTGCTGGGCACGCTGGCCCGCCAGGCCGGCGAGCAGGGCGTGGATGTCTTCGTCCTTACCGGCGACCGGGATATGTTCCAACTGGTCAGCGAGCGGGTGCGCATCCTCTACACCCGGGGCGGGCCGACGCCGACGACCGATGCCTACGGTCCGACAGAAATCCAGGAGCGCTACGGTCTGACCACCAGCCAGTTTATCGAAATGAAGGCACTGGTCGGTGACACTTCTGACAACATTCCGGGCATCAGCGGCGTGGGCGAAAAGAGCGCCATCAAATTCTTGCAGGAATACGGCGACATCGACGGCCTCTACGCCCACATCGACGATGTGCGCGGGCCGAAGACCCAGCAGAGCGTGCGCGAGTCGGAAGATCAGGTGCGGCGCAACGTGCGGCTGGTGACGATTGGCACGGATTTGGAAGATGTGGCCTTCGACCCGGAGAGCTTCCGCCTGAAGGATTGGGATCGGGCCGGGCTGCGCCGCTTCTTTGAGGAACTTGAGTTTCGCAGTTTCATCCGGGAATTAAACCTGGACGAAGAGTCGGTTTCCGTGGCCGGCGAGGACGACAGCGGCCAGATGTCCCTCTTTGCCGAGGACGCACCCAAAGCCAGCGCCGCCCCAGCCGCGGCGGTGGAGAATCCCTATCTGACCATCACCGACGCCGCGGCTCTGCGCGATCTGGTGGCGAAGCTCTCTGCCGCGCCGCTGATCAGCTTTGATGTGGAGACGACGGGCACCGACCCGATGCAGGCCGATCTGGTCGGCCTGGGCGTGGCCTGGGGCGAGGGCGAGGCGGCCTACATCCCCGTCGGCCACCAGTCGGGCACACAACTGGCCTGGGAGAGCGTGCGCGCCGCGCTCTCGCCCATTTTTGCCGACGCCAACCGGCCCAAAGTGGCACACAACGCCAAATACGATGCGGTTGTCTGCATCCGCCACGGGCTGGACGTGGCAGGCGCGTGGCACGACACAATGACCCTGGCCTGGCTGCTCGACCCAGCCAGCCATTCGTTGGGGCTGAAAAGCACTGCCGAGCGGGAATTGGGCTGGCGCATGACCGAAATCAGCCAGATTATCGGCAGCGGGCGCAAGCAGATTACCATCGACCACGCGCCGATTGAGCAGGTGGGGGCCTATTGCGGCGCGGACTGCGACGCCACCCTGCAACTCTTCCACATCTTCGAGCCGCAGGTGCGGGAGGCCGGTCTCTGGGAACTCTACGAGTCCATCGAACTGCCTCTGCTGCCTGTGCTGGCCGAGATGGAGATGGCGGGCATCCGGCTGGACACAGACTTTCTGGGCGAGATGTCCACGAATCTGGCCGAGCGGCTGCTCTATTGCGAGAAGCGGATGTATGAGATCGCCGGCCACGAATTCAACATTCGCAGTACCCAGCAGTTGAGCCAGGTGCTCTTTGATGAGATGGGCTTTCCGACCCGGGGTATGAAGAAGACCAAATCCGGCTTCTACAGCACCGCGGCCGGCGAGCTGGACAAACTGACGAACACCGACGAGGAACTGGGCGCGCAGCAGCAGGAACTTCTGGCCCTCATTCTGGAGCAGCGCCAGTTGGAGAAGCTGCGGGGCACATACGTGGACGCCCTGCCTGTGCTGGTCAACCCGGCCACGGGCCGCCTGCACACCAGCTACAATCAGACCGGTTCCTCCACCGGACGGTTGAGCAGCAACAGCCCCAATTTGCAGAATATCCCCATCCGCACGGAGATGGGCCGGGAGATTCGCAAGGCCTTTGTGGCCCCGGAAGGTTGGCTGCTCCTGGCCGTGGACTACAGCCAGGTGGAGTTGCGGGTGCTGGCCCACGTCGTCCAGGAGCCGGGACTGCTGGAAGCCTTCCGCAACGATTTGGACATCCACGCGGCCACGGCATCCAAACTTTTTGACGTGCCGATTGAGGAGGTAGACCGGGAGCAGCGGGGGCTGGCCAAGACCATCAACTTTGCCACAATCTACGGCGTCAGCGCCTTTGGCCTGAGCAGCCGCTCGGAGATGGGTCCCGTGGAGGCCCAGCGCTTTCTGGACCAATACTTTGCCACCTATCCGAAGGTGCGCACGTACATCGACGAGACTATCCGCAAGGCCACGGAAGAGGGCTATGTGGAGACGCTGCTGGGGCGCAAGCGCTTCTTCCCGGAGTTGCAGGCCAAGCTGCCTTTCACCCAGCGCCAGGCGTTGGAGCGGGCCGCCATCAACGCCCCGATTCAGGGCACAGCCGCCGATATAATCAAACTGGCGATGATCCATCTGCGCAGGCGCTTGCAGGCGGAGGGCTTCCAGGCCCGGATGCTGCTGCAAGTCCACGACGAGCTGGTGGTGGAGATGCCCGCGGCTGAAAAAGAGGCCGTCACCGCGCTGGTGCGGGAGGTGATGGAAGCGGCCTACATACTGGACATTCCCCTGAAAGTGGACGCGGAAACCGGGCCGAACTGGTACGATATGGAAAAGGCGTAAAAGTGTACTGATCAAGAAGATCGTGGAATCTGTAGGTGCGGTTTGTAACCGCACTTC
>JAHDWH010000396.1 GCA_023384455.1 Caldilineaceae bacterium | reverse complement strand
CATTGATTATGGGTGTGTTTCCTCGTGTACAACTGATGTGAAAATACCCGCTGTAGGTCGGACTAACAGTCCGACCTACATTTTGTCACCTTGTCAGGTATAGTTTGCGTCGCTAGGTCCTTAGGGCTTGTCAAAGAATAACCTTCCCGTTTTGGTGCGTCGCACTGTCCAGATGAGGTTGCGGACTAGAGTCATTTCGTGGACAGTGCGACGCACCGGATGGAACTTATTTCTTGACGAGTCCTTATCTTCTTATACACAAACCAGCAGTATTTCAGGAGGAACCCCCAATGAAAGTCGTTCTCACCGCACCCTGGGTCGGCCACTACGTGGATATGTTCCGCGATGCCTTCCCCCAAGTCGAGTTTGTCGGCGGCAGCACACCCGAGGAGATTATTGCTGCCGGTGCTGACGCAGAGGTAGCCTTTGGTTCTGTTAATCAGCAGCTTCTGGACGCTCTTCCGAACCTGAAATGGATTCAGTCGGCCAGCGCCGGCGTGGAGTGGATGCGCAACGCGCCCGGCCTGCCCGCCACGGATATTACCGTCACCAACACCCGGGGTGCCCACGCCAGCACCATCGCCGAACACGCCTTTGGGATGCTGGTCCATCTGGCCCGGCGCTTCGACGAACTCTACGAAGCCCAGAAGCGTCACGAATGGATTCGGGGCGCCGAGCTGCCCTTCACCGGGTTGGCCGGGCTGACAATGGGTATTGTGGGGTTGGGCAATATCGGGCGCAACATCGCGTCCCGGGCCGCGGCCTTCGAGATGAATGTCATCGCCGTGGACGCCCACCCGGTCGCCAAGCCCGACTACGTGAGCGAGTTGGGGCTGCTGGACGGGCTGGACGGGCTGCTGGAAAAGTCGGATGTGGTGGTGGTGACTGTACCCATCACCCCGGAGACACGGGGGATGATTGGGGCACGGGAGTTGGAACTGCTGAAGGATTCGGCAATTTTTATGGTTGTATCGAGGGGTGGGATTGTCAACGAACCCGCGCTGATCGAGACGCTGAAGAGCGGCAGACTGCTGGGTGCGGCGCTGGATGTGACCGATGTGGAACCCCTGCCCGCGGACAATCCCCTGTGGGACGCGCCCCGGCTTTTCATCACCCCCCACTGCTCGCCCACCTCCCGCCAGACCCACGCCAATGTAATGAATATGATGCAGACCAATCTGCGCCACTATCTGGCCGGGGAACCCCTGGAGAATGTGGTGAACAAATCTTTGGGCTATTAAGAATGGAGACACTGATGCCGCAGAAAAGGCGGATTGCCGCTGATAGAATCAGCGAAAATCAATCGTTTCAGCGTACTCTGCGTCCCCTTTTTATCCGTCAATGACCGTATAGATGCTCAACGCCGTCCAGCGCCTCGCCCTGCCAGTCGAGAAACTGGGCGGCTGTCTTTAAGTCCGCCACTCTGCCCTCGTCTACCAACTCCTGCAGCACAGCCAACTGCGGGAGCGTCAGCGCATCCGCTTCCAGGGCCAGGGCCCAGCTATTGAACTCGTGTCGTTCGTGGACCTGTGCCATTCGCTTCTCCTGTAGGGCGGACTGTCAGTCCGCCCTACGAGTTGACAAAGAACTCGGCGTCGCTGCCGTCGGTGAAATAGAGTTGCAGGTGCTTGGCATTCAGGCGAAAGAGGCGCATGGCCTGGCAAACGCTGTCCGCCATACTTGGCTGGGCAGAGGCTTTGGCCCAGCGGGTGTCGATGCCCGAATGCTCGACTTGGAGATAGCTGCCATCGACAAAAAAGAGTACCGCTTTGTCAAACCCACCGTTTGCCACATACCGGGTGGACTGGGCGTAGGCGGTGTCGGCTGTGGTTGGCATAGACGGATTCAAGGGAGAGGATGCCCGTCCAAATGGCCGCCCGCTTCGGCCTCGGCCAGCACAGCCTGAATCGTCGCCACCAGCGCCCGGGCCGCCTCGACGCTTAGCTCCACAGCCACCCGTGCCCCCGGCCCCTGGCTTTCGTTGACGAAATCGATATTCAACGCGTGTTCATCCGGCAGGCTGAAGGGGTGATCGTAGGAGACATTGGCATTCGACAGGGGGAACCAGCCCTCCCGCCCCTTGCCGTTGCCGCTGATGGGTGCTTTGTGGCAAATCATTGTACACATAAATTTTCCTCCAGAAAGGCCCAAATCTTCTTCCAGCCATCCATCGCCTGCTCCTGGCGATAGGCGGCCCGGTCGTAATAGAAGAAGCCGTGACCGGCGCCCTCGTACATATGAAAATCGTACGCTTTGCCGTGCTGCTTCAGGGCCGCCTCGTGCAGCGCCACCTGCTCCGGCGTGGGGCTGCGGTCGTCCGCGCCAAAGAGGCCGAGAAGGGGGCAGGGCAAGTCCGGCGTGTAGTCGATGGGCGCAACCGGCCAGTTGGCGGTGAGCTGTTCGGCTGGCATCACCACCCGGCCACCCCAGCAGTCCACCACCGCATCAAAGCCCGGCGCGCGGCAGGCAGCCAAAAAGGCGTGGCGTCCACCGGAACAGGTGCCGAAGACGCCTACTTTGCCGTTGCTCTGGGCCTGGCTGCGCAGAAAGTGCATAGACGCCGCGATGTCACCCACGGCCTGCTCATCCGGCACACCCCCCGCGGCCCGGGCCGCCGCGCCCATATCCTCCGGCGTGGCGTGGCCCATCCGCTCGTAGAGATTGGGGGAGATGGTCAGGTAGCCGTGGTGGGCGAACTTGCGCGTCGCCTCCCGATACCACTCGTCCCAGCCGGGGAAGTGGTGGATCAGCACCATTGCGGGGAAAGGGCCTGGTCCCAGGGGCCGGGCATAGTAGGCCCGGATGGGGTCGCCCCTGTGGCCGGGGATGACGACGGTTTCGGCCAGCATTCCTTCGTATTGATCGGTAGTGTACACCAGAAATCTCCTCTCGTGAACGGACTGCGTATTGCATAAGGTGGCGAAGTCACGATTTGTGTGGGGAAACGTGAAGACGTGAAACGTGAGATCAGGTGACGGCACCTCACGTTTCACGTTTCAGTTGGTTGGCCGACCGACTAACGCTTGTGCATTAGTTCCTCGCTGGTACGGAGTATTTCGTATTGCGTAAGGTGGCGAAGCCACAAGCTATCGTGTGCAGATCGGACCAGTGAGCGGCGGTTGAGTAGCCGAGTCTTCGAGGCGTATCGCTTGTACTGAGCCTGTCGAAGTGAAACCAGAGCGAACGGGTCTACGAGTTTTCGTGTTTACCCGCTGGGTTTCGACAAGCTCAACCTAAAGGTTTCGACAAGCTCAACCTAAAGGTTTCGACAAGCTCAGGCGATGTCCTGAATTCATCGAAGGGACACCGCGTCGGGTGCGTTCGTTGCGGCCTTAGCCTCCGGAGATTACCGCGAATGGGAGGAGAACGCGAATCGTTGACGTCTACTTCGCTGATC
>JAHDWH010000057.1 GCA_023384455.1 Caldilineaceae bacterium | reverse complement strand
CTCACGTTTCACGTCTTCACGTTTCTGCACGCAAATCGTGGCTGCGCCACCTTATATTTTGTCATCTCGTTGATCAGTACAATAATCTTTAGCTCAAATCTGCCCCAATTGGCGGACTATTTGCCCCAAAAAAGCGCCAATCCGTTCCACGCTGTAACCCCGTTTGCTGCGCAAATAGCGAAAATAGGGGGGCGTGAGGGGCGCCAGCAGATGGTCCACCAGCATCTCCATATCGACCGCCCGGCCTATCTCACCGGCGGCCAGCGCGGCCCGCAGCAGACCATTGACTGTCATATGCTGGAAGCTGAAGTAGGGCGGGTCCATCCCCTCCATTGCCGGGGTAATACCCGCCTCCTGCACCTCGAAAAGCAGGGCCATGTGGTGGTCTGTAAAAGCCGCGACCTGTAGCAGAAAATGCTCCAGCCGCACCAGAAAGGGGGTGTTTTCTCCGGCCAGCCGGTGGAGATGAGCCAACATCTCTGCCTCGTGCTCGCGCAGATTGGCATCCAGCAAGAGCAGGCAAAGCTCGCCTTTGTTGGCAAAGCGGCGATAGAGAGTGCCCTTGCCCACCTGCGCGGCAATGGCGATCTCGGCCATTGTCACATTGGCCACGCCTCTCTCGGCAAAGAGCGTACGAGCCGCAGCCAGAAGACGCTCCCGGTTCTCGGCAGCATCCCGGCGTTCGTGAGCCGGTTGGAGGCTATCGACCCATTCGGTATGGGAATCGGATATGAGAGGAATAGTTTCAGCCATTGTTGTTCACAAGCACCCGATCAATTTGGCACTACAAATAACAATTGGTATACTGCCCACAGACAAACGGACCAAAGTCCGCTTATCTGGTATTATTACACAGGGAGCGAAGAATGACAATTCATCCAGAGACAAAACTTGGCCCTGTCCACCTGTGCGTAGCTGACCTGGGCAAGCTGAGCAGCTACTATACTACGCTTGGCCTGTATTTGCACCATCGGCAGGGCAAGGAGGCCGTATTGGGCGATGGCAATATCGGCCACATCCACCTGCACGAGGACAGCATTGCCAGCACCGAAGCATTCTATCGGGACGCGCTGGGCTTCGATCTGATCGCCCAGTACGTCCCCAGCGCCACCTTCCTGGCCGCGGGTGGCTACCACCATCACATCGGCGCCAACACCTGGGCCGGAGAGGGTATACCCGCCGCCCCGGCTGATAGCTGGGGACTCTCCCACTCTACTATTGAAGTGCCGGGAACGCAAGCACTCGGAGCAGTCCGGGCACAGGTGGAGGCAGCCGGATTCTCTGTGCTGGAAGGGGAGGATGGCTATTTCGTGGGTGACCCGGCGGGCAATGGCATTCTCTTGCGTCAAGCCGGGTGAGCAGTTACCGCCAGTGTCACGCCAGCCGTTATCTGATTCGATTACATCTGTCTATATTTTCTTAAACGCTTTAGTTTGAAAGGAACACACCCAATGTCTTGGAAAATCGATCCGTCCCACTCCGAAATTCAGTTGTCCGTACGCCATATGATGATCAGTAAGGTGCGGGGCCGTTTTGAAGAATTCAGCGGTCAAGTGGATTTCAACGAAGAAAATCCGGTTGCTTCGTCGGTGGATGTAACCATTGCCGCCAATAGTATCAGCACTCGGGATACCCAGCGCGACGACCATCTAAAGTCGGCTGACTTCCTGAATGCGGAGGAGTACCCGCTGTTGCGCTTTAAGAGCAACCGGGTAGAAGTTGTGGACGAAAAGCAGGGTCGCATCCACGGCGAACTGACGATCCGGGATGTAAGCCGCCCGGTGATCTTGGATGTCGTCTATTCGGGCACGGCCAAAAGCCCCTGGGGGGCGACGAGCGCGGGCTTCTCTGCCACCACCAGTTTTGATCGCACAGAGTGGGGTCTGGGCTGGAATCAGGCCCTGGAGACCGGGGGGATTCTTGTGGGCAACAAAGTGGATGTGAGTATTGAGCTGGAATTGGTGAAGGAGTAGGGCTGAGAAAGTCGAGAATCGCTGAGTCCTGAGTGGTTTGCTCTTTGGTTCTGGCCCGCCCAGGTCAGTGTCCATACCCGATTGGGCACAATAACGACGAAAATGTAGGTCGGACTGACAGTCCGACCTACGCTGGCTATTTTCAGGTGAGCGTACCCAACACCTGAACCCCCCGGGCGACCCGGCGCAGAACTTCTTCCCGTCCGATGGCCTGCATACTCTCGAAGAGAGGGGGCGAAACCCGCTTACCGCTGATGGCGGCGCGGAAGGGGCCAAAATAGCCGCCAGTGCTGATACCCAGCGCGGCGGCCCGCTCCCGAAAGGCAGCCTGAATCTCGTCGGGCAGGAAGGGTTCGATTATTGGCAAGAGCGTCGCGCCATCCTGCAGAACGGCAATACTCTGGGCTGCATCCAGCTTGCGCCCTAAGAGCAGAGAAGGGTCTTCGTAGACGATTTCATCCGCGCTTTTGAAGGCCCAGTCGATCCACTCGACCGCCTCATCAGCCCGCTTGATGCGCTCCTGAATCTGGGGCACAAGAATATCCAGCCGGGCATCCTCCCTCAGTTTGGCCTGGGGAATCTTCAACTGTCTGCTCAGAATCGGGAGCAGATGGGCCTTCAGGCTGGCGGGTGTCAGTTGGCGGATGTATTGGCTGTTGATCCAGTCCAGTTTGTCATAGGGCAGCGCCGCGGCCTTTGGGTTGATCTGGGCAATGTCGAAACGCTCGATGGCCTCTTCCCGCTCAAAAATCTCAATCGCCGGGTCATAGTTCCAGCCCACATTTGTCAAAAAATTGAACATCGCATCGGGCAGATAGCCAGCGCTGATAAATTCGTGGACCAGGGCCAGGTACTCCTTACCCTCCACCAGTTTCTTGCGCTTGCTCATCTTGCCCTTGCCGCTGGGGTCCAGAATCACAGGCAGGTGGACCAGGACGGGCAGTTCCCAACCAAAAGCCTCCACCACCAGTTTGTGAATCGGCGCGGTGGGCAGCCACTCTTCCCCCCGCAGTACGTGGGTAATCTCCATCAGGTGATCGTCCACCATTGCGGCCAGATGATAGGTGGGCAGCCCGTCGCTTTTGAGCAGGATTTCGTCCTGCAAGTGACGGTTGTCAACTGTAATATCACCCCGAATCAGGTCGGTAAAGGTCGTCTTGCCCTCCACAGGCACGGCCAGCCGCACAACCGACGGCGCGCCGGCTGCCTCCCTCTCTGCCCGCTCCTCCGGTATCAGATGGCGGCAGCGGCGATCATACCCGGTGGGCTGTCTGTTGCGCCGCTGGGCCTCGCGCATCTCCGTCAGCCGTTCGGCAGTGCAATAACAGCGGTAGGCCGCGCCGCTCGCCAGCAACATTTCGGCGTGCTGTTGATAGATGGCAGCCCGCTCAGTCTGGATATAGGGTGCGTGGGGGCCGCCCACATCTGGTCCCTCGTCCCACTCCAGCCCCATCCAGCGCAGACCCCGCATCAGGCTTTCCAGACTTTTGGGATCAAAACGTTTCTGGTCGGTGTCTTCAATACGCAGGATAAACTGGCCCCCGGTGTGCCTGGCCCACAGATAGTCAAAAAGGGCTGTACGCAGACTGCCCAGGTGGAGTTCACCCGTAGGGCTGGGGGCAAAGCGAACCCGTGCGGGACGGTTTGTGGAAAAGTCGGACATCGGTCACTCCATTGAATCGGGAAAGCGATAGAGCAATTGGAAAAATTGCGCCAACAATATTCTTCCCAAGCCTAACACAGCCATCACTTCCCGTCTACTTTTTGCCAGAGGCAGGAAGTATGGAAGAATAAGGAGTTGGAGATTCGGGATCGGGGGCTAACAGGCTGTCGGAGAGGCAAGAAATCGAACGCGGACGACGCGGAACGGGCTGATTGTCGCGGATAGATTCGAGAAAAATCCGGCTTTTTCTGTACTTTCTGCTCAATCCGCGTTCTATTCCTGCCCAATTTGGAATTGCTGCCGGACGGACTGGTGACTGCGGACTACTCATTCTCCATCATTTCACATCCTGCGCTCTTACCATTTGCGGAGTCTGTCATGAACTTTGAACTGAGTTTTGGCTCGGTGACGCCCAGCCTGCCAGCCTATGGCCGCCATCTCTTTTTTTGCATTCACGGCAATTGCGCGCCTTCCGCCAGCGTGGCTGCCCTGATCGAGCGTGTGAATGCGCTCAACAATGAACACGACCGCACCCGTTTCAGCAATCAGGAGCGGATTCTCATCACCCAAAGCGGTTGCCTGGGCGTCTGCATCGGCGGGCCGGTGCTGGTGGTCTACCCCGACGGGGTATGGTATAGCAATGTGGATGTGGCAAAATTGGAGCGCATCTACCAGGAGCATCTGCTGGGAGGGAAGCCGGTAGAGGAGTATATGCTGCACCGCCATTACCCCCCAGGCCAGGAAGCGGCCTACGCCCCCGGATTGCGTCCAGAGCAGCCTGTCGATCCCTTCCTTTTACTGGCCGAGCAGGCTGCTGCCGAGAAAGCAGCCCAGCGGGCTGCCTCCGGGCCCCGCCCTGTCTCCGACCGGGTACGCGCCGCCCGGGAGCGCAGACAGAACAGAGCGGGAGGGTGAAGGGTAGCTACACAAACACCTCCTCAATACAGCGCCCTTCCCAATCTTCGTGGACAGGCACGCCCAGCACCCGGGCCAGGGTAGGCGCGGTGTCCAGCAGAGAGACCGGGCTGCTGATCCTATGGCCCTGGCGGATTTCTGGCCCGGCAATCAGCCAGGGGATCGTCATATCCTCTGCCATTTCTGTGCCGTGGCTGCGGTCGTGGCCGCCGTGATCCGCCTGGACCAATACGGTGTACTCCGCGGGCAGCCCGGCCAAAAAGCGCCCCAACTGACCGTCCACATAGGCCACCTGTTCCAGATAGCCATCGGACATCCAGCCGGCCAGATGGCCCATTTCGTCGGTGGTGCCCAGATAGACAAAAGCGAAGTCGGGCAACTGGGCCGGGATGTAGTCCAGCGCGGCGTCGATGGTCATATTGTCGCCGTGGGGGAAGATTTTGGCCGTTTTGCGAAAGTAGGAGAAGGTGAGGCCGCCGGGCAGACTCAGATTGCGCAGGGGTTCCCAATTGTGGAAGAAGGCCGCGTGCTTGCCTGCATAGCGCAGCTGCTCGATCAGACCGGGCAGCGGGCGGGCCATAGGCATCCAGTCATTGGTCACCACCCCGTGGCGGGTAGGGGGCACGCTGTGAAAGATGGACATATGGCAAGGCAGGGTTACAGAAGGCATCACCGAACGGGCCGCCAGGGTGGACGCGCCCCGCTGTTGCAACCCCATCAGCGTTGCGCAGCCCGCGGCAGCAATGGCGTCAGGGCGCAGACCGTCGATCATCACAAAAATCGCTTTAGACATACGTACTCTCCAGAAGAAGGGTGTAAAGGAGACGGATAGAATACCATTCGTCTGTGACTATAACGGATCGGGCCGAAGTCGTCAAAGGTGTCGTCAAAGGTGTCGTCAAAGACATAGACACAGACGGGTCGGTTCTAAACCGCCAAAGCATATCCAATACTTTGTAGAAATCCAGACTTCAGGGTATACTCAAACCTGAATGACTTCCGCACTTGTCCACGTGCTGGGGAAACCCGGCAGTGCTGCCGGGTTTATTTCTCTGGCCGAATGGAAAAACAACCCCGCAGGTCAGTTCATTCTCCCTGCTTTCAAATCCTTATTGCTATCCGAGTTTTTCTGCCTCAAAAATATCCGCCATCAGTTAGCCCGAAGCGAGACTGCCCGATGGGAAAATCCCTCTTCCAAATTGGTTGCCTGTTGCTGCTGACCCTGGCCCTTGCCGGTTGCGCCCTGTTGCCATCAGGTCGCTCTGCCCAGGTATCGTCCGACGAGCCAACACCCACACCGATTCCAACACCTGCTGTGCCACTTAAACCCACCTATACGGTGCGGACCGGTGAAATTGTCAAAGAATTGATCTTTAGCGGCCGCGTGTCTCCGGTGACGGAAGAGGAACTCTTCTTCCGGGCCAATGGCCGGGTGCGTGCCATCTATGCCAAGCGGGGCGACACCGTCGAGATTGGCTCTGTCATCGCCGACCTGGAGATCGATGACCTGGAGCGGGAAGTCGAATCGTCCAGGCTTGTGCTGGCTCGGGCCCAGTCCCAATTGGAGAAAGCCGAGCGCACCCTGGAATTTGACCGGCGCGCGGCCCAGCTCAATTTGGATATGGCAAACCTGCGCCTGCTGACGCTGATTACCCAGGAATCGGAAGGGTCGCTCAACCTGGCCTTGCAGCGCAAGCAGGTGGAACTGGCCGAAATTACCGTCAGCCGCCTCTCCGAGGGCGTCGATCCCCTGCTGGTCAACGACGTGGCCCGGGCCCAATTGGGGCTGGAAAAGCTGCTGAAAGCTGTGCAAGATGCCCAGTTGATCGCCCCCTTCACCGGCGAGCTGCTCTCCGTCTCGCTCACAGTGGGCCGGGCCGCGGATGCCTTCAAGCCTGTGGCGGTGATTGCGGACAACAGCGAGTTGGAGATCAAAGCCGATCTGGTCAGCGACCAGTTGAACGAATTGCAGGAGGGGCTGGTGGTCAATGTGGTGCTGCCCAGCCGACCGGGCGCGGCGCTGACCGGCGCAGTGCGCAAGCTGCCCTATCCCTACGGCACAGGCGGCGGCACAACCGTAGACGATCTGGACAAGTCCACCCGCATTTCCATCGACCAGAGCCAGGAGGAAGCCGGCTATAAAATGGGGGATCTGGTGCGTGTCCAGGCCGAACTGGAGCGCAAGGACGGCGTACTCTGGCTGCCGCCCCAGGCCCTGCGCATCTTTGACGGTCGTCGCTTTGCGGTTGTGCAGGATGGGGATGTGCAGCGTCGGGTGGATGTGACCGTCGGCATTCAGACCGCAGACCGGGTTGAGATCGAAGAGGGCCTGGAAGAAGGCCAAATTGTGGTAGGACAGTAAACCCAATGCGATTCCTACTACGAAGCTGGGCAATTATTGTCGTAGCCGTCAAGCGGCTGCTGGCCCAGCGTTGGCTGGCCCTGGCACTGATGGCCGGTCTGATCACCGCCATCGCGCTGGTGATGAGCATCCCCCTCTATGCGGATGCGGTCTACTACCGCATTTTGCAGGACGAGTTGGGCGCAACCAACGCGGGCAGCACAGTCAAGCGGCCACCCTTCGCCTATATGTTCCGCTATCTCGGCTCCACCTATGGCACCAAAGAGTGGGAGGAGATGGGGCCCCTGGACGCCTATATGTCGGGTCCGGCTGCCGATTCCCTGGGGCTGCCCCACAAGCAGACCGTGCGCTATTTCAAGACCGACAATCTGCGCCTCTTCCCCACCGAGGGCGTGGCCTATTCGGACGCCACAGACCCTCTGGCCTGGGTCAATCTGGGCTTTATCTCCGATATCGAAAAACACATTACTGTGCTGGAAGGTCGCCTGCCTGAAGTTAACCCAGGCAAAGAGATCAACACCCCCACCGAAGTGCTGATGAGCCGGGCCCTGGCCGATACGCTGGGCACGCAGGTGGGCGAGGAATACGTCACCTTCCGCCGCATCCGCACAGAAGAACAGACCCGCACGGTGCAGATTCCCGTGAATGTAGTGGGCATTTGGGAAGCCACGGACCCGACTGAGGAATACTGGTTCTACAATCTGAATACCCTGGAAGACATTCTGATTGTCCCCGAAGCCACGTATATCAACCGCATCGCCCCGGACTATCCCAACGACGTCAATCTGGCCCTCTGGTATCTGGTGATGGACGGGGACGGGGTGACAGCCGGCGATGTGGGGCGCATTCTGGCCCGCAGCAGGCAGGTGGAGCAGCGGGCCGCTACGCTGATGTCCAACACCCAACTGAGCATCTCCCCCCTGGAAGCCCTGCGCAAATACCAGCGCTCCAGTGGAACCCTCACCCTCTTTCTCTACGCCTTTAGTATCCCGATTATTGGTTTGCTGTTGGCCTTTATCAGTCTGGTGGTGGGGCTGGCCGTGGGCCGCCAGCGCAACGAAATCGCTGTCCTGCGCAGCCGGGGCGCGTCTGCCGGCCAGGTGCTGGGTATCTCCGGCGTGGAAGCTCTCTTTCTGGGCGTATTTGCCCTGGGCGTGGGCATTCCCGCCAGCTTTCAGGTGGCCGATCTGATCGGCTCTACCCGCAGCTTTCTCAACTTTACCATCGATGCCAACCTGCGCCTGACCCTCAGCCAATCGGTTATGCGCTTTGGCTTTGGCGCGCTGGCCGTGGCCCTGGTGGCCCAGGTGGTGCCCACCTTCAACGCGGCCCGCCACACAATCGTCACCTACAAAATGGAGCAGGCCCGCACCCTTATCCCGCCCTGGTGGCAGCGGGCCTATCTGGATGTAATGCTGCTGATCCCCGCGGGCTATGGCATCTACCTGCTGCAACAGCAGGGGGGCATTGCCCTGCCCGGTCAGGTGAGCGGCAACAGCCTCTTTGAAAACCCCCTGCTCTTTCTTGTGCCAGCCCTGGGCATCTTTGCCCTGACACTGGTGGCCCTGCGCTTTCTGCCGCTGGTGATGTCCGCATTGGCTTGGCTGGCCGCCCGCACAAGTTCGGTCGGGCTGCTGCTGGCTACCCGCCACCTCTCCCGCAACCGGGGACTCTACACTGCGCCGCTGATTCTGCTGGTGCTGACCCTGAGCCTCTCTGCCTTTACCACTTCTCTGGCCCAAACCCTGGACGATCACCTCTTCGACCGGGTCTACTACAAAGTGGGAGCGGACGCCCGGCTGATCGAACTGGGGTCTGCCCCGCCGGAAGGAGGCGGTGAGGGCGGTCCGCCGGCGGCGAGTGCCGCGCCGGATGCGGTGGTCTGGACTTTCGTGCCGGTCACCGAGCATTACAAAGCGCCGGATATTAAGGGAGCCACCCGTTTCGCCAAGTTTGACGTGCGGGTGCAGTTGCAGGGCAAGTGGCAGGAGGCGGGCTTCTACGGCATCGACCGGCTGGACTTCCCCAATGTGGCCTATTGGCGGCGGGACTTTGCCCCGGCCAGCCTGGGCGCGCTGATGAATTCCCTGGCAATCGCCAACGAGGGCATTCTGATGCCCCAGGACTTTATGCGCGCCAACACCATCCGGGTGGGGGACAGCGTGCAGGTCAATGTCACCCGCTACGGGATGCGCGCCGAAATGATTATGAAAGTCGTGGGCGAATTTGACTATTGGCCCGGCTGGTATCCCGACGACGGCCCGCTGGTCGTCGGCAATCTGGACTATATTTTCGAGCAACTGGGCGGACAGTTTCCCTACGACGTGTTGATCAAAATCGACCAGGGCGTAGACTACAACGCGCTCTCCAAAGAGCTGCGCCAGCACGATATTAATGTCATCGATTGGCAGTCGGCCACAGAGCAGATCGCCAAATTGCAGCGCCTGCCCGAACGTCAGGGGTTGTTCGGCGTTCTTTCCGTGGGCTTCCTGGCCGCGGCCGTGTTGACAGTGCTGGGCTTCCTGCTCTATACCCTCTTCTCCTTCCGTAGGCGCTTTATCGAACTGGGCACCCTGCGCGCCATCGGCCTCTCCTCCGGTCAGATGACCCTCTTCCTGGCCTGGGAATTGGCCTTTCTGATTCTGGTGGGGATGGGTGTGGGGACCCTGCTGGGGTCGTGGATGAGCGACCTCTTCATCCCCCATTTGCAGGTAGGGACACGACCGGAGGAACTGACACCGCCCTTCCTCGTCAACATCGCCTGGCCCGCCATCTACCGCATCTATGCCCTTTTCGGGATTCTCTTTGTGGCTGCTCTGGGCGCGCTGGTCACATTGCTCCTGCGTATGAAGATATTCCAGGCCATCAAACTGGGTGAGACTGTCTAAATGAATGAACCATTTATCCTGTGCGACGGGCTTGTCAAAATTTTTCAGGTGGCCGGGCTGGAGGTTTTGGCCCTGCAGGGGTTGAACCTTTCCGTGCGCCAGGGCGAGCTGATGGGTATCATCGGGGCCAGCGGCAGCGGTAAATCGACGCTGATGAACATTCTGGGCGGGCTGGACCGGCCCACCGCGGGCCGGGTGCGGGTGGGCGAACACGACCTGCTGAAAATGAACGAATTTGAACTGACCCGCTACCGGCGGGAAGAGGTGGGCTTTGTCTGGCAGCAGAGCGCGCGTAACCTGGTCCCCTATCTGAACGCGGTGGAAAATGTGGAGCTACCCATGACCCTGGCCGGGGCTTCGGGCCGGGGCAAACGGGAGCGGGCCAATCATCTGCTGGAGCTGGTCGGGCTGCACGGGCGCTCCCGCCACGGACTCTCCGAACTCTCCGGCGGCGAGCAGCAACGGGTGGCGATTGCCGTCTCCCTGGCCAACAATCCCAGCCTGCTCCTGGCCGACGAACCCACCGGCGAGGTGGACACGGCCACAGCCCAAATTATCTACGACACCTTCCACCACTTGACCGACGAACTGGGGTTGACGACGATTATCGTCAGCCACGACCCCGGCATTGCCCGCCACGTAGAGCGGGTGGTCGCCATCCGGGATGGGATGCTGGCCAGCGAGACCCGGCGGGCAACCCGTGTACAGGTCAACGGCACAGAACAGAGCCAGGTAGACGGTCAGCCTGCCCCGGAACCTGTGATGGAAGAACACTTCGAAGAGTTGGTCGTCCTGGACAGCGCGGGCCGGCTGCAAATCCCCAAAGAGCTTCTGGAACAGTTTTCGATAAGGGGACGAGCAATCATCGACGTCACCGACGAGGGCATCCTCATCCGCGCGGCGTCGGGAGAACGGGACGCGCCCGAACTGGCCGCGCAGGAGCGGGCGCGGGACGAGCGCAAACGCACCCAGCGCGAGGGCGGTCGCAGTATGTGGGATCGTCTGCGCAGGAAGAAGAAATAGGAGAAACCACGAAGACACAAAGGTACAAAGAACAGCAATTCTTTCTTCCTTCGTGTCTTTGTGGTTATAGACCGCCATTCACTGAATTTCAAAGAGACGGAAGCTGATGTCGAGTATTTCTGAATTTGCCCCTGCCGAGAATGTGGAAGCACCCAGAGTAAAACACGCCTCGTCGGGCGTGGCCGCCATCGAAACGATAGACCTCTGGCGTATCTACCACTTGGGTTCGTTGGAAGTGGCCGCGCTGCAAGGGGTCAACCTGCGCATCGAGCAGGGCAGCTTTGTGGCGCTCAAAGGGCGTTCGGGCAGCGGCAAGACGACCCTTCTCAACTGCGTCGGCGGGTTGGATCAGCCCTCCAGAGGGCAGATTCGCATTATGGGCGAGGAGATCGGCGGCTGGAGCGAACGCAAGCTGACCGAGTGGCGGCGGATGCAGGTGGGCTTTATCTTCCAATCCTTTGGGCTGATGCCCAGCCTCTCGGCCTATGAAAATGTGGAGTTGATCCTGCGCATCTCCGGCGTCAAGGGCAAAGAGCGCCACAGACGTTCGGTGGACGCCCTGGACCTGGTGGGGCTGACCCCCTGGATGGATCACCGCCCCTTTGAGATGTCCGGCGGCCAGCAGCAGCGGGTGGCCATCGCCCGTTCGCTGGTCAACGAGCCAAAGCTCATCCTGGCCGACGAGCCGACCGGCGAACTGGACAGCAACACAGCCCAGGAGATTCTCGGCCTCTTCCGCAGTATTGTGCGGGAACGCAATATGACCTTTCTGATGGTCACCCACGACAGTCTGGTGGACGAGTTTGTGGACGAAGTGCTGCTCCTGCGCGACGGCCAGGTGGTCTCCACTTTGGACGCGCAGCCGGAACAGACGGAATAGGCAGCGAAGAATAGAACGCAGAAACCGCAGAAACCGCAGAAACCGCAGATTGACGCAGATTTTTTAATCTGCGCTCATCCGTCCTTTCCCTTCGACAGGCTCAGGACATCGCCGGGTCATCCGCGTTCTATTCTTCCGGCTACGGATTATTCACACGCCTCCCCGCAAAGGAAACCCAATGAGCAACGCCACTTTTACAATCAGCGCCTTTGGTGATGAGATCGCCGCGGATTTGGACGAGCAGTTGCGTGTGCTGAATGAGCTACGCATCGGCTGGCTGGAACTGCGCGGGGCCTGGGGTGTGAATGTCCTGAAAATGAGCGACGCCGATGTGGAACGGGTACAGGCCAGTCTGACCGCCCACAATGTCCGGGTCAGCGCGCTGGGCAGTCCCGTGGGCAAGTCCCCCCTGCTCGACCCGATTGAGAACGAAGTCGCCAATCTCCAGCGTCTGGGTCAGATCGCCAAGAAACTGGGCACCCGCAACATCCGCATCTTCTCCTTCTACCCCCCCGACACCAGCAGCAACGGGGCCTACGACCAGTACGTGGAACAGACGATTGCCTCCCTCTCCCGCCTGGCCGAAGAAGCGGAGAAGTTGGATCTGCTCCTTCTGCTCGAAAATGAAAAGGGGATTGTGGGCGACACAGTAGCCCGCTGCCATCGCATTTTGACGGCTATCCCCAACCCCCACCTCACCTTTGCCTGGGACCCGGCCAACTTTGTGCAGGTGGGCGAGGCCAATGTGACCGCGGACGGCTGGCCCCTGCTCAGCCCCCACACAGGCTATGTCCATATCAAAGACGCCAAACTGGAGGGCGGTGTCAAAGCCGCCGGCGAAGGGGACGGCCAGGTGGCCGAGCTGCTCGCCCGACTCAACGCGGCCGGCTATCAGGGAATGCTGGCTCTGGAACCCCATCTGACCGTGGCCGGTCACAGCAGCGGCTTCAGCGGGCCAGAGGGTATGGCCTACGCGGCCCAGAAGCTGCGCGAAGTGATGGCGCAGACGGGATGTATTGAAGTATTATAGAGTGCAATGCCGGTATGTGCGCTCGACGAATGAAACGTGAAACGTGAGATCGTCGTCTGATCTC
Source organism: Caldilineaceae bacterium (assembly GCA_023384455.1). Lineage (GTDB taxonomy): Bacteria > Chloroflexota > Anaerolineae > Caldilineales > Caldilineaceae > JACQGT01. The sequence continues at coordinate 18,741 of JAHDWH010000057.1, read as the reverse complement.
ACGTTTCACGTTTCACTTCTCAGGCCAGCCAGAAATAACGGAGCAAAGCCCAATGCCCACCCCTTCCATCCGCACAACTGTCGTCGGCAGCTACCCCATCCCCGTCTGGCTGGCCGCCTATCCCACGGCTACCAATCTGCGCGACGCCATTCTGGTTGTGCTGAAAACCCAGGAACTGGCCGGGCTGGACCTGATCGCCGATGGCGAACTCTCCCGTTTCGATGTCAATCACCCGGAAACCAATGGGATGATTGAGTATTTTGTGCGCCCTCTGCGGGGTGTCAGCAGCAAACTGGGCAGGGCTGAGATCGAGCGCTTTCGCAGCCAACAGGGGATGGGTTTCCGTTCCCGGCCCGCGGGGCTGGTCCATGCGCCCATTCACCCGGGGTCCCTGGACCTGCCATCGGCCTGGGAATCTGTCAGACCTCTGAGCCAAACCCCCCAAAAATTTACCCTGACCTCCCCCTATATGCTGGCCAAGACGCTGCTGGACGAGCACTACGAGGACCAGCGGGTGCTGACGATGGAACTGGCCCGGATTCTGCGCAGCCAGGTGGAGCAGATCGACGCGCCGGTGATTCAGGTGGACGAGGCCAATCTGACCGGCCATCCGGAGGATGCGGGCTGGGCACACGAACCGATCAATTACGTCCTGGACGGTATCCGGGGCGAGCGGGCCCTGCATCTCTGCTTTGGCAACTACGGCGGACAGTCTATCCAAAGCGGCTTCTGGGAACATCTGCTGCCCTTCCTCAACCATCTGCACGTGGACCATCTGGTGCTGGAATTCGCTCGCCGGGGCTACGAAGAGCTGCCCAACTTCCGGGAATTACGCCCGGAGATTGCGCTGGGCGTGGGCGTCATCGACATCAAAGACAATGGGGTCGAGTCCGCGGAGACGGTGGCCCGGCGCATTGAAGACGCGGTGAAAATCCTCGGACCGGAGCGCATTCAATGGGTTCACCCGGACTGCGGCTTCTGGATGCTGCCCCGCTCGGTGGCCGACCGCAAGATGGCCGCGCTGGTGCAGGGGCGGGATTTGGTAGAGGGGCGGGGATGAAGGGGTGACAGGGTGAAGGGGTGAGTCACACCCGGCACTCGACATCTTCCACTTGCCACCTGCAACTTTCAACCTTCCACATCTCACACCCAAGGAACCTCCTATGACCACTCCCCTCTCCTCAGTCATCATCGGCACGGGCGGGATCGCCCGGGCCCACGTCAACGCTGCCCGTTCCAACAGCGACCGCACCCAACTGGTGGCGGCGATGGACATCGACGCCGAGCGGGTCTCTGGCTTTTGCGAAACCAACGAAATCCCCCGGCCCTACACGGACCTGGCCGAGATGTTGGAACGGGAAAAGCCGGCGCTGGTCCACATCTGCACACCGCCCAGCCTGCATTGCGCACAGATCATCCAGGCCCTGGAAGCGGGAGCGTGGGTACTATGCGAAAAACCCCTCTGCGCCTCCCTGGCCGAGATGGACCTGATCGAAGAGGCCGAACAACGCACAGGCAACTATTGCAGCAGCGTCTTCCAGTGGCGCTTTGGCTCTGGCGGCCAGCATTTGAAAGGGCTGATCGACAGCGGCGCAGTGGGCAAGCCGCTGGTCGCCAATGCGCTCACCACCTGGTATCGCACCCCCGCCTACTACGCAGTGCCCTGGCGGGGCAAGTGGAAGACCGAACTGGGCGGCGTCTCTATGGGTCACGGCATCCATATGATGGATTTCCTGCTCTATCTCTACGGCGAATGGGCCGAGGTGCGGGCGATGATCGACACCCTGGACCGGGACATCGAAGTGGAGGATGTGTCGATGGCGATTGTGCGCTTTGCCAACAGCGCGATGGCGAACATTACAAACAGTGTGCTTTCGCCCCGAGAGGAGTCGTATATGCGCTTCGATTTCCAGAAAGCGACCGTCGAACTCCGCCACCTCTACCGCTATCACAACGACGACTGGACCTACACCATCCATCCCGGAATGGAGCACACCGCGGAGTTTGAGGGTTGGAAAACGCTCCCGGCCAATGTGGGATCGAACCACGACGAGCAGCTACGCCAGCTCCTCGACAGCCGGGAAAAGGGCGAACGCCCACTGGTCTCTGGGCCGGGGGTGCGGGGGACGATTGAGTTTCTCGCCAGCCTCTACAAATCGGCGATGACCGGCCAGCCCGTGCGCCGGGGCGACATCACGCCGGGGGATCCGTTTTACAATGCGATGAACGGACCGGGCGATCAGTCCTGGCAGCGGGGGTAAACAGCAGAACGCAGATTACACAGAGGACGCAGCGGTGTCCTGAGCCTGTCGAAGGGATTGCGCAGATTTGAAATGGCTACGATTGCAAAAATCGAAGTATTCCCCGTCCATCTTCCGATGATCCGCTCCTTCTCCTTCGCCTCTGGCTCCGCGGGGAAGGCGGGCGGCAAGGCGCCCCACGTCTTCGTCAAGCTAACCGACAGCGACGGCGGGGTGGGCTGGGGGGAAGGACGGCCCGTCCCCGGCTGGTCGCCAGAAACACTGGAGACCGTCACGTCCACCCTACGCGGCTACCTGGCCCCGGCGGTCAGCGGTCTCTCTGTGACCGACCGCTGGGGTGTCCACCGGGCAATGCAGCGGGCGATTGGCCGGGGGCCATCGCTGGGCCAGCCCATCGCCCGGGCCGCGTTGGATATGGCCCTGCACGATCTCCTGGCAAAGCGGGCGGGACTCTCCCTGCGCGCCTTTCTGGGCGGCGATAACCAGCGCAACCGGATGGCCCTCAGCTACACCCTCACCGGCCACGACCGGGCCTCGATTGAGGGCGAGATGGACGAAGGCCAGGCTGGGGGCTTCCGCCATTTCAACTTCAAGGCTGCGGTGGCACCGGAGACGGATGTGGAGGTGGCCGAGACGGTGAAAGCGCGCATCGCGCCCGGCGGTTTTGTCTGGGCCGATGCCAATCAGGGCTTCCAGCTTCACAATGCCCGCCGGGTAGCCTCGGCTTTCGAGACAATCGGCGTGGATGTGTTGGAGCAGCCCCTGCCCGCGGATCAGTTCGGGCAGATGGCCGCCCTGCGCGCCAGCACAAACATTCCCCTGGCCGTGGACGAAGCCAGCGTCGGCCCCGCGGATTTCTTCCGCTATGCGGCCCGGGGACTGGTGGACTATCTGGTGATCAAAGTTACCCGTAGCGGGGGCATCTGGCCCAGCCTGCAACAGATCGCCATTGCCGAGGCCGCGGGTCTGCCCCTGCTGGTCAGCGGGCTGACCGACGGCTTCCTCACCAAAATCGCTGTCTGTCAGATGGCCCTGGCCTATGGATTTGCGGGACCCGCCGCGCTCAACGGCAGCCAGTTCACCGATGAAAGCGCGCTCTTCCCAGAGAAGCACGCCATTGAATACGTAGGGAGTGTCCATCTGAGCGATGCCCCAGGGATTGGCGTGGAGCCGGACGAAGGGGCGTTGCGGCTACTTGCAGCGAGATGATCAAAAAATGGGACGCTGATGACGCTGAAAAAGCGGATTAGCGCTGATAAATCAGTTAAGATCAGTCGTTTCTGCGTGAATCTGCGTCCGCTTTTCATTGTCGAAGGAATCATTCCAATGCCGTGGATCAAACAGATTCTGCCTGCCGAAGCGACAGGGCTGCTCAAATCCGAATTGGAGAAGGCAGTCAAGCGGGCGGGACGGGTGTGGGGTATTGTGCAGATTATGTCCCTGAACAGCCGCACGCTGAAGAGCAGTATGGAGCTATACGGCTCGATTATGCACGGGGGATCACCCCTGAGCCGGGCCCAGCGGGAGATGCTGGCAACCGTCGTAGCCGCGGAGTTGGGCTGCGTCTACTGAACCCGTGCCCACGCCCACGACCTCCGTGCCGAGGTCGAGAGAATCTTCCCCACCGCCGCAGAGGCCGACGCCTATGTGGAAAGTATCGCGTCCGACTGGCGTAGCGCCCTTCTGACCCCGGCAGACCGCGCCCTGTGCAGCCACGCGGCCAAGCTCACCCATCACCAGCACGCCGTTTCTCCGGCGGATCTGGATTTGCTGCGCGGTCACGGTTTTGACGACGTAGCCATCCACGACGCCACCCAAGTCATCGCCTATTTCAATTACATTACCCGCATCGCCAACGGTTTAGGTGTGGAGCCGGAAAGCTTTGTGCGCGCCTGGGGAAGCGGCCAATGAAGCGGCCAGGGCTGCTTCACCTGAGAAATTACCCTCCTCTGGCAACCCGGCGGATGCTGCTTGTCCCGCTGACTCTGGAACAGATGCAGATGCAGCTTGACGACTACGCGCAGTTAGAGCGCTCGCTGGGCGCGCAGATCAGCGGAAACCGGCTGGAGCGGGAGATGCGCCCTATCGTGGCCCGGAGCATAGCCTATATGAAACAGACGCCAGAAGACGCGATTTGGAATACCTTTTGGGCGGCTCTTCTGATAGACGAAGGAGTTATGACGGGGGGCATTGGCTTCAAAGGGCCGGCGAATGGCGAGGGTGAAGTAGAAATCGGCTATGGCTTTGATGCCCCTTATCGAAACCGGGGGCTGGCAACCGAAGCGGTGCTGAGATTATCGGCCTGGGCCTTTGCCCAGCCCGGAGTGAGCAGTCTAATCGCCGACACCCACTATATGAATGTCCCCTCGGCGCGGGTGCTGCAAAAGGCGGGTTTTCTCCTCTACGCGGCGCACAATCACTTTTTATATTGGCGCAAGACGCGGCCGGAAAGCTGCGCACTACAATAGTTACGGGGTTGTTACAGCAACGGCATTGACGGACGGGGGGCTACTGCCGATATTGTTGGTGAAAGTGCCAAAGTATATCGGCAATACTACGTAGATTGATCAGCATAATATCAGGTACAGTGCGCAAAGATAGCTGTATACTGATAGGTACAAAGTACTGTTGAATTTACGTAAGGTTATCCTGCTTTATCACTGCCTAGATGAGAATAACTTCCGATGAACAATTTTTCTTCCCTATCTACTCTTGCGCTGGTCCTTCTTCTGTTTGTCTCTCTGGCAGCCCCGCTGGCAGCCGTTGCACCCCCTAACGAGCGGGCGACGGTTTCGCTGACCGGGGAAGTGTATATGGATGGCAATTTCAATACCATCCGGGAACCCCAGGAATCGGGGATTGCCAACTCCCGGATTCTCCTCTTGGCAGCCGACGGCAGCTTCATCGCCGAAACGACAAGCGACAGCGAGGGTTACTATGCCTTCGACAATCTGGACCTGGCCGCCTACCAGCTTCAAATTTCGGCGCCGGCTGGCTATATCGTCACCGGCAATGGCCTGGTATATGTGGCGGCTCAGGACGTCTCTGCACCGCTGCTTATCTCCACATCCCTGCTGCGCGGTATCTTTATTCCCCTGGTAAGCCGGTAGATACAATCCCCACTCGCGCCTCTACACCCCCACCCACCTCCCCCGCAGTGGGGGAGGCTGGGTGGGGGTGCGCCGTTACTCCCGATTGATCACAAAAACCAACTCGTTGGGAAAATCCAGGCGGGTGATGGATGCGTGCCAGCCAGCGCTCAGTTCGGCAAAACGGGCGGCGTAGGTCGCTTCCATACCTTTGCGCTGCCCGCCCAGGCTGCGGCTGGGAAAAGAGATGACCAGATGGCGGGCCCGGAGTTGGGCCAGCAATCTGCTCCCCGCGTCCTTCTCCATCTGTTCCAGACAGGGAATTGTCTTGAGAACAAAGGCCAGATCGACCGGTTCGCCGGGGCAGTCGGTCAGGACATTGCGCGTCTCGGCCCGGCCATCTATGCCCGCCAGGGCAAAAAAGTCATTGAGAAAAGCCATCTGATCGGAGAATATGTCCACGGCCCGGTAGTCTACCCGACCGGGGAGGGGCATCCAGTGCAGAGCGAGCGGATTCAACCCACAGGCCACATCCAGAATGGAGTGGATAGGCGGCAGAGAGGCAAAGATACGGCCATAGAAATCGTCGAGGAAGGGCAGGCGTTCGGCGGTGGATGCGTGGGTCGTCATCAGCTTTGCCAGCAGGGGCCCACGCATCTCTGGAGCGGGCCAGGCTGCGGTCAATTCGGCCAGCCAGCGCGCATAGTCCATTCGCCCGGTCTGGTAGGCGGCAGCGCTCTGGTGTAGCTGATTTTTGGTGGCTTTGATGGCCTCTTTGAGAGTGCGCCCTTTGGCCAGTTCAGCCGCAGCAATCGCTTCCACCAGTGCCGGCGCGATGGCGCGATATTTGCGGCTGCCCAGAACCGCTTCGACAACTTCACGCATCATTTGTCAGCTCAGCGCCCATAGCTGTCGGGTCAATTGGGCGTGGCCGTTGTGCTGGCTCATATGCTCGATGGCGTGCTGAATATCGTAGCGGGCGGAGAGGGGACGCTGGCTGGTGGGGTGGGCTTTGCTCTGCTCCAGATCGGCGTCGCTCAGGCTGTCCAGAAAGGTGTGAACCCACTCCTGGGTGCGCTTGACCCGCGCGGCCAGATAGACCGGGTCCAGATTGGCCGGACCAAACTCCTCATCCCCTTCATCCCCGTTGATGTCGTCCCACTCGATACGCCCCATCTGCCATTCGGCCCGGCGCAACAGATAGACCGTAGATGAGATATTGTGGGCGATCAGCCAGCCCAGCGAACCGGCTGGCCCTTTCCAGGGGCTTTCCACAAAGGGTTTCCAGGTGAGCGCAGATGCGGGCAAATCGGACAGCAGCTCCTCGATTTCCCCATATTTGTTGTCAAAGAGACGACGATAGGTGGCGATTTCCGACAGATCGATGGATGGCATAAGTAGCTCCTCGGCTAGGGGTGGAGAGTGGAAATTTCCGTAGTGGCGGATTGTAATTGCTTCATTATAGGCTGATCACCTGTGGCTGTCTAACCGGAATGGCCCTGGTCGGTGTACAATAGAAGGTGTCTGTTCAGCCACCCCACGGAACTGGATCGACTCCTCCCCCATCGTGGGGGAGGTTGGGTGGGGGTGAACAGTTACAATAGAAGCAGCGAACTCTCTACTCGTTTTGCGGACGGATGTAATGGACCTCTCTACCCTGCTGGTTGTGCTCGTCGTCCTTTTTGTACTTGTCGCCCTTTTTGGCGGCGTCTTCCTCTACGTCTACTGGTGGCTGATCCAGCGCGCCCTGCCCGATCTGAGCGGAACATTGCCCCTGACCGGGCTGACCGGACCGGTGGAAATCCTGCGGGACGAACGGGGCATTCCCCACATCTACGCGCAGAACCAGGCCGATCTCTTCCGGGCACAGGGCTTTGTCCACGCCCAGGACAGGCTCTGGCAGATGGAGCAGAACCGGCGCATCGCCAGTGGCCGTCTCTCTGAATTGTTCGGTGTGGCTGCCCTGGATGTGGACCGCTTCAGCCGCATTGTGGGCTTTTGGCGGGCAGCCCAGGCCGAACTGGCGACCCTGGAGCCGGAGATGGTGGCTCTGTTGGAGCAGTACGTGGGCGGCATCAACGCCTACATCGCCAGCCGCCCCGGTCGTCTGGCCCCGGAGTTCAACCTCCTGCGCCGCCAGCCGGAGCCGTGGACACCCCTGGACGTGCTGGCCTTCTCCAAAGTGATGGGCTGGAGTCTGAGCGTAAACTGGGAGAGCGAGCTGGTGCGGCTGCAACTGGCAAACCAGTTGGACCCGCTGTTGGCGGCAGACCTGGAGCCGGATTACCCGCCCCACAATCCGGCTATTACAGAAGCCCTGGGCGAAACGAGTATGCGGCTGGTCAGCACCGCGGGGCTGCTCCTGCGCCAGTACGAGCAGTTGCGGACGTGGCTGGGACCGTCTGGCTCGAATCAGGGCAGCAACAATTGGGTGGTCGGCCCCAAAGCCAGTAGCAACGGACGGGCTATCCTCTGCAACGACCCCCACCTGGCCCTGACAATGCCCGGCGTCTGGTATGAGAATCATTTGCACTGCCAGGAAAACGTAGACGGTGGACCGCAGACCGCAGACCGCAATTCGCAATTCGCAACTCGCAACTTGCACGTCAGCGGTGTCACCTTTGCCGGTGCGCCCGGTGTGGTCATCGGTCACAACGAGCGTATCGCCTGGGGCGTCACCAACGCCTTCCCGGATGTGCAGGACCTCTACATCGAGCGTCCCCACCCGGAGAAGCCCAACCACTTTGCCTACGGCGACGGCTGGGAAGCGGCGCGGGTGATCGAAGAACGGATCGTCGTGCGCCGCCAGAATCACCCCCACATCGAGCAGGTGGTCATCACCCGCCACGGCCCGCTGATCGACCGGCTGGTAGCGAATACGGGAACCACACCGCTCGCTTTGCGCTGGCAAGGCCACGAGCCGGGCCGTCTGCTCCACGCCATTGTGGGCATCAATCGGGCGCAGAATTGGGAGGAGTTCGACACGGCCCTGGCCGATTGGAGCGTGCCCGCCCAGAATTTTGTCTATGCGGATGTGGACGGCAACATCGGCTACCGGCTGGCCGGGGATATCCCCATACGCCGGGCCGGGCTGGGGCTGCTGCCAGCGCCGGGCTGGACGGACGAATACGAGTGGACGGGGATCATTCCCCACGACGAGCTGCCCACTGTATTCAATCCGCCCAGCGGGTTGATTGTGACAGCGAACAACAAACTCACTGGGGATGATTACCCCCATTTTCTTGGGGTCGAGTACTTCCCCGGCTGGCGCGCCCGGCGCATCGAGGAGATGTTGAAGGAAAAGCGGCGGCTCTCCCTGCGGGATATGGAGCAGATTCAGCTGGACACCACCAGCCTTTATGCGGAAGCCCTGGCCCCCATTCTGGCCTCCCACCAGAGCGAGGATCCCTTTGTCAATATCGGCGTGAATCTGATGCGCAATTGGGGCTACAAAATGGAGCGGGAAAGCGGCGCGGCCCTGGTCTTTCACTACACCCTTCTCCATCTGCTGGATATGACCTTTGGCGAAAAGATCGGGCCAGCCCGCCGGGGTTTTCTGGGCGGCACACTCAGCCCGCTCTTTATCATCAGCGGTTTTATGCACCGGGCTGAAAGCCGGCTGCTGGAGATTCTGCGGGACAATGAGGAGTCGGTCTGGTACACCGACGCCAAAAGTGGGCGACAGCGCAGCCGGGATGAGCTGATCGGCGAGGCCCTGGCCCTGGCTGTGCGCCGCATCCGCAAGGAGGTGAATCCCACGCCCCGCCAGTGGGCCTGGGGTCGGATGCACCAGATTCGCTATGCCCACCCGATGGGCAGCGTGCGTATTCTCAAAGGCTTCTTCAACCGGGGCCCCTTCCCCCTGGGCGGCGACGGCACAACGCCCAACCAGACCAGTTACGCGCCGGAATTGCCGCCGGGATTGGCCCAGATTGTGGCGAGCTACCGCCAGGTCTACGATGTGGGGGATTGGGATGTGGCCCGCACCATCACCACCAGCGGGCAGAGCGGCCATCCCCTCAGCCCCAACTATGCGGACCAGATTCCCATGTGGCTGGAAGGTGTCTATCACCCTATGCCCTGGAGCCGGGAGGCGGTGGAAAAGATTGCCATCCATCGGCTGCGGTTGGTGGGGGGGTAAAATGTCAGCGTCAAACGTGGGAGTTTGAGGCTCAGAAGTTCGACTTTTCGGAAAAAGTCGAACTTCTGTCATCTTCTTTCGGTGGTCAATCCGCGGCGACGGGCGTTCCGTTATCGGCCTGCACCCAATCCGCGGCCCCCTCTTCCCGCACCACCAGCTTGGCCACCCGCTTGGCGTGGTAGTAGATTCGCTTCAGATTTTCCAGTGTATCCACCTGCATTGTGTAGCTGGCAATCTTCGCCGGGGTCAGCGTCTCTTGCAGACGCCGGGCCTTCCAGGCGCGGATGCGCATTTCCGTATGGTTGATTGCATCCTTCATATTCATCACCTCTTCGGCTGCGTCCCGGCTTTCGGTCAAAAAGGCGGTCAGTGCGCTGGTAAGGGAGCGGGTAACCTGGCGATGCAACCCGTTTAGTTCCACCATCGACTCCGGGGTGATCTGTATGGTGCCCCCGGCATTGACCTGGGCCAGGTGGGCCAGATTGTTCTCCATAATATCCCCGATGGCCTCCAGTTCAGTCAATGCGCTCATTGCCCCCAAAACAGCATTCGCCACATCGTCCGAGAGATTTTTCTGGCCGATCTTTGCCAGATATTGGGTGACAGCGGTGTAGAGAGCGTCCACCTGATCATCCATTGCCCGAATCTCGGCGACGGCCTCCAAATCCCCCTGAAAGACAGCCGCAGGGACTTTTGCCATCATCTGTTCCAAAATATCGCCGATGCGGCTGACCTCCCGGCGGGCCAGCCCCAGGGCCAGAGAGGCGGTGCCCAGCAGACTTTCGTCCAGATAGCGGGGCTTTATCATTTTTGGATCATCCACATAGGCTTTATCAGGAACCAGAATATCGATAATCCGCTCGATCCAGGGGACAAAGGGCAGAAAGAGCATGGAAATTGTCACATTAAACAGCGTGTGCGCATTGGCAATTTGGCGGGGCACAACAGCAGCCTGCGCGACCGCCACGGAGACGCCGCTCGTCGCCAACGGGGAGAGTGTACGGATCAATTCAGTAAATGGCTGCAGAAAGGGAAGCACTATAAGCGCACCCACAATATTGAAAAGTATGTGAGCAGCGGATGCACGCACCGCTTCACGCGGTTTGCCAATGGCAGCCAGCCCAGCCGTGATACAGGTGCCGACATTGGCCCCCAATACAAACGCAATACCCGTTTCCAATGGGACAAGCCCCTGAGAAGCAAATACAATCGCCAGGCCAATGGTGGCCGAACTGGCCTGCACCAGTGCAGTGAAGGTAGCAGCCGCCAGAATACCAAAAAGGGGATTGCCTGTCGCGGCCATTAATCGGATAAAGGGGGGATAATCGCGCAGGGGTGCCATGGAACTGCCCATCAGGTCCATCCCCACAAAGAGCAGCCCCAGCCCCATCAGCCACTGCCCATACCATTTGCGCTTGCCCTTGCCGGTAAACAAGAGAATGAAACCGATTGCCACCAGCAGCAGCGCATACTGCGTTACCTTAAAGGCGATGATCTGCACAGTGAGTGTCGTACCGATGTTTGCCCCCAGGATGATGCCCAGGGCTTGGGAGAAGGTCATCAGCCCGGCGGTGATGAAGCCGACGACCATCACAGTTGTCACCGAACTGGACTGGACAACAGCGGTGACAACACTGCCTGTCAGCAGCCCGGCCCAGCGGTTGGAGGTCAAGCGGCTCAACACGTCTCGCATACGTAGCCCGGCCACAATACGCATGGCCTCGCTCATCTGCTCCATACCAAAGAGAAAGATGGCAAGCCCGCCCAACAAACCACTTGTCATCGTGGGAAGATGGATTTCCGCTCCGCCTTCCCCGGCAGCGTACAGCGCCCGAGGGAGAGATACCAGCAATCCCAATAGGAGGAGAACAAACATACGCCGCTGTACATTCTTCATCACTCTGGCCTTCCTGTAGATTCGTCAATCAATCGAAAGTAAATTATGATAGCAGACAGTCGATGACTGTCTGCTATCATTCGTTAACTTAGATAAAGTCCCCGGCACTTGTTTTCCCCATTTCCGGGACACATCCCGTGGAATTTGTCTTATTGCCCGTAATGCCTATTAGCGTATAAAATGGGATGAAAGGCTCAAATCAATTCCCTCTATCTGGCTTTACAATAGGACTACAGCACATACCATTTCAATTCACACCTGATAAGAATTGTAAGATCACCACGCGACGTTAAACTGAAAATAGAAAGGTTCTGTCCGATGGCTCTACATCAAACGCAAAAACACAAAACAGCAGCCTCCCAAAAGAGCACCCATTCAATTTGGGGTCTGGCAGCGCTCTTTCTCGTTGCCCTGGCTGTCGTCTTTGCGGTTTCGGGGACGGGCAAGGCAGCTACTGACCAGTCTCAGCGCTATCAATCGCCCCCGCCATCGCCCATCTATACCCCGACACCCACGCCCACCGTCTCGCCCCTTCCCTCACCGACGCCGGTCGTCGAAGCAGTCAATCCCGGTTCCGGCGTGATCAATCGGCCCAATCAGATCAATGTCTACGGAAATCACTTCCAGTCCCGTGCGGTCGTCCGCATCTTCTGGGAGAGCCACGGCCAGACAGCCCGCTCTGCGGATACACCGGTGTACATCCAACTGGACACCCAATTTATCGGGCCGCAACATCTGGTGGCAAAGGTTCCCGCCAATATTGCCAAAGGGTTGTATGGGGTCCGTGTGATCAACCCCGACAACCAGAGATCGGAAATTGTCCACGCGGCCTATGAAGCAACCAGCGCCAACCCCCAGGATACAAACGATCTGACGTCCCGTGCGGAGAATTTGTGGACAACGCCAAACGCACTCACTGCCGGCGAATCGGTCTCGCTGGGGTTGACCGTCTTCCGGACCGGTGGCGTGGGCGGCTTGCCCCCCTTTGCAGTTGATTTCTATGCCGGGGAGGTCAATGCAACCCACAAAATCGGGCGGGGCTTTATCACAGGTATCAGCCCAGACAGCAGCGCATCCACATCAGCTATCAGTTGGACTCCCGAAAGCCACGGCGAGATCAAACTCTTTGCGGTGATCGATCCAGACGGTCAGATTGCCGAGAGCAACGAACAGAACAACCAGATCAAGCGCAAAGTCAACGTCCGCTATACCCAGCTGACTGATACCACACCGCCTTTGGCCCAAAAGTTGTACGTCAACGGCGGAGAGCACCAGGTATCCGATCCAAATGTTTCCCTCTCTGTCGATGCCGTAGACCCGGCACCCAACCCAACCGGAGTTACCAAGAGCTACTACGTCGAGCTGCAATGGGCCAGCGGTATTGGCAGTGGCGGGGTCTGGATTCCGGTCAAATGGACCACCTGGAATGATTTTGCCAGCCAGCCCCACGCCTATGAAATGATGCCCAACAGCGGGTTGCGCTACCTGCAAGCCTGGGTGGCCGACGGGGCCGGGAACATCTCGGCCAAACCCGCTATCCAGCGGGTGAACTACGTACCCGCCACCGATTCCCTGCTGGAAGGCGAGATTCGGGTCTTCCGCCCCGCGCTGCTGGCCGGTCAATGCCTGTCTGTACGTGTCGAACCGGCTGGCTCGGCAATGGACCCGGACCTGTACGTCTGGCCGCCCAACCACACCCCGGGGGACGGGCCGGCTGGCTATAGCATCCTGCCCGCAGGCCAGGTGGATCAGGTGGTAATCCAGCCCACCCAGGCGGGTATCTATCAGGTGGAGGTGGTCGCCTTTACCGACGCTACCTACAACCAGAGCATCGAGATTCTGGAGAGTTGCCCGACGGCAAGGACCAGCCTGGCCCCGGCATTGCCCAATGCGAAAACGCCGCGGACAGAGCCTTCTGTTCCTGTAGAGAATGTGCCAGTGGGTGACGAAACTGTGCCGGAGACGATCAAGCAGTATCTGAGCTTCATCAGCTTCACATCCCGGGAAATCCAGAGCGCCGGGAGCAACAAGACCATCTATCTACCGACCCTCAACCGCTAGAGACTGGCGGATCGAAAAACAGAGGAGTGTTGCAAAGGGCGACAGGGATACAATCTCCTGTCGCCCTTTTCGTTTGACTCTTGCCCGGCCCCGGGTCAGCTGCCCGCTGTCAGGTAATGCACTTCTGATTGCTGTCGCAACCGTTGCGCGGCCTGCTCTGCCGTAATGTCCCGCTGGGGAGTTGCCAGCAGTTCGTAGCCCACCATAAATTTGCGCACGGTGGCCGAGCGCAGCAGGGGCGGATAAAAGTGGGCGTGTAACTGCCAATGGGGATACTGCCCGCCGTCGGTTGGCTGGCCGTGCCACCCCATAGAATAGGGGAAGCTGGTTTCGAAAAGGTTGTCGTAGCGGATGAGTAGCTGCTTCAAAGTGTCGGCCAGATCATCCCGCTGGGCATCCGTCATCGCGGGGAAGTGGGTGATGGGGGCACGGGGGAGCACAAGGGTCTCGAAGGGCCAGACTGCCCAGTAGGGAACCAGCACAACCCATTCCCGGCTCTCCAGAACAATCCGTTCCCCCGCCTCCAATTCGGCGTGCAGATAGTCCAGCAACAGCGGGCTGTTGTGTCGCTCGTAATAGAGCCGCTGCTCCCGATCTTCCAGGGCTGGCTCTGTGGGAATCCGGCGATTGGCCCACACCTGGCCGTGGGGATGGGGGTTGGAACTGCCCATCATTGCGCCCCGGTTTTCAAAAAGTTGGACGTAGCTGATCTCTGGTCGTCCGCCCAATTCTGTCACCTGCTCTGCCCAGACATCCACCACCCGGCGAATATCCGCTCCCTCCATCCGAGCCAGAGTCAGGTCGTGGTGGGGACTGAAACAGATCACCCGGCAGGTGCCGGTCTCGGCTTCGGCCTGGAAGAAGCGGCCCTGGCTGATCTCCTGGGCGGGCGAGTCCGCCAGCAGCGCGGCAAAATCATTGGTAAAGACAAAAGTTGAATCGTAGGCCGGATTGGAGAAGCCCCCGGCCCGCTCGTTGCCGGGGCAGAGATAGCACTGGGGGTCGTGGCTGGGCAGATTCTCCTGGGGTGGACGCTCCACCTGCCCTTGCCAAGGACGTTTGGTGCGATGGGGTGATACGAGAACCCATTCGCCGTTGAGCAGATTGCGGCGGCGATGGGGGTGTTCGGTGGGGTCAAAGGAACGGGCTGATGGCTGACGCATAATAGACCTTGACAAAGAACGAAGGATTCCGTAGGATGAAGCAGGTCGAAACAGGAACAGCGAACTGCTGATGAAAGGACTAAAACTGAATGGATAGCACTGCTCTGCTTGAACCAATCCAGGCGACAGTGGCCGAAGTCGAATACCCAGAATCAGATGGAGAACCCATGGGAGAAAGCGGCATACACGTCCTGGCAACTTTGCATCTGCTCGGTGCTCTACGCTATTTTCTGCGCGAGTATCTGAACATTTATGTAATCGCAGATATGTTTCTTTATTACGAGGAAGGCAATCCGCGCTCTGTCAAAGCCCCCGATGTAATGGTTGTCAAAGGTATAGACGCCAGCTATGAACGCAAAAGCTTCAAAACGTGGGAGGAAGAAGCGGTTCCCGCCGTCATTTTTGAAGTGAGTTCTCCGTCTACAGCCATAGAGGATATGACAAGCAAACACAGTCTATACGAAGCACTGCAAATATCCGAGTATTTCATCTTCGACCCGCTGGGTGAGTATCTGCCGGGGCAAATACGCGGCTTTCGTCTCGAAAGAAACCGCTACTTGCCCATTCGACCTAATTCCGATGGCACATTGACCAGCTACGAACTGAACGCCCGGTTGCGTGTGGAAGACTACCTGCTACGTATCATCGATCCAGTGACCAATAAGCCTGTTCCTGGCCTCAATGAGGCGATGTATGAAGCTGAGCGTGCAATGAAACGGGCCGAGCAGGAAGCCCAACGGGCCGAACAGGAAGCCCAACGGGCCGAACAGGAAGCCCAACGGGCCGAGCAGGAAGCCCAACGGGCCGACGCGGCAGAGGCTGAAATCGAACGCCAACGACAAATCATTGAGCAACTACGCAAACACCTGCCAGAAAACGGCTCGCCAATGGAATAAAAGTCAAAGTCGGCAAGTCTGTCTTGCGGTGACAGGGCGGTGCGCCTAACCCTTGAGTGCCTCCTTTGCCAGGGCAATCGACCCCAATACCCCGGCCTGGCTTCCCAAGCCCGGCGGCACGATATAGCTGTCAATGGCCTTTTCCATCTCCGCCATCTGAATATAGCCCTTCAACTGATGGCGCACTTCCCGGTGGATCAGTGGGAAGATGTGGGGCTGTCCCATCACGCCACCGCCCAGAATAATTCGCTGGGGGGACAGAATCGTAATGATATTGACCAATCCCAGTGCCAGATAATGGGCCTCCAGCAGCCAGGCTTCGTGATCTGGAGCGAAGCTCTCCCCCTTTGTGCCCCAGCGGGCCTCCAATGCGGGCCCATTCGCCAGCCCCTCCAGGCAGTCTCCGTGAAACGGACAGACACCGGGGAAAGGGTCCCGATCCCAGTCGTGGGGCACGTACATATGGCCCATCTCCGGGTGCATCAGCCCGTGGATCAGTCTGCCGCCCACCATTCCACCGCCACCAATACCCGTACCGATTGTAAGGTAGACAAATGTATCCAGCCCCTGGGCCGCGCCCCAGTGATGTTCGCCCAGAGCCGCGCCGTTGACATCTGTATCAAAACCGATGGGCAGGTCAAAGTGTTGGCGTATCATCCCCACAATCGGCGTGTGCTGCCACGCCAATTTGGGGGTTGTGGTAATTGTGCCAAAAGTCGGCGATTTCGGATGGGGATCGATGGGGCCAAAAGCGGAAATCCCGATGGCCTGAAGCGGGCCGTGAAGAAGCTCCTGCTCCTGAAAAAAAGCAATCGCCTGGGCGATTGTCTCCCCCGGCGTGGTGGTAGGAAAGCGGCTCTCGGCCCGAATGTCGCCGGGACCGCTCCCCACAGCGCAGACAAACTTCGTGCCGCCCGCTTCGATTGCACCAAAAAGTTGTGACATAAGAACCTCATTCTTCTGGAATAGACTGGGCCGCGCTGTCGGCCCCTCTCTCTTGGGTAATCTGACGCGCCAATCGGGTAAATCCGGCCTGGGACCAGCCGGCCCGCTCCCCCGTATACAGCGCAAGCCATACACAAAGGGCGAGGCTGGACTCTTCAGCCTGCCACGCACCCCAGCCCAACCAGGCATACTCTTATCGCCGCTGGCATAGCTGTCCACCACCACCCGCTGGGGTAGCTGCTCACCCCTCCCAACCTCCCCCACTTTGGGGGAGGAGTCGATCCAGTTCCCTTCCTAGAATGGGGAGAGGTAGGGTGGGGTAGCTCAACAGCTACTCGCTGGGCTACTTCCACAAACGGATGGAGTGCCGTTGGCATTCACCCTTCTCGTCTGTAGTATATCATCACCGACTGCGAGACGCACGAAAATAGGCGCGGGATCGGTCCGCTGCTATAATGAGGAGTCGATGGCTACTGAATTTCGCTTCTGCCCGCACTGCGCCACACGGCTGCAATCCATACACCGCTTCGACCGGGTGCGTCCTGTCTGCCCGGCCTGTGGCTATATCTACTTTGCCGACCCCAAAGTGGCCGTCATCGGGCTGGTGACGGTGGAAGCCCAGGTATTGCTGGTGCGCCGGGCGGTTGACCCCGGCAAAGGTCTCTGGTCACTGCCGGGCGGCTATATGGATGCGGGGGAGATGCCCGGCGAGGCATTGCAACGGGAAGTGGCGGAAGAGGTGGGGCTTGCCATCAATGTCGGCGCCCTGGCGGCCATTTTCCCCATGCAAAACGGCGAAGGCCAACGCACGGGGATTGTCCTGGCCTTTTGGGGCGCACTGGCAGGCGCGGATCGATCCCTATTTCCCCAGGACGACGTAAGCGATGCGGGCTGGTTTGCCCCGGACCAAATCCCGAACGGGCTGGCCTTTGAATCGACCAAAAGCCTTATCGCCGACTGGATAGATACACGTACGTCGGACTGTTAGTCCGACTGGCGACACAGCGGACCAGTCGGACTAACAGTCCGATGTACGATGGCTAATTACACATCAGGTGGAGTAACGCGTGAACGGAAAGCGAGTACTGATTACAGGCGGGGCCGGATTCTTGGGAATCAATCTGGTGCGCTATCTCCTGGCCCGGGGCTATGCAGTGACATCCCTGGACATTGCGCCCTTTGACTATCCCGAACGGGAGCAGGTGACGATCCTGACCGGGGATATTCGGGACAAAGCAGCCGTGGCCCAGGCAATGGCCGGGGTGGATCAGGTGGTGCATACGGCCGCGGCCCTGCCCCTCTACACCCCGGAGGATATCTACACCACCGACATCGACGGGCTGCGCAATGTGTTGCAGGCATCCTTCGACCAGCAGGTGGAGCGCTGTGTACACATCTCCTCGACGGCTGTCTATGGCATCCCGGACCACCACCCCCTGCGCGAGGAGGACCGGCTGGATGGGGTGGGTCCCTACGGCGAGGCAAAGGTGGAGGCCGAGGCCATCTGTCAGGGCTTTCGGGAGAAGGGGCTGTGTGTGCCGGTCATCCGCCCCAAATCCTTTATCGGTCCAGAGCGGCTGGGCGTCTTTGCGCTTTTGTACGATTGGGCCAAAGATGGCAAGGGTTTTCCAATGCTGGGCAGCGGCAAGAATCGTTACCAGCTTTTGGATGTGGAGGACCTGTGCCAGGCTATCTACCTGACGCTTAGCCTGGACCAGGCCCAGGTCAACGATACTTTCAATATCGGGGCGACGGATTTTACGACGATGCGCGAGGATTATCAGGCCGTGCTGGACTACGCCGGCCACGGCAAGCGCATTGTCCCCCTGCCAGCCGGGCCAGCCATTTGGACCCTGCGTCTGCTGGAAAAGCTGAATCTTTCCCCCCTGTATAAGTGGGTATACGAGACAGCCTCGAAAGATTCATTTGTCACAGTAGAAAAGGCCCAGCGGGTGTTGGGCTGGCAGCCCAAATTCAGCAACAAAGAGGCGCTGGTCCGCAATTACATCTGGTACATCGAAAACCTGCACACCTTCGAGAAACAGTCCGGCGTCTCCCACCGGGTGCCCTGGGGCCAGGGGATTTTGAAGCTGGCGAAGATGCTCTTTTAACGCCCATCCCTTCCACCACAAAGTCACAAAGTCACGAAGAAAGACCGAGCGTTTACTGAACTTCCTTGTGACTTTGTGGTTGATCTGATTCCACTCCGTACCAGCGAGGAACTAACGCATATGTGTCGTGCCTCAATAGATCGTAGCGAAATTAGCGATGAAAGCGTCAATAGATCG
>JAHDWH010000056.1 GCA_023384455.1 Caldilineaceae bacterium | reverse complement strand
TTACCGCGTTCGCCCGTCACTCAAACTATGGGATCTGCTTTACACCGATCTGATAAACGGGTGGTGGGTTTGCCACCCCAAATTCCCCCCGGTCATGGGGGTTTCAAAACCCCACCTACAGGTTTCACGATCTTCTTGACCACTACAAGATACAGAACAATTCGCTTACCGCATGGGAAAGAGTGCAGGAGGAAGAAATGATGGAAAAGAAAATTGTTTTGACGCGACCCGCAGAGACGCCAGATGCCGCGCCGGCCCAGGCAAGTGATTCATCCCGGATAACTGTTGAGCTACCCCAGCCTACCCCTCCCTATTCCAGGGAGAAAACTGGATCGACCCCTCCCCCACTGTGGGGGAGGTTGGGTGGGGGTGAGCAGTTACCATCCCCGATGGATGGTGGGGAGCGCCGACGCCAGAGCAGACGGCTGCTTTTGCAGGGCGCGGGGGTGCTGGCTGTGTCGGCTGCGGCTACGGCTACGCTGGCCCCCCAATCCGCCAGCGCAACGCCGAAGGGGCAAGAGGGCGATGCAGTACCGGCCATGCGCACCATCCGCTTCCGGGGGCAGCCCCGCACAGGGATGGCTTCTGGCAAACCAGCCCTGCCCAGCGCGGCGGTAATTGCGCTCAACCGCATGGGCTTTGGGCCCCGGCCTGGTGACATTGCCGCCTTCAATGCCCTGGGCAGCACAGACATTGACCGGCTGACCGCTTATGTGGACCAGCAGCTGGACCCGGCCAGCATCGACGACAGCGCCTGCGATGCTCTCATCGCCAGCTATGCCTTTGAGACGCTGGGCAAATCCCAGGCCCAACTGTGGGCGGAGCATATCAAAAGCGACGCGGCCAAAGATTGGCGCTACCGCCGCCTGCCCGTGTGGGAGACCGAACGGGTGGCCTTTGTGCGGCTGCTGCACAGCAAACGCCAATTGACAGAGATGTTGGCCGACTTCTGGCACAATCACTTCAACGTCTATGGCTGGGATTCGTGGATTCAATCCACTTTTGTCCACTACGACCGGGATGTGATCCGGGGCAATATACTGGGCAATTTCCGCAAGATGTTGGGGGATGTGGCCCGCAGCCCGACAATGCTCTACTATCTGGACAACCAGTCCAACTCCGGCGGCAACCCCAACGAGAACTACGCCCGGGAGCTTTTCGAGCTGCACGGCCTGGGCGCGGAGAACTATTTCGGTGTGCGTAAGATGACTGATCCAGAGATTGTGGACGGGGAAGGCAAACGCAAAGGCTACATCGACAGCGATGTCTACGGCGCAACTACCTGTTTTACGGGTTGGCGCATTGACGGCGACACGGGCCTCTTCAAATTCGACGCGGCCAGCCATTTCCCCTATTCAAAAGTGGTGATGGGAGAAATCATTGAAGACTTCCTGGGCGAGGAGGACGGCAATATCGTCCTGGACCTGATCACCAACCACCCGGGCACGGCACGCTACATTGCCCGCAAGCTCTGCCGCCGTCTGGTCAGCGACAATCCGCCGGAGAGTCTGGTTCAGGCCGCAGCCGATGTCTTCTATGCCAACCGGACCGCTGCCGATCAGTTGAAGAAAGTTGTGCGCACGATTCTGCTTTCCGAAGAGTTCCGCACTACCTGGGGCGATAAGATCCGGCGCCCCTTCGACTTTGCCGGCGCGCTGCTGCGGGCCACCCAGTGCAATTACGATCCCAAACTGGACAATTTCTTCTGGTGGTATAACGCAATGGGTCAATCGCTCTTTGGCTGGCACACACCCGACGGCTACCCGGATGTGGCCTCGGCCTGGAATAGTACAATGCCCATACTCCAGCGCTGGCGGTTTGTCAACGACATTCTGGAGTGGAAGATCGGCGGGGAGGGCGCGGACAAGGACAATAAGCGGATTGTGGTGGACGGGATACTGCCCACGGATGTTGCCACGCCCGAGGAGATTGTGGACTTCTGGAGTCAGCGGCTGTTGGGCTATCTGCTGCCCGCCGCGGAGCGCGCAGAGATTGTCGAGTTTATGGCCTTTGGCCGGGGCACAGACAGCGACCTGCCCCCAGACCAGATCGTTGAACGGCTGCGCTATATGATTGGCCTGATTCTGATGTCGCCCTCTTTCCAGTGGCGCTAGAAAGCGAGAAAACCTGATGGCAAATACATTCGACAGACTCAGCACGAGTAATGGAATCTCACGGCGGGGCTTTCTGGTGGGCTGTTCGGCGGCAATTGCAGGTATGGCCGGGGCCAGACTGACCCACGTGGCCTTTGGCAGCCCAGACGCCGAACCGAACCAGGAGGTGCTGGTCGTCATCTTTCTGCGCGGCGGGATGGACGGGCTTTCCCTGGTGGCCCCGATTGCCGGGGACGACCGGGGCTATTACGAAGCCGCCCGGGCCCGGCTGGCCCTGCCCACCACCGGTGACAACAAAGCCTTCGACCTGAACGGACTGCTGGGGCTACACCTGGCGGCCGCCCCCTTCCACGAACTCTTTCAGGCGGGCAAGGGCGCGGTGATCCACGCCGCGGGGCTGACCAGCGACACCCGCTCGCACTTTGACGCGATGCAATTTATGGAGCTGGGCACGCCGGGCAGCAAGAGCAATTCTACTGGCTGGCTCACCCGCCATCTGGCCACCGCGGGCAATCTGCCCGCCAATATCATTGCGCCGGCGGTGGCAACCAGCGGCTCCGCCCCCACTTCCCTGGCCGGCAGCCGGGAAGCCATCGCAATGACCCGGCCCCAGGACTTCAACTTCAACGGCCACTGGTATTACCGCAACTGGCAACGTATGGCCCTGCGTAATATGTACAACGGCAGCACCTGGCTGCACAGCGCAGGCACCCAAACCCTGGACGCCATCGATGTCATTGAGTATGCAGACCCCTCCAGCTATTCTGCCGAGAATGGCGCGGTCTATCCGAACAACAGCTTTGGCACCAGCCTGCAATCCGTAGCCCAGATGATTAAGCTCCAACTGGGGATGCGCATTGCCACGATTGATCTGGGCGGATGGGATACCCACGAATATCAGGGCGACGCGGGCACGGGCTACTTTGCCAGCCAGATTACCAGCCTGACCCAGGGGTTGCACGGGTTGATGACAGACCTTTCCAACTCCAGCGGCACAGACCACAGCAAACGGCTGACGGTTGTGGTGATGAGTGAATTTGGCCGCAGTTTTAAGGAGAACGCCAGCCGGGGCACGGATCACGGCCACGGCAATGTGATGCTGGTGGTGGGGGGCGGGATCAATGGGGGCCAGGTCTACGGTCAGTGGCCGGGGCTGCAAACAGAGCAGTTGTACGACCGGCGGGATTTGGCGATCACTACGGACTATCGCCGGGTGCTGAGCGAAATTCTCATCCGCAAGCTGGGCAACCCCAACCTGGGCACAATCTTCCCCGGCTATACGGGCTACGATCCCCTGGGGATTGTGCAGGGCAGCGATCTGACGCCGGTCTATACACCGGTGACACCCACGCCGACACCGACAGCCGTGGCGACACCCAATCCCAACGACAACGATTTGGGCAACAAAAACCGGGTCTATCTGCCCGGCGTCAGCCGTTAGGTGGGAGAGATAAAAAAGTCCCCGGCACTTCGGAAAGTGCCGGGGACTTTTTTATCCTGCGGTTTCAAGAAATATCTGGCGGCTGGCGATGATTTCATCTTTGTATTGGGGCCAATTGCGCAAGGTTTCCGGGTCGAAGTCGGCTCCTGTAGGCCATTCGAGACAACCCGCGTATTTAACAAGCTGCACCTGGGCAAAAATTTCTTTGTCGCGCAATGGGCCGAAGATCGGCCCGTGTAGGACAGGCAGAAAGTCGATGGTCTGTTCGCTACCGTCGTCAAAGCGAATACGGAGTATATAATCGCCGATTCTTTCAAATTGTGTCACTCTGTATAACTTATGCGTTTGCATTTCATATCCTCCCTTCGATTTTCGTTGTAGGCAGGCCAAGCCTCGCTTGATTCCAATTATCCATCAGTTCCATTTGATGGACTTCCGCCCACCCAAGAATAATATTTTGTTGTCGGCGTGGCATACTGCCTTCGTATAGCGCTGGAGGATCAATTGTATACAAAGCCGCGTGATCGTTATAGTAAGCGTGAAAGTGCGGATGATGTCGATCATCAAAATACATGCGAATTGTGATTCCGTGAAATCGAGAAACCTCTGGCATAGGAGATACCCCACCACATAAAACGCTGTAATACTCAGATTATACCACAGTGTGATACACTCAACAGTAGGACTATTCTTTGACTATTTAGGACGCTACCGATGAGCACACCCTACACCCCCTCCGGCGACTACACCCTCCTCGACTCTGGCGGTGAGCGCAAACTGGAACAGATCGGCGACTATCGCCTGGTGCGCCAGGCCCCCCAGGCTGTGTGGAGCAGCCGCCTGCCTGACGCTGAATGGAAAGCCGCGGACGCCGTATACGAGCGGGACAGCACCGGCGGCGGTGACTGGCAGTTCAGCCAGAAGATGGCCCGCAGGCAGGAGATTCTCTACGCCAATATTCACTTCCAGATTAAGCTGACCGATTTCGGCCATCTGGGGCTTTTCCCCGAGCAGGCAGAAAATTGGGAATGGATGCGCCGCCTGATCCGCGCCCGGCTGGCGCGCACCAACGGGCGCAATCTCCAGGTACTCAATCTCTTTGCCTACACCGGCGGCAGCACCCTGGCTTGCAGCCAGGCCGGCGCGCATCTGGTACATGTGGACGCGGCCAAAGGGGTGGTGGACTGGGCCAAAGAGAACGCAGAACTGAGCAGGCTGCACGAGCGGCCCATTCGCTGGCTGGTGGACGACGCCCTGAAATTTGTCAAGCGGGAGGCCCGCCGGGAGAATCGCTATCAGGGCATAATCCTGGACCCGCCCAGCTTTGGCAGGGGGCCAAAGGGCGAAGTATTCAAAATCGAAAACGACCTGATGCCCCTCTTGGAAGCCTGCCGGGAAATCCTGGCCCCGGACGCCCTCTTCTTCCTGCTCAGTTGCCACACACCCGGATTTACACCTATCACACTGCGCAACGAAGTGCTGGAAGTGGTGGAGCGCTGGGGTGGACGGGTGGAGGAGGGCGAAATGCTTATCGCCGAGAAGTCCGGGCGAATGTTGCCCAGCGGCGCGTATGCTCGCTGGCAGGCGGATAGATGAGGCATTCACCCCGAGTTTTCCGTAGTAGACGCCGAACTGATGCGGCGGGCATATCTCGCCCCGGTTCTGGGACGCACCCACTGGATTTAGAGCACATTGAGCATACGGTCAACAAAGTGCTATAATGGGGCAGGTCTTCCTGGCCTTGGCCTCAATGAGGTAAATGAGATGGCTGTGCAACTCAAATCGACACAATTTATCCCCGAGACGGTTTACTACCCCGAGACGGACGGCAAGCCTATGGCCGAATCTGACCTGCATCGCGAGCGCATGTTTACCCTTATCCATTCGCTACAACGCTTTTTCGCCGGTCAACAGGTCTACGTCAGCGGCAACCTGTTGATCTATTACGAGCAGGGCAACCCGCGCAAATCCGTGGCACCGGACTGCTTTGTCGTCTGGGGAGTCGAGCCACATTTTCGGCGTATTTACAAACTATGGGAGGAGGAGAAGGGACCCCGGGTCGTCTTCGAGGTATCTTCAAAGAATACGCAGCGGGAAGACTGGGGCCAGAAGATGCGCCTGTACGCCGGGCTGGGCATAGAAGAGTATTATATTTACGACCCCACAGCCGAATATCTGGACCCGCCGCTGGCGGCCTTTCGTCTGGTCGGTGGGGGCTACGTGCCGATGGAGCCGGTCAATGAGGAGGTATGGCTGGGGGATCTGGCATTTGTGCCTGGCGCGGGTGAACCACCGGAGTTTGCCAGTTCGCTGTTGGGGGTGCGCATCGCTCTGGATGAACAGAACCAGTTGCGTTTATACCACCTGCTCACGGGTGAACGGCTGTTGACCGACGAAGAAGCGCGGGTACAGGCCGAGGAGCAGGCGGCTAAAGCCGGGATTCGCGCCGATCAGGCCGAGAGCCGCGCCGATCAGGCCGAAGCAGAGAATGCCCGTCTGCGCGAGGAACTGGCCCGCCTGCGTGGCGTATAGGCGGTATCCTTATAAGAATCAGTCGTCCCATACCACCACCTCATTGTCGGAGTTTATCTTATGACCCCTCCACTCAAATGGATTACCCACGCTGATCTGACCATTCACAAGAAATGTACTGTTGACCGGGAAGAATATCTGGACCACATGACCTTTCGGCGCAATGTGCGCCCCCTCTTCACCGAAATTTTCGGCCCGCTGGTAGGGTTGAAAGAGGAGTGGGAGGAGCAGGGCGCATCGCCGGAAGAGTTGGACTTCTCTGCCTTTCCCTACCGCTGCGAGCGCCGGGGCCGGGTGCCTGTCAGCACTGGCTGTCTCGGCGACATCACCCCCCTATTCATCGAAGAGACCGACCACCACATCCTGACCCGGGATGAGATGGGGCGTACGATGCGGATGATGAAAGGGGTGGCGACTCTGCCCCTGCCGATGGATTACCCCGTGCGCACAATGGACGACTGGCGCAAGATAAAGCACTGGTACACCTTTTCCGAAAAACGGCTGGGAGCTGACTGGGAAAAGGCGGCCCAAGAACATCTGGCCGCGGGGCGGGTGCTCACTGTGGGTATTCCCGGCGGCTTTGACGAACCCCGCCAATTGCTGGGCGAGGAGGCGCTCTGTCTGGCCTACTACGACCAGCCCGAGTTGATCCACGACATTCTGACTACCATCGGCGAGACAGCCTTTCAGGTATTGGAACGGGTGAGCCGCACGGTGCAGGTGGATATGCTGACTGTTCACGAGGATATGGCGGGCAAGACCGGCCCGCTGATTGGCCCCAGCCAGGTGAAAGAGTTCATCGCCCCCTATTACCGCAAAGTCTGGGACCTGTTAGCCGAACGGGGGGCGCGGCTCTTTGACCAGGACAGCGACGGCGATATGCGCCGGATTATCCCCGCCTTTCTGGAGGCAGGGGTCAACTGTATGCACCCCATCGAACCAGCTTCCTTTATGGATATTGTGGCCCTGCGCGCCGAATATGGCGAGCGGCTGGCCTTCTACGGGGGCATCGACAAGCACGTCCTGCGCGGGAGCAAAGAGGAGATCGTCGCCGAACTGGAGTATAAAATTCCGCCGCTGGTCGCTTCCGGTGGCTGTATGCTGGGGCTGGATCATCGCATCCCCAACGGCACGCCCCTGGAGAATTACCGTTTTTATATTCAGAAGGCGTGGGAAATTCTGGATCGCTGCACGCCTCACTCCGACGCGGATACCGTAAACGCAATGGGGATGACTGGTCCCACATAGCGGTTGCCCATCCAGAGCCGCCAATGACTGGTAAAAGTTTGCTCTTTCTGGCCCTCTGACAAATGCGGGGCAATAAAGGGCAGATCGTAGTCGGTGAAGGTGTAGGGTTGCCCCGGCTCCACAATCTGCATTACAGCCAGATGCGGCCAAGCCCCAAAACGCAGAGCATCTGCCTCGTCGATGTGGGCCAGGAAATCGCCGGGTTGCAGCCTATAGGGGGAGCGAGTCGCCACAGTAATTTCAGGACGGAAGGATGCGCCCGGCGCAACCACAGCCGGGACTTTCACGCCGAGCAGATTGATAACCGGTTCGAACAAAGGCAGTCCTGAATGGGTGACGCCGCTGCCATCGCTGCCCGTCCAGATGTCGTCGGCGTCGAAGGGGCAAGCGGAGCAGGCAGGCCCAAAGGCAATGGCATTCGTGGGCAGATGGGTGCGCTGCTGCCATTTCACGCCGTCGAAATAGGCATCGCCCTTATTGGTCGCCGCCCAGACCCGCCCGTAGCGATCCAACGCTAGATTGGTGACGCCCACATCGGGCAGCCCGGCGGTTGTGGTATAGACCGTCCACGCGCCCTGCTGGTAGCGGCTCACCCCCCCATCTCCGCTGGCAAACCAGACCGACTCCGCCTCGTCTTTTCCCGCTGGGCGCACCAGAATCACCCGCATCTCATCCCCGCCGATTGTCCCCTGCCCCCGTTTATGATGAATCCACCGTCCCTCCACCCCGTGAAACTGGCTGACCCCCTGATTGATGTAGCCGATCCAGACATTGCCCGTGGCGTCGAATTCCACGTCGTGGATATGGTTGTTGATCAGCGTGCCGTTGTGGATGGAATAGGGCACGGACCAGCGGTCGCCGTCGAAACGGGCCGTGCCCTCCCAGGTGGCGGCCCATACCCGCTCCTTGCCGTCCACCCCTTTTTGAACCGTCAACCCGAAGATCCCCTCGCTGGGCAAGCCATTGGCCGTTGTATACTGCCGCCAGGTCGTCCCGTCGAACATCGCCACCCCGTCTGATTCTGTCCCCGCCCACACCCGCCCTGCTCCATCAATGACCAGCGCATTGACTTTTGTCACTGGAAAGTCGAGATCACCGGTGCAGTCGGCCCAGGTTGCGCCGTCGTAATATCCCACACCGAAGGGTGGAGGGAAGTAGCCGATCCAAAGACCCCGGCTGTCGATAGCCAGAGAGCGCACATTGTCGCTCAAAACCAGGCCATTCGTGTTCTGCCCAGTATAGGCGCTCACCCCTTCCGTGCGTAAAAAGCGGTTGGCCGGGGGCGCTGCCCGGCGCGCCTTTTCCCCGCAAAGAGAGACCGCGGCTGGCGTCGGCGTTGGCGCGGCGAGGGCAAGAGTCGCCGGTACTGGTCTGTTGTTGAGAGCCGACTGCCAGAGGGCAAACACTGCCATCAGCGCCAGTGCGGCCAGCGTGAGCAGCGCCGACCAGAACCACCGCCCAGGCCAAGGGATGTCGTCTTTCTCACTGGGTGGATCGGGTCGAAGCGGTGGGGAAGCCCCTTGTAATTCGGAGAGAGACTCCTCTCTATCCAGCACCAGATAGCCCGCGGCGTCATAGAAAGCCCGACGCTCCTCTTTGTCGTGTACAGCCAGCCGGTCCAGAAGCATTTGAATCGTTTCGACGGTCTCCGGCAGGGTTTCGCCGTTGCGCCAGCGGGCGACTGTGCTGGGGTGTACTTTCAGCCGACGCGCCAAATCCCGTCCACTCTGACCGCGCAGATTGAGACGTCGATTGAGCAGCCTGGCAAACTCGTCTTTGTTGGCTTCTGGCATGGGTAGAGAGGGAGCGAAACAGCTATGGCACGCAAAGTGTTGCGCACTGTTGCACGGCTTGCGCCGCTTTGTTGCCGCACAAGCAACAGATCTTTGCTAGAGTGAAAGACAGAAGGGCAGCGCTGGCTCTTTAATAACAAGCAGACAGACAGGCCATCTGTTCTGCGCTACACAACCGAATCGTCATGTTTGGGGACACGCGTGCGCCATCTGGCGGGAGATCTCCAAACCCAACGTGACTCCAATGCAAAAGGAGAACGTTGAGATGGTAACAGGTTGGGAAAGGCAAACCCGTCGTATTTTGGCCCTCATCGCACTGGCGTTTCTGCTTGCGTTGAGCGGCGTCTTTGGCCCGGTGGCCTTTGACCAGGCCCTGGGAGGCAATGGGGTGACCGCAACCCACGCTTGCGGACAGCAGGGCAGCGGCTGCTAGAAACCGCTGTGCAGAAAGCCTGGCAAGGGGTCAGACGATCCCTTGCCAGGCTTTCTGTAATGATTCGGTATACCACTTGCGTTTTTCTTCGTACTCTTCAGGCACACTTTGCAGCCTATCGATCTCGGACAGGCTGCGTTCACACAGTTCAGCCGCCTCGGCAAAACGCTTCTGCTCCAAAAGGGCCAAGACGATGCCGTGCTGGGTGTTCAGGCGGGACTGGTGATCGCCCAGACTGATATAGACGGCCACGCCATCGCGAAAAGCATCCTCGGCGCGCTCTGGTTCTCCCAGGCGCAAATAGAGCAGCCCCAAATTGTTGTACGTTTGGGCCAGTGGCCGTTGCGCCCCCAATGAGCGCAGGGCTGCGCTCGCCTCCTGGTATGGCTTGAGGGCTTTGTGGTAATGTCCAAGCCTTACCTGCACAGACGCCAGATTGTTTTGCGTCAAAGCCAGATGGTAAGGGTCGGAGACACATTCCAGCAGATCGGCGGCTAATCGTAGCCATTCATCTGCTTCCAGCAGTCGATCTCTCTCCCCGTAGATACTCTGCATCAGGCAGACCAACCCCAGATTCTGATACGACCAGCCAATGGTGCGCTGATATCCAGCGCGCAGACGAAAATTCAAAGCCAATTTGTGCTGATCTTCCGCATCTGCCCAACGGCGCTGGTCCAGGGCTACCATCCCCAGTACATAATGGGATTCAGCCCGTTCCCCATCGTCTGTGTCCAGCAAAGTCAGGGCTTCGCTGACGCAGACGATAGCATCCGCGTAGCGATATTGCAGATGACGGACCCGGCCCAATTGGTTTAGCGCCACTGCAACGTTCCTCGCATCTCCACAGAGTCGGAAAGCAGCCACACTATCTTCCAGCCAACTCTCTGCCAGCGCATAGCTGTCCAACAACCGCTTCATCTGGCCCAGGATACGGCACATCTCGGCCTCCGCCACCGTATCCTGCTCTGCTCGCGCCCAGGAGACGGATGCTTCCAGCAGGTGAATCCACTCGGCCCGATAGCCCAATTGCTCCATACGGGGAGCAACCGCCAGAATGATCTGCCTGCACAGGGGCCAACCCTCTTTGGCGAGAAGAGAGTAGTGGATGATTTGCAGCGAAAGCTCGCAGACCGACTGAAGATGTTCCACGCGGTCAGAATCCAGGCGAGCCAAGACCACCCCTGCCCCATTCCGAATATAGCGACGAAAGGTTGCGCCAGATGGTTGTCCGACCCGAACGGGGATTCTTTCTATGGAGAAGACTCGTTCAACCATTTCATTGCCTGTGTATGGAGAAAAGAGCGGGTCAGGCTGTGGATTGAGTAGCGGTAGAGATATTTGTCCCGGGTGCAATCCACCAGATTGAGGACCATCAATTTGTCGATCCCATCCATCACAGCCTCTGCGTCCAGACCCGTGACGTTCACAAGAAAGTCCTGGTCTTCACCCCGGGGTGGCGCAAGCTGCATAGCCAGCAGCAGATTGCGGCTCAGATCGTCCAGGTTCTCCCATATCTTCCCGTAGATATGGGCATAGAGCCGCTCTGTCCGGTAGCCCCGGGCCTCGACGAGATCCGCCAGAACCGCGGGCAGAGGCCGAAAATGGCACTGACCGACAACCAGCAGCAGGGCCAGGGGGTTGCCCCCCACCACATCAAAAATCGACACCAGTTCGGCATCTGGCCATTGGGAAATCTCTGAGAGATTCTCCTTGCGCGCTTCCTGGCGCACCAGCCTAATGGAATCCCCCAGGCTTAAGGGTGGCAATGGGTAATGATAGACGTCGGTTTCGGCATAGAGGGATTGCCGGGAGGTCAGGAGAAATTTGCTGGGTCTGGCAAGCCGGCGCAAGGTGGGCAGCAGCAGCTCAACATCCGAAACCGTCTCCAAATTATCGATGACGACAATGTGAGGAAAGGTCTTCAGTTTGTATTCCAGAGCGTGCAGGGCTTCGCTGGGTGAGGACGGCTTTCCTGGCGCGTCACCCCATAGCTGGTTGACAAGGCTGAGTATCAGATCGTCGGTTGATAGCACGGGCGCATTTGCCGCCTGGAATCCAAGCCCCGAATCCTGCCGAGCGGTTGTCCAGGCAAAGGCGTAATAGTTTGCTTGCTGAATCAGACGGCGCATGAGCGCGTCGGCCAGGGCCGTCTTGCCTACTCCGCCCATCCCCTCAATCGCCACAATCCAGGGGGAAGTATCAGCGCTCAACACCTCGGCCAGTTTGCAGAGATGGGCATCCACACCCACCAGGTCAAAATAAGTCGGCGCTTCGAGTCTGGCTTCAAACGCGCCGATGGTCGCCTCCCGTGAGGAAGACTCCATTTCCATCACAATCTCTGCCAGAGCCTGGAGCGCGTCTCGCTGGATGCGATAGATGGAGCTTTCGGCCAGGCTGAGTCTGACTGCGACCACACGCACCGGTTGCTTGTCGTGGAAGCGCAAACGAAGAAGCTGGGCATATTTCGGAGAGTGATCCTCCAACAGGAGAAGCGCATCCTCCAGCAGTTGGCTGATCGCTGTGTGCAGATTCCCACCTTTCATTCTCTCCCGTATCACAGAGAGGGTGCCAAATGGATTTGCCTCATTTGCGCCAACTGTCCACACAGCCAAAGCGTGTCTGATCAGATTTTCCCATTCGGGCAATGAATTCGGAGCTTGTTGTGTCATTGTGTAATCCCAGAACAATTTCACAGGGAGCATCGAGTAGAACAGACAACAAAATTTGCACCAACCCTGCCGGGCGCGCATGATTTCTTTATTGGGTGGGAGCGAAGGAGAAAAAGGCGACGCTGCCTGGGGGTCCACCGAACCGACGCGACGATGGGCATGGATGGGTCAGGGAGTGATGGGTTGATGCTGATATGAACCGTAGATGTAGGATAGCACAGATCAGCAGATGGAGAAAGCGCAGGAGATAGAGGTTCAAAAAACCCTCTTGCCAATGCGGGAAAAAGCGAAACCCCGGGTGCTTCACACCTATCGGCGCACAGGCGTGGACGGGGGAGAAAAATGATAGGAGAATAAGAGGTTTTTGAGAGTCCAGAGCAGGGGGAAGTGGTATAGGATATCTCCTGTATAGTACGTTTCCAATTGTCGCCTTGAGTCAGGGAGAGAGCGATGCTTTGGGGCAGACAGAAGGACCCGGTACACGAATTCTTTGCATTTGTGATCGAAATGACCGCGCACAGCATCGACCGCCCGCTGCCGCCGGCCTCGGCCTCCGATCTGGCCCGGGACTTTCTCAACGGGAATGATGCGAGTTGCGCCGCGCGCCTGGGCGTGTATGTACTAATTCCTCACGCGTACAATGCCGTGCGCAACTGGCAGGGCTGTGGCGCAGGAACGTGCAATGGCTTTGGGGGGCGTATGCGTCCCTTCGGGTGGGAAAGTCTCTTGGCCGTGGATATGCTCTTGCAGCGCCCCCGCTCTCTCTTGGAGGCGCACCGGCGCATGTGGGAAGGGATGCTGCGGCCAGAAGGGATTGTGCCCAGCGCCATCCAGCGGGAGTACAAAGAGGCGGAAAAGTATCTTTCCCATATGCTGTTGCACGCCACGACGGATCTGGTGTACGAGTTGTCCGGGCAGAACCGGGCCTTTGCCGGCAGCCCGTCTCCCCTGCGCTCGGATGTGCGGGAACTGCTGCGGGCGATTGTGGCGGAGGCCCGTCAACTGGAAACAGCAGACTATTTTGTGGCAAAGGAGGTGGATGGGCTGAAACGGGCGGTGGTAGGGGTGATGGAACGCTTATAGCTGGTACTGCACCTGGCCGTAACGAGGTGGAAAACAGCCACTTTGAGAAACGTTGGCTTTGTGTATACTGAATCTGCTACGCCAACTTTGTAGATAAGAGACCACTCGTTTCTTACCAGTGCAAAGGATTTCTCATGTCCAACAAGTACGATACGTACACCCTTGTTCGGTTTGATTATGTGGACCCAGACACAAACGAAACCCGGACTCCCGAAGGCGTGATTGGTGGTTTTTCTCGATCTGAATCTGGCAGTTACGTCTATGAAGTATACGTACCCGCTGAAGATGCGGACTTCGACGTAGAAGAGGCTGAATTGACCGCGATCGGGAGCGTTTCTCCAACCGAGTATCGTCTGATGATCGAACAAAAGGGCTTCTTTGCCGAATCAACACGCCTTGATTCGGAGGAAGCAGGTGAGTATGGCTCATCACTTCGTTCAAATCGTTATAGCGCTCTCCGTGGATTGGCCTCTCTGGCTTCTGTCCTCGCTTTTCTCTCGCTGATTGGAGCCGTCATTGGTGTTGTGGCTGGATTGGTTGCGACAGGAAACTCGTTTGTCGGTGGACTGGGATGGGTAGTGGTGGTGTTCTCAATTTTTGCGGGTGCTCTTGCCTACTTCCTTTTTCAGGTCGCCGCCGAGAGCATCCTTGTTTTTTTGGATATGGAGAACAACACACGGGAAACAGCGAATTCTTTGCGGCAGGTTGTCGCTCTGCTGGATGAGCGCCTCCAATAGATGCGAAAAGGCAAATCGGGCTGCGCAAAGCTAAGTCCGGGCGTGGGGATGCGGTTGTGTTTGATGTCGGGGGATATGTTTGTGGTAGGCGTGGCTGCTCTACCGATCGAGGAAATCCGTTCAAATCCATCTCATCCGCGTGCCTTTTTCAGGGCAGAATCTCGAAGTAGTCACAGTGGCGCGGGCGCACAATCGAAAAGTCTCGCCGATCCAGCGTTAGAATCCGAGTGATCTGCCGTCGCTCCGCAATGGCGATGATGGCGGCATCTACAAAATCCAGCAGACTGTCAGCGTACTGGTCAAGGATCTCGTTGACCCGCCGCAGATCGGTCCTATCGATCGCTTCCAGCACAGTGTCACTGACCACCAATTCGCTGAGAAAACGGCGCATAGCGGAATGGCCCAGGCGCGACGCGATGAGGTAACAGACTTCTGGCAAGACAGGCAAAGGGAGGATCAGAGGATCGGTCAGGGTGCGAGCAACCGCAAGGACACGGTCGTGGTTGTAGTCGCTGGTATCGGCCAAAGCGAAGAGGAAACTGGTGTCAAGAAGAACGCTCATCTTGTCTCGCGCTCCAACCACAGATTGGGTCAATCTCGGCGGCCAGAATTGCTTCGTCACGCTCGGCAACGTCGCCCTTACCCGAAGCGCCCAGACTGGCAATGTTCAACAGAAACGCAGTGGGATCCTTCCGTTCACCTGTCTTTTGTGGGGAGAGGGGCAGGAGGATAGACGAGAGGTTGCGTTCACGGGTGAGGAGAAACGCGGCAAAATCCAGCACCGCCGTTACGCGTTCAAAAGGCAACGCCCGGAGTACATCGATCACCTGTTGTTCAATGGGTTGTATGGATTCTTTTTCCAAAGTCATACGGCGTTTTCCTTACCTTTCCATTAGACATCTTATTCAACCCGAAGTATAGCAGACAACCCAACCCTTGAGCAAGGAGGAATCCCACCTGGAATGTTCCCTCTCTTTCCTCGCCGTCTGTTTCTACTATTGCTCTGGGTATCCCTGTGGATACGACCGCTCTCCCTGCACGCCCAGGCGCAAACCCCCGATCCCCCCTGGCGACAGGCGCTGACCTGCGATCCCGCGCAGCAGACATTCAGTGGCGTGGAGTACTGCACCAGCGATGCGGGCAAAATCCACGTCCTCGTCATCGACACCCACAGCCCCGGTGTACATCTGGAATATGTGATCGCCGAGGGCGTGAACAATACCGGCGTTTCTGGGCCGTGCAACGATGTGAACATTCCGGATTGGGGACCGGTGCGGGGTGGCTGCGCCGATCCAAACAACCCGGCCTACTACCCGGTGATACCCCTGGAACGGGCAGTGGCGCTGGCCCAGGAACGACACGGACAGGTGGCAGCGGTGATCGACAGCGATTACGGCGCAGGCACACAGGGCCAACCGGGAGAGTTCCGCGGGCACGGACCAGAAGGATTGACAGTCGTGCGTGGTGTGCGGCTGGACGGCCCCGCCAATGGCGACACGGACAACAACGCCGTCCGCCGTCCCTGGCTGGCTGTCAGCCGAGACGCTCCGCTGCGGATCGAATTGGGCCAGTTCGACCGGGACGACGGCAGCAGAGCGGATTGGGTCTACACCGGCGTCGGCGGCGCTCCCTGGCTGATCCGGGAGGGAGTGATTCAAAAGAACGCTATCGAAAGCTGTGAGAATGCACCGGGTTCCTGTTATTTCGGCGCGGCCCAGACTGCCGTGGGTCTTTCTCAGGATCCGCGCTGGCTCTTCCTCGTTGTGGATGAACGCAAAGGGGCGCTTATCGATCTGGCCCGCTTTCTGCAGGACGAACTGGCCGTCTGGGATGCCATCAAATTCGACGGCGGCGGTTCGTCCCAACTCTGGTACAACGGACAGGTCATCGAACCGGGCGATGGCCGCCAGCTTTCCCAATATCTGGCCGTGCTCGCTACGCCGGGACCGGGAATCGAGATCATCGAGCCATCGCCTGCGCCTGAACCGGGCAATTTCCTTGAGCGTCTCTGGGGCACAGTCGAACAGGAGACGCAGAAGGCCTGGGAGACAATCCGCTCCCGCAGCGAGAGGTTCTTGACGGAGCAGTGGGAGCGATTGCAGCGGGAAGTGGACCGGCAACTGGCCGAGTGGCAGCAGTCGTTGGAGCAGTGGCTGGCCGAACAGCAGCAGCAATGGGAGCAGGAAATGCAGCGGCAGGCGGAAGAGATCGCGTGGCAGTTGTGCGGCGGGAATTGGGTGGCCGGTGCTGTAGGTGCAATCGCTGTTTTTGGTTTCAGGCGGAGACGGAAGGCAAAGTCGCTCCACAACCACTGATGCTTCCTCTACGTTGAAAACGCCAGACTGGAAAAAACAATGAACAGTAGAAACCGGCGCGCCACAGCCACGCTTTTTCTAATCCTCTGCGCGGGTCTGCTATGGACGATTGCACCCTACCTGTCGTCAACCGCCCAGGCCAATCCAGCCTCCGCGCCCTCCCCGCTGTCCGCGACCCGCACCGCGATCCAATGGGCCGCTTACACCAATAATCAGTTTTGCTTTACGATCCAGCATCCCGAAAATCTACTTCCCCGCCAACAGACACCGCTATCCGCAGAACAGCCATATGCGCAAGTGCAGATTGGAGATAGCATCCATATCATTGTGCATACGCCCCCGCTGCCAGGAAATCTTTTTCAACGCTTCACACAAGACTGGACCCGGACAGTTCTGGCAGACGACCAGGCAGCTTTCCAAACAGAGTTCCTGATCCCGCCGTTGGAAGCGGAAGGCACTGAGAGCCGTATGGCGCAACTTGCGCTGCATACGCCACAGGCAGACTACCTGCTCATTGCCCACACGCCAGGCGCGGATGAGGAAATAATTTCCCTTTTTCAGCAGATGGCGTCAACCTTTCGGATATTGTCCGGTTGCAACGTCGATGCGCCTATTGCTTTGTCTCAGCCTCAAGCGCTCACCGATGGCTTTGACTTTCCGGCGAATCCCCGCGATGGCAGTTCGGGACGTCCGCCGGAGTATGCAAGCTACAACAAACAGAATGGTTCACTTCAGAACTGCGGAGACTCCAATGGGGATGGAAAAGACGACTGCTGGTCGACCTGTTATAACAAATGGTTAGCTCAGCTACAACACGCAGGTGAGGATTGGTTTCGCGGCGCAGGTAGTCCTGTTTATGCCGTGGCAAATGGGCGTGTGATTTGGTCCACTTATGCAAACTGGCCAGGGGCTGTTGTCATCATTGAACACGAACTCCCAGCCGGAATTAGTCTGCCCTGGGGTGGCAATCTCATCTATTCGTTTTATGGCCACCTCAGCACATCAGGACTGATTCCCCAATGGGCCGAAGTACAACGAGGTCAGCAAATTGGCGTTTTGTACAACTGGGGCAGCAATTCTCATACTCATTTCGAGTTGCGCCGCTATGGCAATATGGAGCAAGCACCCCAATGGGTGAATGGTCGTTTCTTTTGCAATACCGCAGGCTGGCCGGGACCGGGCTATACCGATACCGACGCCCATCCCGATTGGTTCGGCTACACCCACCCGTCAGGCTGGATCGATTCTCACCGGCCAGGTGGAACACTCCCGACAGCCACCCCAACTTTCACACCGCGACCACCGACCGCTACACCGACCTCTCGTCCTCCCACAGCTACACCAACACCCGGTAGCCAAGAGATCGCCGTCCTGGAAGCCTGGCCTCAGGGAGCAACCTTCTCCCGAGGGCAGACATTCCACCCTCGGGTCGTTGTGCAGACCAGCGGCTTCAGCCTCAATTGCGGCGAGAACTATCTGGAAAATCGGGATGGCAACCTCTACGGCGCGCATTTCATGCAGGGCTGCGTGGACCAGGGCGGCAATCGCTACCAATTTGCCTTTGGCGATCCGCCCATGACAGCTCCGGGCAGCAGCGGAACCTATCACTCCCAGTGGCAGATCTGGCGCTGGCCCAACCACATCGGGCCACTGATCGATCTCTGGTTTGTCGTCGAATCGTCGCCGCCCAACTGCGATCCCCATCCCGACCGGGCTATCCTCTACTCTCAAACGAATTTCGGCGGTGCGTGTGTCTCCCTGGGGCCGGGCGACTATCCCAATCCTGGCCATCTCAACCCGGTGGGCAATGACAACACCCGTTCCCTGCGCGTGGGGCAGAACGTGCGTCTCACCCTCTACGAGAACGATAATTACCAGGGACGTCAGTCCAACTTCGATACATCTGAAGTCCACGACCTGCGAGACGCAGAAATCGGCTACGACACCTCTTCGGCCCGTGTAGAGCAGAAGCCACCCACGGCCACGCCCACGCCGCCTGCGACAGCTACCCCAACTCCACCGCCGGACGGCGAAGCGCCCACAATCTCCTGGATCGCCCCGGTAGCAGACGGGCAAATCTACCACGTCAGCGGCGAACTCGTTCGACTACAAGTTGAAGCAACTGACAATGTGAGCGTGAGTCAGGTACATTTCAGTCGGTGGGACGCGGTTCAAGAGGTAGTTGTAGATTTGGTTGATAGATTCTCTCCACCCTACCAGATGGATTTGGATACCAGTAGTCTGAATTATGAATGGAACGAGATCAGGGCGACCGCCTATGACGCCGTGGGCAACCAGAGGTCTGCTACTATCTGGCTTTTTCGCGATACCGTTGCACCCACGCCGACAAATACGCCGACGCCTCAGACAGCGACTTGCCCCGGGGTTATCTCTGGCTGGAAAGGCGAATACTGGAACAACGAAAGTCTTTCCGGATCGCCCGTTGTCTGCCGGGATGACGCCAGCATCAACTTTGACTGGCTCGACAACCCGCCAGACCCCCGCGTGCCGGTCAATCACTTTAGCGCCCGCTGGACGAGGACGCTCTCCTTCCCGGCAGGGACCTACCGCTTCGATGTCTTCCACGACGACGGCGCGCGTCTGTACATTGACGGAGTACTCGTGTTGGACAACTGGTGCGACAACTGCCGGGTGACGGATTCAATCCGCCACGACCTCTCCGCCGGCAACCACATCATCCGTCTGGAAGTGCGCGAGAATATAGGCTGGGCCGCGGCCTGGCTGGGCTGGCAAACCATCACGCCCCCCGATGCCTTCCATCTGCTTCTGCCGATTCTGGCTCGGGCCAGCGCACCCGTGAGTCTGCCTCTTGTCAACGGCGACTTCGACCAGGGGTCGGGCAGCGGCTGGCGTGAATTCTCTGCCCACAATTGGCCCGTTCTTGTTCATTCGAGCAATTTGCCAATCGCCCCTTACAGCGGTGAATGGGCCGCGTGGCTGGGCGGAGAGTACGACGAAGTCGCCTTCATCGAACAAAGTGTGATAGTACCGTCCGATTCATCTATCCTACGCTTTGCCTATTGGATTGCCTCCGAAGATCAGTGCGGATTCGACTTTGGCGGCGTCGTACTCAATGGCGGCACTGTCGTGGAAGTCTTTGATCTGTGCGCGGCGCAGGCGACAGACAACTGGGCGTGGCGTTTTGTAGACTTGCATGCCTACGCCGGGCAGCAGGTGAGCTTGCAAATACGCGCCGAGACCGACAGCACCCTCAACAGCAATCTTTTCGTTGACAACGTCCACTGGTCTTCCCAGACAGTTAACCCTGCGCAGATAACACTCGATCCTCAGAACCGACCGACGCCGACACCAATCCAGGCATCCCGCCACCCACGGGACTTACAGAAAGCAGCAACACTTCAGCTATTTGTGCCGAGGGCAGATACAAATAGCATTCTGCCCCAGCACCGTCTCTGGGCTTGGCCCATAGGACAGAAGTAGACAGGTACCCTTTTCAGGCTGTTGGACTCTACCCATCCGCCGCAGGCAAGTAATCCATCACCCGCCGGCGCAGGGCAAAGGTGGCGGTCTCCCGACGCCCCCGCGTCGATGAAGGAGGAGAGCATAATCACCCGCACGTGGGGTCAGCGTTGGGTGATCTCCCGGCAGGCCTGAATGCCGCAACGGCCCGGCAGCCGAATATCCATAATCACCACATCGGGCGTATCTGTTCAGCCACCCCAGCCTACCCCTCCCCATTCCAGGGAGGGAACTGGATCGACTCCTCCCCCACAGTGGGGGAGGTTGGGTGGGGGTGAGCAGTTACCATCGGGCTGCAACTGCTGGCAACAGACAATCGCTTCGTCTGCGCTGTCCGCATCCGCACACAGGTCGTCTTTCTGTTGGACTATTCCACAAAACAAGTATCCACAAGTCCCCGGCACTTCACGGACTTCAAAGGAAGAAGGAGGAGGGTCTGTTTGTCCCGGTTTTTCCGGGACATTGTGTCATTGGAGTACAATCGGTGATAGGATTTCAACACCGTCACCCAGAGGCTTCCCAATGACCCACGATCTGCTCATCCGCGCCATCGCCGCCGCCACCCAAACCCAGCCCCAGCAGGTGGAAGGGGCCGTTCTGTTGCTGGACGAAGGCAACACAATCCCCTTTATCGCCCGCTATCGCAAAGAGCGCACGGGCGGGCTGGACGAAGAGCAATTGCGCGCCGTGGCCGAACGGCTGGCCTATCTGCGCGCATTGGACGAACGCAAGCAGACTGTCCTGGCCTCCATCGCCGAACAGGGCAAATTGACTGCCGAACTGGAAGCCGCCATCGCCACCGCCGACACATTGCAGGCCGTGGAGGACATCTACCTGCCCTATCGCCCCAAACGGCGCACCCGGGCCACCGTTGCCCGGGAGTTGGGACTGGAACCCCTGGCCCAAACGATTTTGGCCCAGCCCATCAGCGGCAAACCGGAGAGCGCGGCCCAGCCATTTCTCAGCGCCGACGTACACGATGTGGAGGCAGCCCTGGCCGGGGCACGGGATATTGTGGCCGAGCAGATGGCCGAGACCGCGGCCATCCGCCAGTTTGCCAGAGAGCGTTTTTATGAGAAAGGCGATGTGGCTGGCCGGCTGGTCAAAGAGGGGGCGGACGAGCAGGGCAAGTACGAACTCTATCACGACTTTGCTTCCAGCGTGCGCCGCTTGCAGCCCCACCAGGTGCTGGCCCTGAACCGGGGCGAGAATGAGAAGGTGCTGCGGGTGGGCGTGACCGGACCGGAAGCCGAGATTCGCCAGCAGGCCGAGCGTTTCCTCCAACTCAACCCCCGCTCCCCCTTTGCCGGTCAAATGCAGGCAGCGGTGGAGGACGGCTACAACCGCCTACTCGCCCCGGCCATAGAGCGGGAGAGCCGCAAAGCGCTGACCGAAGCCGCCGACACCCACGCCATCGGCGCCTTCCAGAAGAATTTGCGCGCCCTGCTCCTCCAGCCGCCCCTGCGCGGACGGGTGGTGATGGGCATCGACCCCGCCTATCGCACGGGCTGCAAAATCGCCGTCTGTGACGCCACGGGCAAACTCCTGCACACGACGACACTCTATCCCCATCCGCCCCAGAACCGCCGGGGCGAAGCCCTGGCCGAACTGACAAAGCTGGTCGAGCAATTCGACGTCCAGGCCATCGCCATCGGCAACGGCACAGCCAGCCGGGAGACCGAACAACTGGTGGCTGATCTGGTAAAATCGCAGGTGGCAGGTGGCAAGTCGCCGGTGGCAGGCGACGAAGCGCAACCCGCAACCCGCAATTCGCAATTCGCAATTCGCCCCTCGCAACTCGCTTATGCCCTCGTCAACGAAGCTGGGGCCAGCGTCTATTCCGCCTCGCCCCTGGCCCGCCAGGAGTTCCCCGATCTGGACGTATCCATTCGGGGCGCGGTCTCGATTGCCCGCCGTCTGCAAGACCCCCTGGCCGAACTGGTGAAGATCGACCCCCAGAGCATCGGCGTCGGCCTCTACCAGCACGACGTGGACCAGAAGAAGCTGGCCGGGGCCCTGGATGGGGTGGTGGAGTCGGTGGTCAACAGCGTGGGGGTGAATGTCAACACCGCTTCCCCCGCGCTCCTGGCCCAGGTGGCCGGGCTGACCAGCCGCACGGCCCAGAATGTGGTGGCCCACCGGGACGAGAACGGCCCCTTTCGCAGCCGGGCACAGATTTTGAAGGTGAAGGGTGTGGGTCCCAAAGCCTACGAGCAGGCCGCGGGTTTCCTGCGCATCCCCGAGGGCGACAATCCGTTGGACAATACCGCCATCCACCCGGAGAGCTATGGGGTGGTTGAGCGGCTGGTCGCGCCCTTTGGCGCCCTGGCCGCGCTGCCGCTGGAAAAGATGCGCCAGGAGACCCGGGGGCTGGCCGCCCAGTTGGGTGTGGGCCAGCCGACCCTGACCGATATTCTCGACGCCCTGGCCAAGCCGGGGCGGGACCCTCGGGACGATCTGCCCCCGGTCCAGTTGCGGGCGGATGTGCTGTCTATGGACGATCTGCGGGAAGGAATGGTCCTGACCGGGACTGTGCGCAACGTCGTGGCCTTTGGCGCGTTCGTGGACATCGGCGTCAAGCAGGACGGGCTGGTCCACATCTCCGCCCTGGCCGACCGCTATGTGACCGATCCCCACGCGGTGGTGCGGGTGGGGGATGTGGTGACCGTACGGGTGCTGAATATCGACGCGGCTAGAGGTCGTATTGGCCTGAGTATGAAGGACGCCGGGGGATGATGA
Organism: Caldilineaceae bacterium; assembly: GCA_023384455.1. Taxonomy (GTDB): domain Bacteria; phylum Chloroflexota; class Anaerolineae; order Caldilineales; family Caldilineaceae; genus JACQGT01. The sequence continues at coordinate 9,175 of JAHDWH010000056.1, read as the reverse complement.
GATGATGAGATGATGGATTCGTGCTCCATCATCTCATCATCTTTCTATCCACACAACAAACATCTGGGAATCAATAAACTCTACACGAAAGCTCCCCCCATGCGCCCCTGGTACAAGTGGTACATTCTGGCTCTCTCCGCGCTGACCCATATGCTGGTGGTGGCGATCCCGGCTATGTCTTTGCCTGTGCTTTTCGACGAAATCGCCGGGGATTTGTCCCTGGATATTGTGCAGATCGGCGTCATTTGGGGGCTGGGTTCCCTGACCGGCATTGCGATGAGTCTGCTCGGCGGCATCATCGGTGACTGCATTGGGGCCAAACGCACGCTGATTCTCGCCTGTGTGCTCACCGGCGGAGCGGGTGCGCTGCGCGGCTTCGCCACATCCTATCCGATGCTGGCGGTAATGGTTGTGATAGCCGGTTTCTTCCCCTTTATGATCCCCACAAATGTCCACAAGACCTGCGGTGTCTGGTTTACGGGCAAACATCTGGGGCTGGCCAATGCGGTGGTCTCGGCGGGGATGGCGTCGGGTTTTATGCTCGGCTCACTGCTGGGGGCGTCGGTCTTTTCGCCGTTGCTGGGTGGCTGGCGCAATGTGCTTTTTGTCTACGGCGGCGTGGCCCTGCTCGTAGCGTTGATCTGGTCCACCACCGCCGACGGACCGGAAGGGCGCACACGGCCAGCCGTCAAACCGGTCCATCGCCCCCTGCGCGAGAGTCTGGGCCACGTGGCCGGGGTACGCAATGTCTGGCTGTTGGGGCTGGCGATGCTGGGCGTGGGCAGTTGCATCCAGGGCGGGCTGGGCTATCTGCCTCTCTATCTGCGCGGGCTGGGCTGGGAAGCAGTCACGGCGGACAGCGCGTTGGCGACCTTTCACGGGGCCAGCCTGCTCTTTACCATCCCCATCGCTTTGCTCTCGGACCGGCTCGGCTCCCGGCGGCGGGTGTTGATAGTGGCAACGGTGATGATCGCCACCGGCTTCGGGCTGCTAAGCGTGGCGGACGGCGTGCTGGTCTGGGGTGCGGTGATTTTGGCCGGAGTGGTGCGGGATGGTTTTATGGCGATTTTGATGACTTTCATCATCGAAATCAAAGAAATCGGGACAACCTACGCAGGCACGGCTGTCGGGATGATTATGTCCATCTCCCAGATTGGTTCAGTACTTTCACCCCCCGCGGGCAACAGCCTGTCGGTCTACAGCCCCGGCCTGCCCTATCTCTTTTGGGCCGGGTTGGCTCTGCTCGGTCTGGTGGGGTTCGCACTGGTGAGAGAGGGAGACAAGGGGAGGGGGTGACGGGGTGACAGGGTGACCGGGTGACCAGGTGACAGAAGATTGTCGCCTTGTCACCTTGTCACCCTGTCATTTCTTACAGTAGGCCTCGAAGCGGTAGCCCTGGGCGCCCAACTCCGTCAGCACCATTTCCAGCGCGGCCAAAGTAGCCGGGCGTTCGTCGCCGCCGTCGTGCATCAGCACAATCGCACCGTCGTAGGCCCGCTCCAACACCGGCGCGGCGATGGGGACCGCGTCGGTCTTCTTCCAGTCCAGGCTGTCGATGTCCCAGATGACCACTTCGTAGCCCTGGCCGGCCACCACATTCCAGGCGTCCGGGGGCAGAATACCGTAGGGTGGACGGAAGCAGGGGGCCTGGTTCTCCACGCCGATGGCGGTTTGGGTAGAAATCAACTCCCAGGCTACCCGATCCAGCGTCAGTTTGTCGAAGTGGGAGTGATAGTAGGAGTGGTTGGCGATGCCGTGGCCTTCGTCGATCTCCCGTTGGATCAGTTCCGGGTAGAGATTGGCATAGACGCCGTTGACGAAAAAAGTGGCCTGGGCCTGAAAGCGGGCCAGCAGATCGAGAAATTTTGGCGTCCACTCTTTGTGAGGGCCGTCGTCGAAGGTGAGATAGATGACTTTTTCGCGAGGAATGCCGGGGATGAAGATGACCTGGCCGGGGTCGGGTGGGCTGCTCAGCCGCAGCCCGTTGACATCAATGAGATCGGGCAGGGACACCCGGTGTTGTGCCGCGATCTGCTCCCAGCGCTCGCCCGCCTGGACGACGTGCTGGGCAGGCCGCAGGGGAAGGAGTGTGTCGCCGGGGCGCAACTCCTCGCCCGCCAACCCAAAGAAAAGGAAGGGCACGTCGCCCACCGGCTCATTCTGGGGGCGGCTGGAGGGGATGGAGAGGGCCTGGCCGATAGCCAGTTGGTTCCCATTAGAGATGCCGTTGCGGGCCATCAGGTCGGCCACTGTCACCCGGTAGCGGCTGGCAATTTTAGAGAGGGTCTCCTCCCGGCGCACCAGATGGGTGAGGATCGTCAGCTCCCCATCGGCCCGGTGCAGCCCGTCGCTTTCCAGGGCAAAGGCCGTCTCCATCGCCGTCTCCCCCTCCGCCAGCCCAACCGCCACTTTGCCCCCGCTGATGGCGAGTTGGGTGACCGCCAGAGAGAGGCTGAAGGTGACACCGGCCGCGACGGTCTCTATGCCCTGCTCGCTGCCCAACAGGACGAGCATCTCCCAGCGCGTGCCGCTGGCATAGGGTCCCCGGCGGTTGGCCCGGCTTTCCAGCAGCAGCGCCCGGTCGTCGATGCCATCGCCGTTCAGATCGCCTACAGCGTTCAACGGGGAAACCCGCACATCCACGCCGCTCTCCAGCCGGGCCGACCAACCGCTGCCCCGCCGGTTCTGCAGAAGGGTAATCGCCCCCTCATTTGTCCAGCGGTAGGGCAAGCGCAGGGAGCCAGCCGGGAGCGGCGCACAATTGGGACAGCTTTTCTCCTGCGCGCCAGCAGGCAGGGCGTTTGCCAGAACGAGCAGAATAGCGAGAATAAGAGTATATGTACGCATTGGATAGGCCGTTGCTGGTGGATGAAGACGAAGACAGAATACCACCTGACGGCGGCGTATGCAAACGGTAAAAGATGAGTTGGGATGGGATGATGAGATGATGAAGCACACACGCCATCATCTCATCACCCCATTATCTCGCCCTTACCACACAACTATCGAAAGAAAGGTCATAGAATCGAAATGAAGACTATCCGCTGGGGCATTATTGGCTGCGGGGATGTATGCGAGGTGAAGAGCGGGCCGGGCTTTCAGAAGGCGAAAAACTCGGCCCTGGTGGCGGTGATGCGGCGCAACCGCGAACTGGCTGCGGACTTTGCCCGCCGTCACGCCGTCCCCCGCTGGTACGACGACGCCCAGGCGCTCATCGACGACCCGGAGGTGGACGCGGTTTACGTGGCGACGCCGCCCAGCTCCCACAAAGAATATACACTCCTGGCCGCGGCCGCGGGCAAGCCGGTCTATGTGGAGAAGCCCATGGCCCCCACCTACGCTGACTGCGTGGAAATGGTGGAAGCCTGTCAGGCCGCGGGTGTTCCGCTCTGGGTGGGCTACTACCGGCGGCGGTTGCCCAAATTTGTAAAAATTCAGGAGTTGCTGGCCAGCGGTGTGATTGGCGATGTGCGTTCGGTGAATATCTGTCTGCGCCAGCCCGTCTCCGCCCAACTGCACCGGCTCGGCCAAGCAATGGACCTGGCGCAGTTGCCCTGGCGGGTCAACCCGGCGATTGCTGGCGGCGGGCTTTTCCTGGACCTGGCCGCGCATATGCTGGACATTGTGGACCTGCTGGTGAGTCCTATCCGGGAGGTCGCCGGTTTTGCCACCAATCAGGGCGGCCACTACCCGGCGGAGGATATTGTGACGGGCAGCTTCGCCTTCGAGAAGGGCGCACTGGGCACGGGTTCCTGGTTTTTCACCGCCGCGGACCGGCTGGACTGGACCGAACTGGAAGGTCCCCTGGGACGCATCGGCTACGTCTGCTTCGACACCAGCCCCATCCAGTTGACCACCGCCGACGGCATACAGGAGATTCCCATTACCCAGCCGGCCCACGTCCACCAGCCGCTGATCCAGACGATTGTGGACGAACTCAACGGCGTCGGGCGCTGCCCCAGCACAGGCGCAAGCGCCGCCCGCACGACTTGGGTGATGGATCAGATGTTGGCGGGCTGGCGGGACAGAGGATAAACGCATCGCATCGGGGTATCCACTGTTTTGACGAACTTCTACACAGTTGCTACACTGCACACAGAGTACAAACTGTACAGAATGTACTCTCAATTGTGTGTTCTTTGACGAAAGGCGCAGCATCAATGGAATTGACGCTAGGCATTACCGAAGCTCGTAGCAGGCTTGGCGAGATCGTCGATAAAGCGCGCTATCTGGGCGAGACGGTTGTCCTCCTGAAAAGCGGGAAACCGGCAGCGGCGATTGTGCCTTATCAACTGCTGGAACAGTGGCGGCGGGAGAGGGAAGCCCTGTTTGCCGTAGTCGATGAGGTGCAGGCGCGCAACGCTGGGTTGGAGATGGACGAAGATGAGTTGATGGATTTTATTGTAGAATCCGTCCACGAGAGTCGGGCACAGGCATAGAAAGTGACTTCGACTCAATAATATGAACCTTCTCACCCTCGAAGCGGTCTCCAAACAGTATTCCGAGCGGCTGCTGCTGGACAAAGTGAATCTCTCCATCAACACTGGCGAGCGCATCGGGCTGATCGGCGTCAACGGCAGCGGCAAGACGACACTCCTGCGCCTGATTGCGGGGGAGGAAACGCCGGACAGCGGCAGCGTCACCCTTTGGGGGCAGGTGCGGGTGGAGTTTCTGCGCCAGGAGCCGCTGCTGGACGACAGCGCCACTGTCCTCGACCAGCTGTTCCGCAGCGACTCCCCTCAGATGCGTCTGCTGGCTGCCTATGAATCCACCAGCCAGCGGCTGGAACGCGCGCCCCAGGACGCCAATCTGCAACGCCACTTTCTCGAACTCTCCGGCCAGATGGGGCAGAGCGGGGGCTGGGCTGCCGAGGCCAACGCCAAAGCCATCCTGACCAAACTGGGCATCGACGATTTTGATGCCCGGGTGGGAACCCTGAGCGGCGGCCAGCGCAAACGGGTGGCCCTGGCCCGTGCCCTCATCGACCGGGCCGACCTGCTGATTCTGGACGAGCCGACCAACCACATCGACGCCGCCACAGTGGACTGGCTGGAAGAATATCTGGTCACGACGCCGGGCAGTCTGCTGATGGTGACCCACGACCGCTACTTTCTGGACCGGGTGGTCAACCGCATTGTGGAGTTGGACCGCCGGGAGCTGATCCTCTACCCCGGCAACTACAGCCGCTATCTGGAACTGCGGGAGGAGCGCCACGAAAAGCTGGCCTCCGCGGAGCAGAAGCGCCGCCAGTTTCTCAAACGGGAGTTGGAGTGGGTGCGCCGGATGCCGATGGCCCGGGGCACAAAGCAGAAGGCGCGCAAGGAGCGCTTCGCCGAAATCGAGCGCATTGAGTACGACTCCGGCGAGGAGCGGGTGGCCATAGCCCTGGCCTCCCGACGCCTGGGATCAAAAGTGCTGACAGCCACCGGGCTGGTCAAAGCCTACGACGGCAAACGGGTGGTGGACGGGCTGGATTTTCACCTGGAGCCGGGGGATCGGCTAGGTATTTTGGGGCCAAACGGCGCGGGCAAAAGTACATTTATGGAGATTCTGGCGGGCAGACTGGCCCCGGAGTCCGGCACGCTGGAATGGGGCGATACTGTGCAGGTGGGCTATTATGACCAGAACGCGGACGATTTTGAGGAGCGCAAACGGCTGCTGGAATTTATCGAAGAAGAAGCCGCGCTCATCCGCACGAAGGACGGCGAACGCATCGAAGCGGCCCAGATGTTGGAATGGTTTCTCTTTCCCCGGGGGATGCAGTGGGGGCGCATCAGCAGTCTGAGCGGCGGCGAACGGCGGCGGCTCTACCTCCTGCGCACCCTCATCCACCAGCCGAATGTGCTGCTATTGGACGAGCCGACCAACGATTTGGATGTGCAGACCCTGGCCGTGCTGGAAGAATTTCTCGACCACTTCAACGGCTGCCTGATTGTGATCAGCCACGACCGCTACTTTCTCGACCGCACGGTGGACTACATTCTGCCCTATGAAAATGGCAAGCTGGGCAAGCGCTACCCCGCGCCCTACGAGAGTTACAGAAGAGTACGCGATGAGGAGATGCTGGGGGAGAAAGAAGAAGTTCGACTTTTCGGAAAAAGTCGAACTTCGGAAAGCCGAACTTCGGAAAGTCGAACTTCTGAAGGCCGCACCACCCCCAAGAAACTCACCTGGAACGAACAGCGGGAACTGGCCCAGTTGGAAGAACGCATCGGGGTCTGGGAGGAGGAGCAGACCGGGTTGCAGCAGGCCATCAACCGGGGCAGCGACGATTATGCCCGCATCCAGGCCCTGGCGGATCAGTTGCAGGGGGTGGAAGATGCCCTGGAAAATGCCCTCAATCGCTGGGCAGAGTTGGCAGAACGGGCGGGCGGTTGAAAAATAGGGGGGGGTGTCCCGGATTGGGGGAAGCTACATCGGTTTGCAACCGATGTCGTAGGTCGGACTGTTAGTCCGACTGGCCTGCAATGTCGCTGGTCGGGTAACTGCTCAGGTGCGACGCACTCGCCAGGAGCGTATTCCTGTGCGAAAATTGTGTGGCGAGTGCGTCGCACCCAAAGCCTTAGTAGTTACCTGGTCGGACTGACAGTCCGACCTACGGATGGCTATTTTCAGGGCAGATGCACCAATGGGGGCAGCAATTCCAAATATAGAACGCGGATGACGCGGAAAGGACGGATGAAAGCGGATAAAGAAGAAAAATCCGCGAGAATCCGCTCAATCCGGCCCAATCCGCGTTCTATTTCTGTTCCCTTTGCTCAAATTTGGAATTGCTGCCAATGGGGACGAAAGGTTGCCAATCCGGGCAGCTTGCACTAGAATATATGTTCGATTTCCAACCCCCAATCGAATCATTGCGAGGCACGACCGATGAGCGCAGAGAACCAACCCGTGGCAGATGCTGGCGCGTCTACAGACGGCCCGGAACTATCCACCAACCGCCGGGTCTTCAACCTGGCCTGGCCGGTGATCGGCGAAAATTTTCTGGAAACAACACTGGGCATTGTGGACACCTTTCTGGTGGCCCGACTGGGCGCAGCCGCCATTGCCGGTGTGGGCAGCTCCCTGCAAGTAATGTTTTTTGTGATTGCTGCGCTCAGCGCCCTTTCCGTGGGTAGCTCTGTGTTGGTGGCCCAGGCCGTGGGCGCACGCAAATTTGAGCGGGCCTCCCATCTGGCCCGCCAGTCGATTGTCTGGAGTGTCTGCTTCTCTGTCCCCCTGGCCCTGCTGGGTTTCTTCCTGGCAGACCCGATTCTCTCGGTCTTTGGGCTGGAGCCGGAGGTGGCGGCCATCGCCAGCGACTACCTCAAAGTTACGATGGGAACTGTCGTTGTGCTCGTCGTCCTCTTCATCGGCGGCGGCGTGCTGCGCGGCGCGGGGGATTCCCGCACGCCTATGCAGGTGACAGCCCTGGCCAATGTCGTCAACATCTTCCTGACCTACGGCCTGATCTTTGGCGTGTGGGGTCTGCCCGAACTGGGCGCGGTGGGCAGCGCCTGGGCCACCTTTCTCTCCCGGCTCTTGGCCGCGGTCATTCTGCTCTGGGCGATGAGCCGGGGGCGCAATGGGGTAACAATCGGCGGGCGCAATAGCTGGCTGCCGGAAATTCCCGTGGCCCGTTCGGTCTTGCAGATCGGCGTCCCGGCTGCTGTGGAACAGGTGCTGATCTCCGCGGCCTTTACAGTGCTGACAATTGTGGTGGCCGGTTTGGGCACAGGCGCGCTGGCCGCGCATCGCATCGCCTTCAACGCCCTCTCCCTCTCCTTTCTGCCCGGATTTGGCTTTAGCATTGCCGCCACCGCGCTGGTCGGTCAGTCCGTGGGCGCGCGCCGCTTGCAGGAGGGCAGCGACGCCGCCCACACCGCGGCCCGCTGGGGCGCTATGTGGATGGGCGCAATGGCGGTGGTCTTCTTTCTGCTGGCTACGCCGATTATGCAGGCATTTACAGACGAGGCCGAAGTCATCCGGCTGGGCGCGTCCAGTCTGCGGGTACTGGCCTTTTCCCAACCTTTCTGGGCCTTGCTCTTTGTCTATTCGGGCAGCCTGCGCGGGCTGGGCAATACAAACTTCCCCCTGCGCGTCAATACCCTGGGCATTTGGGGTACAGTCCTGCTGAGCTGGCTGGTCGTCTCCCTCTGGAACGGGGGATTGGCCGAGGTGTGGGCTGCCTTTATTCTCACCTCCCCGGTGATGGCCTTTGTCCTTTTCCGCCGCTTCCGCAATGACATTCTCAACGCACCCGCGCCCCAGCCAGTGGCCGGGGATTGAGGAAGTATGAGCGCACCTGCCCCGCCCCGTTACCCGATCCCCGCCAGCCGCCACCGGGTGGAGGAGGTGATTCTGCGCAGCCGCTTTATTACGACTGTGGCGCCCGCGGCCACAGTGGAAGAGGCCCAGGCGTTTATGGCGGAGATGCGGGCCGAATTTGCCGATGCCAGCCACAACTGCTGGGCCTATGTGGTGGGGCAGCCAGGCTCTACGGGCCAGAATGGGATGAGCGACGATGGCGAACCCCACGGCACCGCTGGCCGCCCAATGCTGACGGTACTCCTGCACAGCGGGATCGGGGATGTGGTGGCGGTGGTCACCCGCTATTTTGGGGGCACACTGCTGGGCAAGGGCGGTCTGGTGCGGGCCTATAGCGGGGGCGTGCAGTTGGCCCTGGAGAGTCTGCCCACCGCGGAGAAGGTGGAGAAGCGCCAACTGGCCTTGCTCTTCGATTACAGCTTTGTCACCCCCGTCCAGCGGATGCTGCCCGATTACGAAGCCGAAGTGCTTTCGGAGAGCTACGGCGTGGATGTGAGCTATCGGGTGGAGATGCCCGTGGAGCAGGTGGAGCCTTTCCGGGTGGCGTTGACGAATTTAACTAATGACCAGGCAGTTGTGGAGGAGGAGGAGGGGCAAAGGTGAAGTAGAGACACGACATATCGTGTCTCTACAGTGTAGCGTTCCCCAGCCGCGGATTCAGGAAGCGCTGATTTCATCGTCAGCCGATCAACCATCCGCGTTGCCCCCAATCCGCGGCGATCGGCTCCCCCATGCCTGAGTAGTTATTCCATAACAGACGAAATGACACGCTGTAAGGCGATCTGCCCTTTTTGCCTTCACAATGCCAAAAAGTGGCTGCTGCGCCTACTTGACAAGTAGCTTTCTCTGTCCTACAATCTACGTAGTA
>JAHDWH010000395.1 GCA_023384455.1 Caldilineaceae bacterium | reverse complement strand
GAGTGCCCCTTCGGCTGCCTGTGCGGTTCAAAACCGCACCTACAGAAATGCCAAATTACTTCGTTTACAAAGTACTGATGACGCTGGTCTGAATTGATTTACGCTGATACAATCTGCGCAGATCAGTTGTTTCTGCGTCAATCTGCGTCCGCTTTTCGGGGCTGAACATCCCCTACCTTCCCCAATCCACCACCTGCTCGGCCTGAAAATTGTAGGCGATGGGAATATCCACCGGCAGGGCCTGCTGGTTGCCGCCGTCCGCCTCCATCACCCACAGCCGCCACTCCCCGCTGCGGTTGCTGAGAAAGACGATCCAGCGTCCGTCAGGACTCCAGGCCGGGGCCACGCTGTGGGGCTGGAAACCGATCTGGGGGCGGGTCAGCGCGGCCAGTCCGCTGCCATCCGGGTTGACCACAAAAATCTCCCAGTGGCTGCCTTCCCGGCTCTGGAAGGCAATCCGTCCGTCAACCGGCTGCCAGTCCGGGTCCTGAAAGCGATATTCACTGAGCAATGGCTGGCTGCTAACACCGGGGCCGTCCTGGGTGATCTGTGGCCCTGCGCCGCTCTGATAAACAATGCCCCAGGCGTGCCAGTCCGGCGCGACCGCATTTTCCAGGCTGGGAATGTCCCGGAAATCGCCCCCGTTGACATTCACCCGGGCCAGCCCCCGCCGCTGCCGGATGACCTGGCTGGCCTCAATACCCGGCGGCGGGAGTTCGGTGATGCAGATGCCAAAGCCCAGGTCATAGCACTCATACGTGCCGGTGATGTAACTGAAGGCGATGAACTGGCCGTCGGGACTCCAGGCCGGGCCGCTGGGTGCATTGGGGGTGACAATGCGCCGCTCGTTGCTGCCATCCCTGTTGATCAGATAAATACCCGCCTCGCCGCCGCCCCGCACAAAGGCCACTGTCTGCCCGTCCGGGCTGATGGCTGGGTCTGCGCCGGTGGTGATCTGCTGTAGTCCACCGCTGGCCAAATCGTAGCGATAGATGGCCCCGCCGCTGCTGCTCTGAAAGAAAAGCCGTCCGGTCAACCCGACAACGGGCGCGGCCTGGGGTTGGCTGGTTTGAGGAGCAGGCGGGCTGCTGGTGCGCTTCGCCACAGGCAAATCTGTCACCGGGCTGTCGGGCTGAAGCAGGGGCGCATAGACCCAACCGGAGCCGCCGGGCAGGGCAATCTCCACCCAATCCCCGGCTTCGTTGCGGGCCAGGAGCGTCACCCGCTCGTTCTGGGCAAATGCGCCGATCACCGGGAAATCGGTGCCTGGCCCGGCCCGCACATTCAGCCCCTCGGCCAGCACCAGCCCGGAGGGGCCTGTGGCAGAAACGGGTGCGCTTTCCGCCCCGCTGGCAACCGGGCCCCGGGGAATAGGCGTGGCTGTAGCGATTTCAATCGGGCCCAGGGGTCGGCTGGCCTCGGCCAATAGTGTGGCGACAATCGCCGGGCCAATCGATTCCCCCACAATCTCCAGTTCGTTCACATCCCCAAAGACCCACACCTGCCCCATCGCCAGCCAGCCAGCCGTGCTGTCTTCCAGATAAACCGCATACCAGCCCCCATCCGCCGAGCGCCCGGTGATGGTGACTGTGGCACCCGCGGGCAAAAAACCGATGGCTCCGCCGTTGGGGGCAACGGCCAGATTGGCCCCGCCCGCCACAATCCCCAGCGCGCTGGGCCGATTCAACACCGACGCGCTGGCCGCGGAGCGCAAGTCTGCCAGGGGTGGGCGTGTGGGCGTGGCCGGGGGCGCGTCTGCGCCCCGGCTCTGGGCGATGCGGGTTGCCAGCCGGGATTGGATCTCCTCTACCCCTGGGCTGTTCGACGCCTGTTCGCCCCTGGCGGGGTTGGGCCGGGACGAGGGCGTGGGTTGGTTGCCTTCAAAAAGCGGCGTGGGCTGGGCCACCCGCGCGCCCGGAGGCAGGGCCGTGGGCGTGCCGCCCCCCGGCGGCCCACCACAGGCGGCAAGGAGGAGGATAATAGCGAATAGCGAATAGCGAATGGCGAACCGGCTAAGTCGATCTCCGATCCCCGATCCCCGATCCCCGATCCCCGATCCCCTACTCATAACGCAGCGCCTCAATGGGGTTGAGGCGGCTGGCCCGGTAGGCCGGGTAGATGCCGAAAAAGAGACCGACGCCCATTGAAAAGAAGAGGGAGGTCAGTATGGCGTCCACACCCACCACCGCGCTGAAAGAGTCCACCAGGGAACTGATGGCCTGGGCGCCGGATGTGCCGAGGATAATGCCGATTGTGCCGCCGACCAGGGCCAGGGTGATGGCTTCGATGAGGAACTGGCCCAGAATATCCCGCCGTTTGGCCCCCACAGCCTTGCGCAGACCGATCTCCCGGGTGCGTTCGGTGACGGAGACGAGCATTATATTCATAATCCCAATGCCGCCGACCAGCAGACTGATGCCCGCAATCGCGCCCAGAAAGAGGGTGAGCGCGCCCAGAATGTCGCCAAAAATGGAGATGAGGTCGGCCTGGTTGATGACGCTGAAATCGTCCTCGTCCAGATAGGCGATGTTGTGGTTCTCGCGCAGAATCTCGGCCATCTGCTCCTGGGCCGCGTCCATCCGCTCGGCGCTGATGACAGAGGCGTAGATGACACTCACCCGGTAGTCGCCGCTGACAGTCTTGCGCCGGAAGAGCCTGTCCTGGGCGGTGGTGAGGGGCACGAAGACGGTCTCGTCCTGGTTGCCAAAGCCGCCGCCGCCCTTCTCCTCCATCACGCCGATCACCCGAAAGAGCAGATTGTTGATGCGGATGGTCTGGTCGATGGGGTATTCGTTGGGTTCAAAGAGCTTTTTGTAGACCGCGGAGCCGATAACCGCCACCCGGCTGCGCTCCTGGTTGTCGGTGTCGGTGATGAAATCGCCTACCTCCGCGTTCCACGAGCGCACGTCCTGATAGCTGGGGGTGACGCCGCTGATGGAGACCCGCAGGCTCTTTTTGCCCCGGCTCACCGGTGCGTTGCCGGAGACCTCCGGGGCCACGCCGATTACATCGGGTACGCGCAGGGGGTTGGCAATGTCCTGGGCATCTTTGAGGGTGAGCACACCGCTGCTGTTGGCCCGCCGGTCCGGTGGCCCGCCGCTGAGCTGGCCGGGGACGATAAAGAGCAGATTGCTCCCCGCGCTGCTGAACTGGTCGGTGACGTATTTCTCCACCCCCCGCCCCACGGACATCAGCGTAATCACCGCGCCGACGCCGATGATAATGCCCAGCATTGTCAGCACAGAACGCATTTTGTTGGCGGCCAGGGCCCGAAAAGCGATGCGGATGGATTCGTAGAGTTGCATAGGGCTGGGATTGGGGACTAGGGATTAGAGACCGGATCAGTGAGCGCCGGTTGAGTAGCCGACAGAATCCTTTGGATTCTGCGTCTTCGAGGCGTATCGAAACCAAATCGAATGGGGCGAGAGACGATTCCTCCCAACCTA
>JAHDWH010000394.1 GCA_023384455.1 Caldilineaceae bacterium | reverse complement strand
GGGAACTGGAGCGACTCCTCCCCCACAGTGGGGGAGGTTGGGTGGGGGTGAGCAGCTACTACCCAATGCGCAATACGCAATAGGCAACAGGCAACTGCTGCTTTTAGGTCTCATCATCGGCCTCGGCTTCCTCACCAAAGCCACCGCCTACATCCTTCTCCCCGTTGTTATCATTACCATAGCCACCGTTGCCGGACTTCGTACAATCCCAATACGCAATACGCAATACGCAATACGCACAGCCCTGTCACCCTGTCACCCTGTCATCCTCTCCTCCCTCCTCCTCGGCCTCCCTCTCTGGCTGCGCAACATCGCCACCTATGGCGGGCTGGACTTCCTGGGCCTGGGCTGGCACGACCAGGTGGTGACAGGTCAGCCCACGACCGCCGATTGGATCGCGGCCAATGGCTGGCCCGCCTATTGGGAGCGGGCCTGGGACTTCACCTTCAAGAGCTTCTGGGGCGTCTTTGGCTGGCTGGGCGTCTTTATGGATGGACGGGTCTATACGCTGCTGCTGATTTTCAGTGGAATTGTGGCCGTGGGGTTGATTGCCGGTCTGCTGCGTTTTGTACGAAAAGAGGTGGCGGTCTCTGACTTCCAGCGCTGGGGACTGTTCGTGGCGCTGCTTCTCCTGGCTGCGGTTTTCGCCTCCTACGCCTGGTACAACCTGGGCTTTGTCCAACACCAGGGCCGCTATCTCTTCCCCGCGCTCTTTGCCTTTGGTCTGCTCGTCGCCCTGGGCTGGCGGGAGGCGCTGCGCGCCCGGGTCAGCTTCGTCATAGCCGGGCTGCTCCTGCTCTGGGCCGTGATTCTGGCGGGGAGCGGGCTGGTTTCGACAGGCCCAACCAGCGCGGGGCTGGATAAGTGGGCGCTGCTCTTCCTGGCCGGGGGGAGCGGCGCGCTGCTGGTCAACGGGCTGCTGGAACGCATCCCCGGCGGCAGACGGCTGCGGCCAATCCTCTACGCCCTGCCCTTTGTGTTGCTAATCCTACTGGACGCGGCCATTCCCTTCCTGTATACTGTGCCCCAGTTGGCGCGGTGACAACTTTAGAACCCAGAGTAGAGGATTCGTGGATTCAAACCACACGTAAAACAGCAAATGAGCAAATCATCACTTCCCCAAACAGATTCTGTCCAGGAGTTGGCCGAGTTTTGGCAGACCCACGACAGTACCGATTTTGACGATGAAATGGAAGAAGTGCCTGAGCCAGTTTTCATCCGTCCGGATCCGAGTCAATTACTGATAAAATCCGTCGAACCTGAATATCCTTGTTATGTGTGTGGATCGACTCGTCACGAAAAAGTCTATGTAGATGAAGTGTTCAATGTGGATGGAAAGCACGTAATGGTGGAGCACATTCCAGCACAGCGCTGCCAGCAATGCGGCGAATTGTTCTTTGATGCTAAAACAACAGAACGTGTGCTATCACTGCTTCACGATTCGCCGCCAGTAGCCCGCACTGTAACTTTAGATGTCTTTGACCTGGCAGTTGCCTGATCCCTATGCAAAGCTCCCTGCCCGCCTACCGCCCACGCCCCACCTTCCGCCGCAGCGCCGCGGACTTTGTGATCATCTGGTTTGCGGTCGCTGCCCTCTCTCTCCTGGCCGCGGCGGCCGGCTGGCAATTCTGGCACACAGACCGCATCTTCACCGGCGTACAGGTGGCCGGTGTGCCTGTGGGCGGCATGAGCAGGGCCGCAGCCCTGCTCCACCTGAGCCGGGAAACACGCAACTTCCCCCTGCCACCGGTCACAGTCACATTGGAAGATCGAGAGTGGCATCTCAGCTCCGCCCAGCTAGCCCCCCAACCGGAGCTGCTGACAGCGGTCAATCGGGCCTATCTACTGGGCAGACAAGCCGGCATTGGGGGAAATCTGACCCAACAGGCCAGGGCATTGCTCGGCGGAGAGAACATCCAACCACCCGTTATCTACAACGAAGCCTCCATCCGCTATGCACTCAGCCAGATTGCAGCAGAGGTGCGCAGACCAGGCCGGGCAGAAGTAACCCTGGGCGATCTGACCCTGCCCTCCGCACCCGGCGTAGATGTGGATGTGGACGCCACTGCCCGGCTTGTGCTGGCCCGGCTGTTGTCTGGCGACGAAAAGGCGGTGGCGCTGCAAACCATCAGCCTTCCCCCCCCGGACGCGGCCCTGCCGGGGGTGGAAAGCAGCGGGGCCCGCACGCCCCCCCTCCCCCTCATCCTACGGGATGATGCGTCCGGTCTCGTTTTTACATTAGACCCAACTACACGAAGACGGCTTCTTCCTGGAGCGGCGGGGGGTCAGGTCAATGAGGCGGCCCTGGCCGAGGTGGTGGACAAGTGGGCGGCCCAGGTCTATATTCCGGCCCAGGATGCCCGGCTGCGTTTCGATGTCAATGCCGGTCGTGCGGTCGTCCTTCAGCCCAGCCGGGCAGGCAGACAATTGAATGTGGATGCCACTCTCCGGGCGATCAGCGATGCACTGATCCGGGATGAAAGCCAGACCCGGCTGCCAGTGGAGCCGCTTGCGCCAAAGGTGGATTCCAACCGCATTGACGAAATGGGGATCAACGAACTGATCTCCAACGGAACCACCTATTTTGCGGGCAGCAGCCGGGACCGCATCCACAATATCGAAGTCGCCGCCGAGAAATTTGAGGGAGTGGTTATCCCGCCCAGCGGCATTTTCAGCTTCAACTCGATTGTGCAGGATGTGAGCGCGGCCAACGGCTTCGAGGATTCGCTGATCATCTGGGGTGACCGCACGGCTGTGGGTGTGGGCGGGGGTGTCTGCCAGGTCAGCACGACAGCCTTTCGCTCGGCCTTTCTGGCCGGTTTCCCGATTGTGGAGCGCTACAATCACGGCTACGTCGTCAGTTGGTATGGCGAGCCGGGGATGGACGCCACCATCTACACGCCCTCGGTGGACTTCAAATTCCGCAACGACACCAGCGCCTATCTGCTGGTGCAGCCGGTGGTCAACAGCGCGACAGGCACAATCAGCTTTCTATACTACGGCACAAAGCCCAACCGCCAGGTGACTATCAGCCAGCCCATCATCAGCGATGTGGTAGAGGCAGGCGAGCCGGTCTATCAGGAGGACGAAAGCCTGGCTCCCGGTCAGATTAAACAGGTGGAGACGGCCAAGAAGGGGCTGACGGTCACGGTCGAGCGCACAATTGTGGAGAATGGCGAAAGCCGGGTAGACAAACTCGTCTCGGTCTATCAGCCCTGGAGCGCGGTCTTTCTGATGGGGCCGGGAACGACGATACCCGGAGAGGAAAAACCGACGACGCCGTGAGGGGGGACGCAGTGCATAAGGTGGCGCAGCCACGATTTGCGTGCGGAAACGGGAAGACGGGAGACGTGAAACGGGAAGACGGGAAACGGGAAACGGGAAGACGGGAGACGTGAAACGTGAAGACGGGAAACGTGAAGACGGGAAACGTGAAGACGTGAAACGTGAA
>JAHDWH010000393.1 GCA_023384455.1 Caldilineaceae bacterium | reverse complement strand
CCACACTGGCCGGGTCCACCTGGGCAATCAGTGCGTTCTCCAACTGGCGCACAGACCACTCGACAAAGCCCTCCTCGCTCATCTCCTCCGGGCGGCGGTAGACATTGGGGAAGGGCAGCCGGTAGATTTCCGGCGGGAAGGGGCCGAAGCCCTTTTTGAAGAGGGCGTATTTGCTGGTCATCCCCAACGTCAAGTTCGTGCGCCCGTGATAGGCTCCCTCAAAGACGACGATGCCACTGCGTCCCGTGTGGGCCCGGGCGATTTTGATGGCCGTCTCTACCGCCTCCGCGCCGCTGTTGAGCAGGACCGTCTTCTTGGCAAAATCCCCCGGCGCGGCCCCGTTGAGCAGCTCGCAGACCTCCACGAACGGCTCATACGTCGCCACAATCGAGCACATATGGATCAGTTTGGCCGCCTGTTCTTGCAGGGCCGTGACCACATTTTCCGGCGTGTGGCCCACAGCCAGCACGCCGATGCCGCCGGCAAAGTCGAGAAGGGTATTGCCGTCCACGTCAATGACCGCCGCGCCGTGGGCCGACGCCACCGCGATATTCGTCAGTTTGGCCGCGCCCCGGGCCGAAGCCGCCTCGCGCCGGGCGACGATAGCCTGGCTCTTCGGGCCGGGGATGGGGGTGAGAAGATTGATGGTTGGCATAGAAGTTCCTGGGATGATGAGAAGTGGGAAGGGGGACGTATTGCGTATTTCGTATTGCGTAGGTAGTGATGATCAGGGGTTTCTCTGTCAGAAGGGTTAGTGTAGCCCCCGAATCTTCGCCATCGACCCCATATCCATCACAAATGGAATAGACGCCATCGGCTTACGCAATACGCTATACGCTATACGCTTTCTTGCACCTGGGCAAACGCATAGTCCAACTTCTCCAGCGCCTCGTCCACATGCTCTTTCGTGGCGGTGAGGGGCGGGGCGATACGCAGGGTATTGCTGTAGAGTCCGCCCTTGCCGATGAGCAGGCCGAGCTTTTTGGTCACTTCAAAGAGCGCGGCCACCTCTTTGGCAGCCGGTTCTTTGGTCTGCCGATCCCGCACCATCTCCACCCCCTGCATTAGACCCATCCCCCGCACGTCGCCAATGAGGGGATACTTCTCCTGCAAGCGTTCCAGACCGGCGCGCAGATGGCCGCCCACATCGGCGGTGCGGGAGGGCGGCGCGTCCGCGTGCATCGCTTCCAGCGTGCCCAGCGCGGCGGCGCAGGAGACCGGGTTGCCCCCAAAGGTGCTGATCGTCAATCCTCCCCCGACGGTTGAGGCGGCGATATCGGGAGTAGTGGCGACGGCCGAGAGGGGCATTCCGTTGGCGATGCCCTTGGCCATTGTCAGCACATCGGGCACGACGCCGGAGCGCTCGATGGCGAACCAGTGCTCGCCTGTGCGCCCAAAGCCGGTCTGCACTTCGTCGATAATCAACAGGCCGCCGTAGCGGTGGGTGATCTCCTCCACAATTGTAAAATACTCCGGCGGCGCGGTGACAAAACCGCCCACCCCCTGAATCGGCTCGGCCAGAAAAGCGGCGATTTTGCCCGAAGTCGTCGTGCGGATCACATCCTCCACATCCTCGGCGCAGGCCACGCCACACTCCGGGTAGGTCATCTTCAGCGGGCAGCGGTAGCAGTAGGGGTTGAGCGCGTGTTTGATGCCGGCAATCTGTGTGCCGCCGATGCGCCAGGGGGCCTGGCCGGTCAGGGCCATCCCCATCGGGGATTTGCCGCTGTAGCCGTGGCGCAGGGCGATGATCTCCGAGTGGCCGGTGGCCTGTTTGGCGATCTGCACGGCAGTCTCGTCCGCGTCTGTGCCGGTTGCGCCAAAGTAGAAGGTGTCCAGATTGCCGGGGGTGATCTCGGCCAGCTTCTCGCCCAGCTCCGCGTGGACCGCGTTGGGGTAGAGGGTGGAGGTATGCAGCAGTTTGTCCACCTGCTCGTGTACCCGTTTGTTGACGTGGGGGTTGTTGTGGCCCACGCTCGTCGTCAGAATCCCGGCGAAGAAGTCGAGATATTTATTGCCCTCCACATCCCAGACGTACATCCCCTCGCCCCGCTCCAGGGGCAGGGGGTCGGTGTAATAGAGCAGGTGGTTGGGCCAGAGATGCTTGCGCTGCTTTTCGAGGATTTGGGCGGTGTTCACGTAGTGTCTCCCGGTGGTTTAGGTGGGAATTGGTTGGGCGTTTGAGTTGCGAGTTTCGAAGGACAACTGGATCAGTGAGCGCCGGTTGAGTAGCCGAGTCTTCGAGGCGTATCGAAACCAGAGCGAACGGGTCGACGAGACGATTCGTCACACCCGCTTTGGTTTCGATACGGCGGGAAACTGCCCCCGCCTACTCAACCGGCGCTAGTCTGATTGCAATTCGCAATTCGCAATTCGCAATTCGCAATTCGCAACTCGCAACTCGCAATTCGCAACTCGCAACTCGCAACTCGCTATTCTTCCACCAGTCTACCATACACCCCCGGTCTGCGCTGCTTCAAAAGGGGGAATAATTTGCGCCAGAGGGTGAAGACGGTGGGGTCCAGATCGGCGACGATGACTTCGGTCTCGTCCTGGCCGGCCTGGGCCAGGACATTGCCCATCGGGTCGCAGAGGAAACTGCTGCCGTAGAACTCAACGCCCTCCACACCCGTGCGGTTGGCCGCGGCGATGAAGACACCGTTGGCGATGGCCTGACCGCGCATGACCGTACGCCAGGCGTCGGCGGTGTCGATCTGGGGAGCGTCGGGTTCCGAGCCGATGGCCGTGGGGTAGAAGATAAACTCTGCGCCGTTGAGCGCGCAGATGCGGGATAGCTCCGGGAACCACTGGTCGTAGCAGGTGGGCAGGGAGGTGGCGACTCCAGCGATGTCGTGGACGGGGAAGCGGTCGTAGCCGGCGAAGTAGTGGTCCTCGTGATAGCCCACGCCCTGGGGGATGTGGACTTTGCGGGTGTGGCCGATCTGCTGGCCCGCGGGGTCGTAGAGAACCGCGGTGTCCCAGTAGCGCCCGTCGTCAGCCTTTTCAAAGATGCTGCCGACCAGATACAGCCCATTCGTCCGGGCCAGTTGGCTGAAGAAGCGGTCCGACTCGCCGCCAGTCAATGGCTCGGCCCAGGCGTAGTTGGCCTGGTCGATGACGCTGGCGAAGTAGGGGGAAAGGGTGAATTCCTGCAAACAGAGCAGCCCCGCACCCCGTCCCGCGGCCTCGGACGCCAGTTCCCGGTAGACGGGGAGGATTGCTTCTCGACTGCCCGGCCAGTTCGTCTGGGCCAGGGCGACGCGTAGGGGTTGCATGTGGGTTTCCTGTGTGGGGTGGCGCTTGGGGGGCAAGCGCTGGGATCAATTCTGTGGAGGATATGATAGCACGGGAGGATGTACACGACAATCGCAGTGGATTACCCCTAGTGCATCATCAAGTCTTAATTTTCGGGTTAATACCTGACTGAAATACCCGAAGTTTTAGTGCAGAT
>JAHDWH010000392.1 GCA_023384455.1 Caldilineaceae bacterium | reverse complement strand
GTTTACATCACCCCTCCAACTATTGGTCTATTTACGCCGGTGTGTACTAGTACACCCCGGCGTAAATAGACCAATAGTTCCTGCTCCCCGCTGGCCCATGACCAGCGACAGTTCCCCTCTTGGCAGCACCGGGTTCGTGACCCGGCGGGAGCAGTCATAGGTATTGGTCTATTTACGCCGCCGTGTACTAGCCGATCTCCTGATACCGGGCAATGGCAGCCTGAACCACATCCTGCTCGGCCTCAAAGGTGAGCATCCCCACCGCCAGATCGGTTTCAATCCAAAGGGGTTGAAACTGTTCGGCGTCGTGGACTGGGCGCTGGGTGCGCCGGGCCGAGCGCACTGTCATCAGATAATAGTGCTCATTTCGGAGGTAGTGGTCATTCTTGTAATCGAATTCCACATACCTGTTGCCCAGATCGGCCAGGGAGAGCAGATCGGCAAATCCTGTCTCCTCCTCCGTCTCGCGTAGAGCCGCAGTAAGGGCATCTTCGCCGGGATCGATGTGGCCTTTGGGCAGACGCACCTCGTCCCGATCTGGTCTGTTCAGAAGCAAAACATATGTCTTCTGTGGGTTCAATCCTTCGATCTGCCCCTGCTGAATGACAACGCCACCCGCAGCCCGATATTTTTTTACCGCCATCCCCCAACTCTCCTCTATCCTATCGAATCGTAACGGCCCACGCCCACCCAACCTCCCCCACAGTGGGGGAGAAGTCGATCCAGTTCCCTCCCTGGAATGGGGAGGGGTAGGGTGGGGTGGCTCAACGAGTACCATCGAATCAATCCAGGCAAATCAGCCCAGATCATCAAAATCGGCCTCTTTCCACCCGTTTATGCCTCGACTGCCATCTGCCGGAAGTCCAGCTTTTGCGGTTGGGCGATTGTCTCTACGTAGAGCAGCCCGGCCAGTTCGTGGCCCAGAATCTGCCGCTCGTCAATACTTTCCAGCCGCAAGCCATCCAGCCGTTGCACGGTGACGGGGCCGTTAAAGGGGCCTATTTCGTGGAGGATCACCGATTCGCCGGGCGTCAAGCCCAGCCGGGCCAGATAACGCAGGATACGGGAATCGTCGGTGGCTACCCGACAGATCCAGGCGGTTTGGGTGGGGGCCAGTTGGAGCAAAGATACCGAGTGATCTGGCGGCAGCAGGCCATCTTTGTTGGGGATTGGGTCCCCGTGGGGGCAGTGGGTGGGATAATCGCACAGGGCGTCCATCCGATCTTCGAAAGCAACACTGATGGAATGTTGCAGCGCGTTGGCTTCTGCGTCCACCTGATCCCAGCTATAACCCATCACCTGAATCAGAAAGACCTCCAACAGCCGGTGGCGACGGATCAATTGGAGCGCGGCCAATAGGCCCTGCTCGGTTAGGGTAATACCGTCCGCATTGGAACGCCCGACAAAATTGCCCTCTTCCAGCCGTTTGAGCATACTGCTGGCCGCAGCCGCGGAGACACTCATGCGCACAGCCAGCGCGCCAGTCGTCACCCGGTCGTGGCGCTGATTCAATTTGTAAATAGCTGCCAGGTAGTCAAGCATTCCATCGGTTGTCAAACCACAAAATGTCTTCATTCGCTCTTCTTGTCGGCGAGTTTTTATAAGAAATTTGAGAAAATTACCGACCCATTATACCGTCGCGCTCGCGGGCCTGTCAAAAGCTGGAGGGATGTGCATCCCCGACCGGGCGAGAGACGCCCATCATTGCCCCCGGGTACATTTCACTTGTAGGACAGAGCAGAATCGTCTGGGCCACAGAGGGCAGAAGACCTTTTAGTGGCAGGTATTTAAGAGGAGAGGGCGGGAGAAAGACGAGAGGTATAAGGAGAAGGCCAGGGAAGAGGTTGGAAGAAGCCGGGAGGACAGGGGGCTGTGAGTAATCAGACTATTTCTTGCCTCTCCGACAGCCTGCTAGGGGGTGGTGAGGGCATCACTCTCCCCCGGCGCGGGAATGCAGCTCGGCGTAGCGCTGTTGGCGGATTTCAGCCACTTTGTCCTCGGGTATGGCAATCACCTGTCGGAGAAACTGGAGTTGAAGCCGTACAGGTTGCTTCAAATCGTCGATGTCCAGGGGTATCGCGTAGGGGCCACATTCAACGCAGTCAAAAACCCGCACAAATGTGTCATCGGCTTTTTGTTCGTCGCGCAGATGTAGCAGGTCCGGGTAGGGGTGAACGCATTTGCGGTTGCGAGTGGAGGGTGTGGACATTTGGGGAGTCCGGTTGTGTGGGATGTTTTCGTGTGTCGATTCCAGGAATGGATCGGTGTGTCTTACCAACTTTTGGATTCGACAACTTCCAGGAGAACGTCTTCCAACACCGGGGAGAAGTGAAGCTGTATGCCGTGGCTGCTGTGCTTGTGCTCTAGCGATGGAAGCGTGGGACGATGTAAGGCGTTGTCATAGCGGAAGATGAGTGTAGTGTCAATGCTCTGGTAGTGATAGGTGTACATCAGTTTTTCCACATTGCCTTCAACGCTATCCAGAAACTCCCGAAAGTGCAGTTGTGACCCATCTACAAAGATAAGCTCGCCGGTCAGATAGCCCTGATCGCCGGGGCGCGATTCGAAATGGAGAGCCACATCCAGAACGAACGGCATTGTGGCGTAGCGATCAACCAGGGATTTGATTCGATTGAAGTAGCGCTGCATCACTGTATTCAACCTCTTGTAACCGCTGCAATTTCGTCTGCAATCGTTCCATCAGCAGATACTCGCCCGCCCAGCGCACATACTCGTCGTCTCCGCCGGTCAGGTCTTCGGCAGTCATCTCCGCCGCGAAGTGGCCGGAAGATACGCCGTATTTCTGCTCAAAAGGAAAGAGCCGCTTTCGGGCCAATTCCAGCCCCAATTCCAGTTTGGCGATTTCGCCGTCGATGGCCGAACGCACCAGTTGGAGTAGCTGGCCCGTATCCCCGTTGGCTGTGATGTGGATGACACTCATTGCGTTTGTCCTTGCTGAACTCCATTGGATTTCATCTGTTCCCATCTATTGCCACCAGTATACCACCCACCGATCCGCCCGCGCAATGTCCGAACGATGCCCTCACCCCAATGCCATCGGCACGCCCTCTCCCAGCCGGGGCGACGGCGGGGCGCGGTTTGTTGGGTGGGCTGGGAGAGGGGAGTCGGTCGATGGCGTACTCTCTCGTTCCCATCGCTCCGCGTGGGAACGTCTGTGAGCCGCTCTGCGGCTGGTCGAGCTGGGAGAGGGGAGTCAGTCGATGACGATTGAGGCGGGTTTCGGTGTGACGGGGTCGATGCTGTCGCCGGAAGCGAAGCGCCCTCACCCCCGGCCCCTCTCCCAGCCGGGGCGTTGAAGGGTCGGGCTTGTTGGTCGGGCTGGGAGAGGGGAGTCGGTCGATGACGATTGAGGCGGGTTTCGGTGTGGCGGGGTCGATGCTGTCGCCGGAAGCGAAGCGCCCTCAGCCCCTCGCCCTCTCCCAGCCGGGGCGTTGAA
>JAHDWH010000055.1 GCA_023384455.1 Caldilineaceae bacterium | reverse complement strand
CAGTTTATCCGGGTATCTCCAGGTCTCCAACTCATTTTGAACACACCCAATTCAATTCCCGGTTGTGGCTGCATGTCCCCCATATAGATCGCATCAGGAAAACCCGGGTCTTGCCGTTGCCATTTTCCAAGTGTAGTGCTGGTCTGTTTGTTGAGCAACGAGACAAGCCGATACTCGAGTGTATTGCCGATCAGTGGGGAGAGTTTAGAGACAGTTCTGGCAAGATGAATCGCGTACTCAATTTCATCAGGACCGAAAATTTCCATCACATCCATAGTGTGTCCACGCATAGCAAGTGCCTGCGTAGCGGCTTGCACCAATATTTCCCGTTGCGAAGAGGCCGGAGTCGTCATCTTGGCTACTGATTCTCATAGCGGGTGAAAAATTCAACGAAACTTAGTTCCAATGCCTCGATCAGAGTTTCGATGCTGCGCAACGAAATGTTACGACTGCCACGTTCAATATCGGCGATATATGTGCGGTGCAAACCAGAACGGAATGCCAAGCCTTCTTGGGAAAGGCCAAGCTCCTTGCGGCGAGCGCGTACCACTACACCGAACCGAATCTGAGATTCGGGTGAATTCCTGAGGTTGCTATCATCACTATTCATAGCCGTCAGAATGCCGTGGATGCAGCCAATGAGTCAACAGGCTATGAGTGACAATTGTCTGTGCTATAAAAATTAGGTGATTGTGTGGATGTGGAGATCACGCCACGGGAAATCGTGCGCAGAGTGGAGTGAGGCGAGCAAATAAAGGCTCAATTGTACAGAACCCCAGGCCCGTGGACAGGACAACTGGCCATTGTCCCGCGCCCCCGGGGCGGCGACTGGCTGGAAGCAGAGGCCGCGCCTGGAAGGAGGCGGGGATCGAGGCGGTTGTCTCGCTGCTCGTCTCCACAGAAGAATGGGAATTGGGTTTGCAGCAGGAGGCAGAAGTCAGTCAATCAGCGGGGATTCGTTTCTTCGCCTTCCCCATCCCTGACCGGCAGACACCCCGATCCGCCGAAAAGATGCGCGATTTGATCGGCCAGCTTTCCGCCCTTTTAAGCAAAGGGCAGACTGTCGCCATCCACTGCCGGCAGAGTGTGGGGCGTTCCGCGCTGTTGGCCGCGGCCCTGCTGGTGGAAGCAGGCGTCAGCTCGGACGACGCCTTTGAGCGCATTGCGCGCGCCCGGGGCTGTCCTGTGCCAGACACGCCGGAGCAGCGGCGGTGGGTGGAACAATTGGTGAGGACCGAATCCAATGGGCAGCACTGGCGCAACCTTCGCATTGAATCACCAAATAGAGGGACTGATGAACGAGGAAAAATTGCTGGAACGAATTATTCTGAACCCCAAAGTGATGGTTGGAAAACCGGTCATCCGCGGGACTCGCCTAACTGTTGAATACATTCTCAATCTGCTGGCCCACGGCGCTACGGCGGCTACGATCCGGGAAGAATATACGGGGCTGGAAGATGCAGACATCCAGGCGTGTCGATTTTACGACACAGCCATCTGAAATGGTTCAATGGCAGCATAGACCGACTCGTCCAGTTGGCTGAGTTCCCAGTTCTTTTGCAGATTGAGCCAAAAGAGTGGGCTTTGCCCAAACAATCTGCCGAAGCGCATAGCCATATCTGGCGTTACACAGCGCCGACCACGACAGATTTCGTTGATTTTGGATTGGGTCATGCCCAGACGTCGGGCAACTTCTGATTGGGTAATCTGATTCTGCTCGAAAATTTCCTCCAGAATCTCACCCGGATGAACAGCAATGGCACGTCGTGGCTGTATTGTCATAGTCTAACCCCATCAGTGATAATCCGTAACTTCTGCATTTTCCACATGAACTCCATCCCACTCGAAACAAATTCGATACTGATCGTTGATCCGGATGCTGTATTGCCCCGCTCTGTCACCTTTCAGTTGCTCCAACCGCCAGTCGGGGAAAATCGAAAGTTCAGTCAGCGATGTCATAGCATCCAGCGCGGCCAATCGTCTGCGCGCAGCACGAAACAATTCAACCGGAAGGGTGCGACGCGCATCCCTCGAATTAACGCTTTCTGCGATATCGCGTGTACCGTCGGTGCAGTAGGATTGGATCGCCATTACAAAATTATATCGTTATCCGATATAGGAATGCAAGTGAAGTTTTGTCTTTGTTTCACCGCACTCCTTCTACTCGCTGGATGCGTCTATACACCAACCACTGTTCCTACACCACTGCCCCCACCCACCCCCAGCCCCGGCCTGGATACGGCCATCGCCAACGGTCAACGCTTTCTCGCAGGCCAGTACAACCCGAGCTACGGCCTTCTGCAGGAATCGCCGAACATCGGCCAGCACCGCTACTATCTGACCAACGACAACGCCCTGGCCGCGTATGTGTTCGAGCAAACCGGCGAAAGCGAAATGGCTGCGACTCTGCGCGCCAGCCTGGACCGTTACGGCTACGACCGCAACGGTTTTGTCGAAGTGGCCTGGGGCGAGGTGATTGTCTGGCCGCCCCTGCATCACAAGGATATTGTGGTGGAGCAAAAGGGTTCAGGCGAATGCGATTTTCTGGATGCAGAGGAGGCTGGCCCCTTGGCCGACTGTGTGTTGCAGGAGACCCACACCCCGGATTTGGGCTTCTTCTACGACTGGTCCAGCTTCTCCAATCTGCACTGTATGGGCGCGGTCAACCAATACAACAGAGGCAATTTGGCCGTGGCCCGCTGGCTCTACGAAACCGAACTCTCCACCTTCGACGGCATTGGCTGGGCCGACGAAGCCTGGCGGCGGCGGGATGGGGTCTATGAGACAATCGGCCCGGCCTGGTGCGTCTATGCCGGCGCGCTGCTCGGCGCGCCGGTGAATAAGCCATTGCTGGCTGTCCTGCTGGCCCAACAGAACCCGGCAACTGGTGGCTTCCACACCCACTACCGCCGGGACGCCTTCCAACTGACCGATCCAAACGTCGAAACGACCAGTCTGGCACTGCTCGCCCTGTACACATTGCAATACCCATCCCCAGCCCGCTAAATCTCATCATCCCAGAATCCTATGCCGAATCTCACTCACACATCCACCTTCTCCCCCGCAGATGCAACTTCCCTTGCCGCGAACCTCTACGGGATTATCGCCGCCGCCACACCACTGCCCGGTGAACGGGACCAGAACTTTCGTCTCGACACGCCAACGGGAGAAGCCTTTGTCCTGAAAATTGCCAACGGCCAGGAAGACGCTGGCCTGCTGGAAGCCCAGACCGAAGCACTGCGCCGGGTGGAAGCGACGGGCATCTGTCCTCGGGTCCTACCTGCAAAAGACGGTCGGTTGATGACCCCAATCGACGGAGCGGACGGCAGCCGCCATTGGGTGCGTCTGCTCACTTTCCTGCCCGGCACGCCCTTGGCCCAGCAGCGCCGCCAGACCCCCGGGCTCTGGCGCGAGATTGGCCGCCGGGTGGCCCAGGTGG
The DNA here is from genome assembly GCA_023384455.1 of Caldilineaceae bacterium. GTDB lineage: Bacteria > Chloroflexota > Anaerolineae > Caldilineales > Caldilineaceae > JACQGT01. Next base: position 28,614 of record JAHDWH010000055.1, on the reverse strand, counting down.
ACGCGGCCCTGGCCGATTTCGACCCTTCGACAGGCTCAGGACACCGCCACCCGGCCATCCACCGGAACTTCGACTGGAATTTGGCCCAGGGGCTGGCGGTGATCGACCGCTACGCCGGGCTGATCGACGATCCGGCGATGGCGGCGCTGGTGGAAAAGCTGACCGCCGATCACCGACGGCAGACCGCGCTGTTTTTGCCCGACTTGCCCCAACAGGTGATCCACAACGACGCCAACGATTATAATGTATTGGTAGGCGGCGGAAGCGATCTCTATTCGCGCAACCAGCAGGTGGTGGGGCTGATCGACTTCGGCGATCTGGTCCACAGCTATCGTGTGGGTGGGCTGGCTGTGGCCGCGGCCTACGCTGTGCTGGATAAGGCCGACCCCCTGGCCGCCGCTGCCGAGATTGTGGCGGGCTATAACGAAATCACATCCCTCACCCAAGACGAACTGGCCGCGCTCTGGGGGCTGATCCGCCTGCGTCTCTGCGTCAGCGTCTGTATGGCCGCGCACCAGCGTAGCCAGCGGCCCGACGACGAATATCTCGCCATCAGCCAGCAGCCCATCCAGCGCAGCCTGCCCCGGCTGGCGACGATTCATCCCCGTTTTGCTGAATCCGTTTTTCGCAACGCCTGCGGGTTGACGCCCCTGGCCGCCTGCGAACGGTTGGCCGGGTGGCTGGGCCAACAGGGATTCGCGCCGGTGATGGAAGCGGATGGCTATACGGTTTTCGATTTGAGTGTGGGCAGTCCGCTCCTGAACGGCGACGAAGCGGAGAACAGCGCCGAGCGGCTGGATGACCGGTTGAATGGGCAGATGCGAGTAGTCGGCGCGTCGGTGGGCGTGGGTCGCTACGACGAGGCCCGGCTGATTTATACGGCGGGGATGTTCGATACTTCACCCCACCCCAGCCCTCCCCACTGTGGGGAGGGGGCAGTATCGGCGGGTCCTGCGATGGAGGCAAGCACCGGGACTGGACCCCTCCCCGGCCCTCCCCAGATTGGGGAGGGGGCAGTATTGGCGCGTCCCTCAATTGAGGAAAGCACCGATACTGGACCCCACCCCAGCCCTCCCCAGATTGGGGAGGGAGCAGTATTGGCACGTCCCTCAATCGAGGAAAGCACCGATACTGCTCCTCCCCCAGTATGGGGGAGGCTGGGAGGGGGTGAACGCCGCACCATCCATCTGGGCATCGACCTCTTCGCGCCCACGGGAACACCCGTCCACGCGCCCCTGGCTGGAACCGTCCATTCCTTCGCCGACAACGCCGGGGTCCAGGACTACGGCCCGGTGATTGTGCTTTCCCACGCCAGCGGCGACGGAGAGACATTCTACACCCTCTACGGCCACCTGAGCCGGGAATCGCTGGACGGGTTGGAAATCGGCCAGACGGTCGCGGCGGGCGCGCCCTTTGCTACACTCGGTAGTGCGGAGGTGAACGGCGGTTGGCCGCCCCATCTGCATTTTCAGATTGTCACCGACCTGCTGGGATTGGACACGGACTTCCCCGGCGTGGGCACAGCCAGCCAACGGGAAGTGTGGAAAGCCTTCTGCCCGGACCCAAATCTAATTCTGGGAATCCCGACTGAACTCTTTCCGCCTGTGCAGCCGACAAAAGCGGAGACACTGGCCGCGCGCCGCGCCCGCATCGGCGGCAATCTCAGCATCGGCTACCGGCAGCCGGTGAAGGTCGTGCGGGGCTGGCGGCAATTTCTCTACGACGAGACGGGGCGCTGCTATCTGGACGCCTATAACAATGTGCCCCACGTGGGCCACTGTCACCCGCGCATTGTGCGGGCCGCGCAGGAACAGATGACCGTCCTCAATACCAACACCCGCTATCTCCACGACAACCTGACCCGTTATGCCGAGCGGCTGGCAACAACTTTGCCCGATCCCCTAAACGTCTGCTTCTTTCTCAACTCGGCCAGCGAAGCCAACGAACTGGCCCTGCGCCTGGTGCGCGCCCACACAGGCCGCCGGGAAATGATTGTGCTGGAAGGGGCCTATCACGGCAACAGCAGCGGACTGATCGACATCAGCCCCTATAAGCACGACGGGCCGGGCGGGATGGGCGCGCCGGATTGGGTCTACACCGCGCCTGTGGCCGATATCTACCGGGGCCCGTTCAAAGCCGACAATCCCCTGGCGGGCGCGCAGTACGCGGCGGGTGTGCAGGCGGCCATCCAGCGGATGCAGGCGGCGGGCCGGAATCCCGGCGGCTTTATCGCCGAGTCCTGTCCCAGCGTGGGGGGGCAGATTTTCTTCCCGCCGGGCTATTTGGCCGACGTCTACCGGTATGTGCGGGCCGCCGGGGGCATCTGCATTGCCGACGAAGTGCAGACTGGCTACGGGCGCATCGGTACTCGCTTCTACGCCTTTGAGGCGCAGGGCGTTGTGCCGGATGTGGTGGTGCTGGGCAAGCCCATCGGCAACGGCCATCCCCTGGCCGCACTGATTACCACCGCGGAGATCGCAGCCTCCTTTGACAACGGGATGGAATTCTTCAGCACCTTTGGCGGCAATCCGGTCTCGTGCGCAGTGGGGCTGGCGGTGTTGGATGTGGTGACAGAGGAAGGTTTGCAGGAGCACGCGCGCCGGGTGGGTGAGCATCTGCTGGCCGGGCTGCGCCCCTTTGCCCAGCGCTTTCCGCTGGTGGGGGATGTGCGTGGCTCCGGGCTTTTCCTGGGCGTGGAGTTGGTACGGGATCGGGAGACGCTGGAGCCGGCTCCGGCGGAAGCCTCCTACGTCGCCAACCGGATGCGGGAGGAGGGGATTCTGCTGGGGACGGACGGTCCGCTGCACAATGTCGTAAAAATTCGCCCGCCGATGCCTTTTGGCTTTGGGGATGCGGATCGGCTGGTGGAGACGTTTGAGCGGATTTTGGATGAATTAACCGCGGGGTGACCTGCCCGGATTTTCGTGGACATCCGGGCAGGCAGACGACTACATATGGATCGGATGGCCCTCCACCGCGTGGGCAGCTTCCATCAGCACTTCACCCAGTGTCGGGTGGGCGTGGACGTTGCGGGCGATCTCCGCCGGGGTGATCTCCATCATTTGGGCCAGGCTGATTTCGGGGAGCAGCTCCGTAGCACCCGGTCCCACAATGTGCGCACCCAGAATTTCGCCATATTTGGCGTCGGAGATGAGCTTGACAAAGCCCGTGCGCACGCCCAACGCCTGGGCCTTGCCGTTGGGCATAAAGGGAAATTTGCCGATTTTGATCTCGTGGCCTTCGGCCCGGGCCTGGCTTTCGGTCAAGCCGAGACTGGCGACCTGGGGCTGGCAGTAGGTGCAGCGGGGCAGGAAGCGGTAGCGTTCGGCGGGGATGGGCATCGTCTCTGCCCCGGCGATTGTCTCGGCGGCCACAATCCCCTGGGCGCTGGCTACGTGGGCCAGAGCCAGCTTGCCCGTGCAGTCACCGATGGCGTAGATGTGCTTCACATTCGTACGCATAACCGCGTCGATCTCCACAAAGCCCCGCTTGTCCGTCTCTACACCTGTGGCGTGCAGCCCAATGCGGTCGGTGTTGGGGCGAATGCCGATAGCCATCAGCACTTTGTCCGCTTCGATAATTTCACTCGCGCCGCTCTTGACATTCTTGACGGTCACACGTACGCCGCTTTCCGTCTTTTCCACCGCCTCCGTGCGTGTCCCGGTCAATGCCCGTATCCCCGCCTTTTTGAAGCTCTTTTCTACCTCGGCGGAAACTTCCTCGTCTTCCAAGGGCAGCAGGTTTTCCAACATCTCCACAATCGTCACGTCCACGCCATAGGTGCGGTAGATGTAGCTGAACTCCATCCCAATCGCGCCAGAGCCGACCACCACCAGCTTTTGGGGCAGATTCTCCAGCACCAGCGCGTCCCGGTATTGGATCACCCGCTCGCCGTCGATCTCTACGCCGGGCAGAGACGCGGCCCGGGCACCCGTTGCCAGGATAATATGCGCGGCGCTGACCGTGCGTTCTTCCTGCACCTGGGCATAGGGGGAATTGCCCACCCGCACGCTGTGGGAATTGACAAAGACACCGTGACCGTTGATGACATCGATTTTGTTCTTCTTCATCAGAAAGGCCACGCCTTTGGTCTGGCGGTCCACAATCGAACGGCTGCGCGAAATAGCTTTGCTGAAATCGACGGTTAAGTTCTCGAAGCCAAAGCCAAAGTCAGCCGCGCTGTGCAGGGTTTCCAGAACCTCCGCGTTGTGGATCAGCGCTTTGGTGGGGATACAACCCCAGTTCAGGCAGACACCGCCCAAACTTTCCCGCTCTACCAGCGCGGTCTTCAGCCCCAATTGGCTGGCCCGAATAGCCGCCACATAGCCCCCCGGCCCGCCGCCGAGGATAAGAAGGTCGTAATCGTATGAATGTGTGGACACCTATGCCTCCAAATCGTTTTGTCAAAGAAACGTGAGGCGTGAAACGTGAGATCAGTGTCCGATCTTACGTTTCACGTTTCACGTCTTCAGATTCGTTCTTATTGCTTCCAGTCTTCCAAAAGTTCCACCACCCGTCCCACAAACCCATCCGCCTCTGCGCCGTTGAGCACCCGGTGATCGAAGGAGAAGCTCAGATAACAGATAGGCCGGATGACAATAGCGTCATCCGCGCTGGGCAGGAGCGGATGGCCGCCGCTGCGTACAACCGCGCGTTTGGCGACTTTGCCAATGCCCAAAATGGCTGCCTGGGGCTGGTTGATAATCGGCGTGCCCAGCAGACTGCCGCTGCTGCCGTGATTGGTGACGGTAAATGTGCCCCCCTGCAACTCATCCGGGCTAAGTTTGTGGGAACGGGCGCGACTTGCCAGATCATTGACGGCCCGGGCCAGCCCAGCCAGATTCAACTCGTCCGCGTCCCGAATGACGGGGACCAGCAACCCACCCGCCACCGCCACCGCCACGCCCACGTGTACCCGCCGGTGCAGGAGAAATCCTTCGGGGGTAAAGCTGCTGTTCACCTGGGGGTGCTCCCGCAGCGCTTCGGCCACCGCAGCCACAAAGTAGGGGGTAAAGGTCAGATCGATCCCCTTGACCGCAAAATCCGCTTTGTGCTCTTCCCGATGGCGCACCACTGCCGTCATATCCGCCTCGAAGAGGGACATTACGTGGGGGCTGGTGGCTACGCTGCGCTCCATATGCTCGGCAATGGCCCGGCGCATGGCAGTCAGGGGGAGGAGATTGGAGGCTGGGGAGTGGGGACTGGGGACTGAGACGGATATGTCTTCGCCAGTCACAGATTGCCGTTCGCTCTCATTTTCTAACCAGGCCAGTATATCCTTTTTGGTGACCCGCCCATTCAGCCCTGTGCCAGGGACCTGCTCCAAATCCAGCCCGTGTTCGGCTGCTATGCGGGCTACGACCGGGCTGACGAAGGCGCGGCCCGTGGGTTTAGAAGGAACTGGGGATTGGGGACTGGGGACTGGAGATTGGGGAGTAGGGGCAGGTGACTCGTGGCTGGCGACTATTTCCCCTGGCGCGCCGATATAGCCGATGATTGTGCCGACGCGAACGGTCTGCCCTTCGGCCGCGGTGATTTGCAGGAGCGTACCCGCGGTGGGGGCGGGAATCTCCGTGTCGATTTTGTCTGTGCTGATCTCCAGCACAATCTCCTGGCGTTCCACCCGATCACCGGGCTGTTTCAGCCAGCGGGCTACAGTTCCTTCCACAACCGTCTCGCCCAGTTGTGGCATTTTGATTGGGGTAGGCATAGAAAATGTCTCTTACTCCGTCGTAATAGCACTACATCGGGTAGGTGAGGCGTGAAACGTGAGGTGTCGTCACCTGATTTCACGTTTCACGTCTTCCCGTTTCCCCACGCAAATCGTGGCTTCGCCACTTTATTCCGTACCAGCGAGGAACTAACGCACAAGCGTCAGTCGGTCGGCCAACCAACTGAAACGTGAAACGTGAGGTGTCGTCATCTGATCTCACGTTTCACGTCTTCACGTTTCCCCACGTAAATTGTGGCCTCGCCACCTTACGCAATACGTATTATCCCTACCCCGCCACCACCTTCACATAAACCTGCCGGCTGCGTGACCCATCGAATTCGGCAAAGAGAATGCTCTGGCTGTGGCCCAACATCAGCCGCCCCTCGTGGATCAGGCAGGTGATATGCACACCCATCAGGCTGGATTTGACGTGGCCCGCGGCGTCGGTAGGCGTGTCGAAGGTGTGGAAAAAGTCCACACGGGTGGGAACCAGCCGGTTCATCTCGAACAGTATATCCTGACTTGTCTTGGAATCCAATGCAGAGTTGATGGTCAGCCCGGCGGTACTGTGGGGGCAATAGACGTGGCAGACACCTTCGCTTATGCCGCTGGCCGCCACCAGCGCCCGCACCCGTTCGTCCAGATTGACAAGCTCCTGGCTGGCTGTCGTGCGAAAAGAGAGAGTTTCAAACATTCGATTGCTCCGGGTGGGATGATGGGATAATGTGGCAGGCATCACTCATTCACAATTCGCTATTCACCATTCACTATTTCTGTGATTCTTTCGCCCAACAACGCCTCTACCTCTGCCCGCGTTGCCACCTGCCGCCCCGCACCCAGCTTGGAAACTGTGACAGCGCCGATGGCATTGGCAAACCGGCCCGTGCGTTCCGGCGACCAGCCGTGCAGATAGCCATAAATAATCCCCGCATCGAAGCTATCCCCCGCGCCGCTGGTGTCCTGGACAGTGACAGTATACCCTGGAATCTGTATATGTCCATCCGCCGTGCAGATCGTACAGCCGGCCCCGCTCTGCTTGACCACCACCCATTCGGGGCCAAAGCCGAGCAACCGTTGGGCTGCCTGCACGGGATCGTCGATACCCGTCGTCAGGGCCGCTTCCTCGGCGGTCAACAGCACCACCCGGCTGGCAGAAAGCGCCAGTTCCAGCCGCTCTTTGCCCAGGTTGTGGACTTCCGGTCCCGGATCGAAAAAGATGGGCGTGCCCGCGGCCTGGGCTGTGGCAATTGCGTCGATGACCATTCCCGGCGACAACTCGGCAAAGGCATAGCCCTCCACAAAAAGCGCCCGGCTGTGGCGGATTCGTTCCCGCCAATCGTCGGGGATCGCCGCATCCGGGCTGGCCTGCATCCCGCCGATGAAAGTGTGTTCGCCCCCGGCCACCAGCGTCAGTACAACGACCGTCCGTTTCTGCGTCGAAATTTCCACCGCCGAAACGTCCACCCCTTCCCCGGCCAGCACATCCAGCAGAAAATGGCCGTGGAGATCGTCCCCCACGCGGGAGAGCGCACCGCTTTTCAGCCCAATCCGGGCCGCGGCGATGAGCAGATTGCACGCGCCCCCCGGCTCCAGTACGTGGCCCCGGTCGATCTGAAAATGGCCTGCTTCCACCGGGAAGTGGTCGATCTCCACCACAAAATCGACCACCAGATCGCCGATGGCGAGAACGTCAAAGAAATCTTTTGGCATAGAAAAAGCTGCTGATGTGATGAAATTTTGTCCCAAAGAAACGCGAGGCGTGAAACGTGAGAAAGGTCGATTACACTCACGTTTCACGTTTCACGCATCTACGAAAAAACAATGACTGTCCGCTCTGCAACCCGCTGTCTATGCCCGCATATCCCGCTGGATCAATTGGGTATAGCGCTGGGCGTAGTCGGCCAAATCCACCCGATTGGCCCGATTGACTGCCTCCACCCAATCCATCGGAAAGCGACCCGCGCCCCGCAGCGTGCCCGCCACTGCGCCGGCAATGGCTGCGGTCGTATCCGTATCCCCGCCTGTATTCGTCGCCAGCCGGATGGCCTCCACCGGGTCGCCCTCGGCCAGGACGACGTGGGCCAGGGCCGCCGCGGTCATCTCATAGGCGGGCAGCCCCGTGCCCACCAGATCGTAGATGTCCCGCTGGCGCTCGACCAGGGGCTTGTCGGCCTTCGCCAGCTCCACAGCCAGGCGGATGCGCCGACTGACCGACGGCGCGATAAAGGCGTAGCCATAGCGCTTACCCTTCTCCGCGCCCCGGCAGGCGGCGTCGATCAGATCGTCCACGCTGGGATTGCCCACCGCGGCCCGGCTCACCGCGCAGGCGATGGCCGCGGCGCTGGCAATCGCCACGTCCGTATTGTGGGTGGGCATAGCCGATTCGTAGGCCGCCTCTACCGTTGCCTCCCAATCGCCGGGATAGCGCAGCCCCACCAGGGCCACCCGCATCACCGAACCGTTTGTCCAGCCAAAGCGCCCGGCCCGGCCCAACTCCTCGCCCCGATGCCAGGCGTCGATAGCCGCCTTTGTGCTGGGGCCGATCAGCCTGCTGGCGGCCAGCCCCAGCCGGTCGATGGCGGCCCGAAAGCTGCGGGCGATGCTGGCCGCGCTGGGCTTGCCCCCTTCCAGCAGACTGTCCAGAATCGCCAGGGCGAAAATCGTATCGTCCGTATATTCGCCCAATGGCAGCCCGCCGTGGATGGGATGCTCGGCGGACGGGGCGATGAGGTCGGTGATGGGCGGCTGGGGCAGACAATGCAACTGACCCGCCGCGCCGAAGGCATCGCCCAGGGCCTGCCCCAGCAGACAGCCGTATACCCGGTCGTAGAGTGTAAGTGGTTTCGCCATAATTGTATAGACACCTGTCTGAAAATAGTGTAGAAGAGGAACGCAAATATCGCAGCGTCCAAAGGGCACCCGGCAGATTTACACGGATTTTATCCCTTCGACAGGCTCAGGACAGCGCCGTGTGAATCCCTGAACATCCGTGTCAATCCGTATTCTTTTTTCAGAGCGGATCACCTGTCCCCGCCGCCAGAGCAGGACAGCCCCGCCCATCAGCAGCGGCAGCAGGGAAAAGGCGTAGACAACGCCGGGCAATCCGGCGCGGATGGGGCGAATCTCCCGGCTGCTGCCCGGCACAGGCTGGCCGTCGCCATCGGCCAGTTCCACCCGATAGGCGGCCTGCCCATCTGCCACGGAAATGGCATAGCCGTAAAAGCTGGGCGACTTTTCCGTGGCAGCGTCGTAGGCTTCGATCTGATAGCCCAGGGACGCGCCGGGCAGTTGGCGCACAAAATAGGGCTGGTTCGTCACCCCACCGGCGGGCTGGCCCTGCTGAAAAAGTTGTAACGTAGCCCCCGCATAGGGCGTCGTCTGCACCCAGACATAGCGGTCGGCCCGCACACCGGCGGCCTGGGCGTCGAGCATCCGGCCATAGGCCAGCTCGTTCACCTCAAACTCGGCAAAGGGCTGCAAATAAAAAGTGGAGCCGGGCCGGGCGTAGATGGCGTTGCGCGGGTCGTTGCTCTGCTCAGGCACGGTCCACTTGCTGGCGGGCATCACAGAATAACCGACGCCGTAGCGCCGGGGCGCAAAGACGCGCAGACGCTTGCGGCTGGTCGGTTCGGCGCTGCCGTCGGGTCGTTCCAGCCAGAGGGTATAATCGCCCACGGGCAGATCGAGCACAAACGCCTGCTTGACTTCCGTGCTGTAGCGGGTGAAAGGGGGCAGTGGCAACGGCGGGCCGTCGGGAATCGGCAATTTTTCACCTTTTGTAGCGGCCTGGGCCGCGGCGGTCAGGCTGGCCTGATACTGCTGCTCCAACTGGAATTGGGCGTGGAGCGCCGCGCCATAGGCTTGCCGGGCCTGGTCAAAGGCGGCGTAGCGGGTGGCTGCTTCCGCCCCGCTGTACAGTGCAACTGTCTCAGCGGGGGCGTCCCCGTCAAATTGGATCACATACTCGGCGAGCGCCAGCCGCTGCTCCTGGCCCCCGCTGTCGCGCAGAATCAGCGTCCCGGCCACCAATTCGTTGCGGGCCAGCCAATCCGCCAGCAGCCGGTTGGTGATGGGCCACTCGTAGACGAGCGTGCGGCGGGGGGCCAGGACGTGGCTTGCGTCGGCCAGCAGATAGAGTGTCTCGCTGTCGGGCGGCGTAAAAGTGCTCTCGTACTGCACCCCCGCAAAGACCGTCGTGGCCCAGACAAAAGCCTCCCGCCGCTCCGGGGCCTGGGCCACCGCGGGCGCAAGGGACAATAACCACAAAGACACAAAGACACAAAGAACAGCAAATTTACTTCGTATCTTTATGTATCGAGAAGTACCGGCGCTAATGGCACAATCAAACAACCACGGAATACACAGGATAGACGGAAAATCGCCGATTGTTTCTCTTTCCGTGTATTGCGTGTGTTCTGTGGTTTGCCAAGAGCCTTTGTGGTTTCTTTGACTATTCACGGGCCACCCCGTTTCAGCGCCCAGACCGCGCCGGCAAAGTAGACGAGGGCTTGCCCGACGATTGCCCCGCTGTGGAGCAGCAGCCTGCCCCCATCCCCCACCAGCAGGGCGTCCATCCCCCGGCCCATTTGGGCAAAGGGGGAGAGCCAGAGCAGCAGATCGTTCAGCCCATCCAGCCCGGCGCGCAGATAGCCCAGGGCGTCCTGGCGGGTGGTTGGGGACTGGGATGCCAGTTGCCCAATCGCCTGACCGCCCACCTGCGCGGCCAGTACCAGCAGTACCGCCAATAGAAAGAGGACGAGGGCCGTGCGCGCTGTGCGTCCCCAGCCAGCCACCAGCAGGCCAAAGGCGACGACCGCGCCGTTTGTCAACAGCCCCAGCCCCAGCACAGCCAGCAAATCCACCTGTACCAACAGATTCGTCAGCCAGCCCAGCCCGACCGCCCACAGCAGCACCAGCCCAGCACCCAGCCCAAAGAGCGCGGTCTGGCTGCCCAGACGCCCCAGCAGATAGCTCACCCCATCCACCGGGCCGAAGAAAAGCACCTTCAGCGTGCCCTGCTCCCGCTCCCGCACCAGATGGAGGGTGGCGTGGAGGGAGAGGTAGAGGGAGAGCAGGACTGTGCAGACGAAGACGGGCAGAAAAAAGGGGCGGGTCAAGACCAGCAGGCCGTTTTCGTCCAGAAAGGCCAGATTGTTGAGCACCAGTGTAGACGCGGCCAGCAGGGCCAACGCCGTGACCGCATAGACGCCAGGGCTGTAGAGGCTGCTGACCGTACTGCGCCGCCCCACCTGCCCCGCCGCGTAGAGACGATCCGCCAATTGCAGACTGGGCTTCATATACAGCCGCCCGCGAGAAGGCGTAGTAAGAAGTTCGACTTTTCGGAAAAAGTCGAACTTCTTAAATCCGTGAAAATCCTCTCTATCCGTGAGAATCCGTGTCCCATTCTTATTGCTCCACCCAAGAACGCACAGCCGCGTCAGTAATAGTCACAAATGTTTCTTCCAGAGAGCGTTCCAGCGCGCGCATCCCGATCACCAGCACGCCCTGCCCGGCCAGAAAGCGGGCCAGCGCGGGCCGCTGATCCTCGCCGGTGGGGGTCGTCACCAGCCAGCGGTTCGGCGTCTGTTCCGTCACATCCAGCACAAAGGGCAGCCCCGCCACCTGTTGGCGCAAGTCTGGGGGAGAGTGCTGGAATTCGACTTCGATGCGCTGCCCGCTGCCCAGCCGGGCAGCCAGCCCGGCCACCGAATCTTCGGCCAGCAGACGTCCCCCGGCGATGATCCCCACCCGGTGCGCGGTCTGCTCGATTTCGCTGAGGATGTGGCTGGAGAGGAGGATTGTGCGCCCGCACCGGTTCTCCTCCACCAGTAGCTCCCGCACCTGGCGGATGCCGTGAGGGTCCAGCCCGCTCACCGGCTCATCCAAAATCAGTACTTCCGGCCCGTGCAGCAGCGCCCGGCAGAGGTTGAGCTTCTGGCGCATCCCCCGGGAATAGCCGCCCACCAGCACCTGTCGCCGCTCCCACAGGTCCAGCCGTTCCATTAAAGATTGAATGGCGGGGCCGGGTTTTTCGACCCGATAGAGACCGCCAAAGAAGCTCAGATATTCCCAGGCGGTCATCTCGTCGTATTGCCAGGCGTCCTCCGCCACCACCCCCATCCGTCGTCGCAGGGCAAAGGAGCTGCCGTCGAAGGGCTGGCCCAACACCTCCACCCGCCCGGAGGTGGGGCGGGTGATGCCCAAAATCATCAGCAGTGTGGTGGTTTTGCCCGCACCGTTGGGGCCGAGGAATCCGTAGATTTCGCCGGGCTGGACGTGCAGATTCAGATCGTCCACTGCTGGGAAAGAGCCGTAGCGTTTGCAAAGCTGGGCGGTGCGAATCACAGGAGAGGCTCCGGGCTGGGCGCGGCAATGGAAAAGGAAGGAGGTAAGGGTTCGGAATGAACAGATGTTTTATTATAACGGAGCAGGGGGGAGAGGATATCAGAGGCCGAATCGTCGCTACTGCCATAGGAAAAGCTGCACTTGGATAGTTGGACTCACAAGCGAAAGAAATTGTCATTGTCCCCGAGGCTCCAGGCGTGGAGAACGAAAATGGAACTCGCGGTCCACCCGTTCCTCCACAGGCCGCATTAGGACGAACTCGTCGGGATATTTCTCATCGATCCGGGCAAACAAAAGCAGACGATCCGGGTCGTGATCGATCAGCTTTCCATCTTTTATGGCGACGTAGTGCCCAGGAAACTCTTTGCGCAAGCGCGGGTGGAGCGCGTGGAAGGCAGCCACCTCCTGCTCAGCTTCGTCGTCCGCAAGCTGAAATTCGCCGGGGAAGCGCTGGGTTAGCGACTGGTCCAACTGTTCAATGATAGCCACTTCGATTGCCTGATTGCGTTTTGTGGCAACCCGGGCAATGCGCTGGTACAACTCATCTGTCAGATGCAAACTGACTTCGTAGGCCATCGAATCCCTCCTCATCCCTACCCTTGCAGAGCCACCTGCCCCCTTGCCCATTCGCTCTATTATGCCACGAAAGGGCTGTAGCGAACCAACCCGCCGAATCAATTCGGCGTCTGCTATGGAAAATCCGTTGAAAACGGGTTATGTATCGCCCCCAGCGGGCTTCACCGCACTTACCGTAACAGCCGCTTCTCCCGCCATCCTATGCCGTACCAACGAGGAACTAACGCTTGTGCGTTAGTCGGTCGGCCAACCAACTGAAACGTGAAACGTGAGATCAGGTGACGACATCTCACGTTTCACGTCTTCACGTTTTCGTACGCATATTGTGGCTTCGCCACCCTATGCTATACTTCCCCTATGAACCGTGACCACCGCGCCATCGAGCGCGTTCTGCTCATCACCTTCGCCCTCAATCTTCTGGCCACTGCGGCCAAACTGGGCGTGGGTATCTGGACCGGTGCGCTCTCCCTCATCGCCGACGGTCTGGACACCCTCTTCGACGGCCTGTCGAATGTGGTGGGGATTGCGGCTGTGCGCAAAGGCAGCCAGCCCCCGGACGACGATCACCCCTACGGCCACCGCAAATTCGAGACACTGGCCGCGCTCCTCATCGCCACCCTTCTTTTCATCACCGCCTGGGAGCTGGCAACCGGCGCGATTGAGCGGCTGCGGGATCCCCACACCCCGCTGGTCAATCTGTGGAGTGTGCTGGCCCTGACTGTGGGCGGGGCGATTCAGGGCTGCACTGGTCTGTGGGAGATGCGCCGGGGGCGGGCGCTGGGCAGCGAAGTGCTGGTGGCCGACGCCCGTCATACCATCGCCAGCCTCTACGTCAGCTTCGCCGTTCTGTTCGGTCTGGGGCTGGTCTGGCTGGGATACGCCTGGGCCGACCCGCTGGTCGCCCTGCTGGTGGCTGCTGTCATCGCCAAAATCGGCGTGGAAACCCTCCTGGAAAATATCCCCGCGCTGGTGGATCAGGCCACGCTGGACCCGGCGACAATTGCCGCGGTCGTGGCGGATGTGGCCGGGGTGGAGAGCTTCCACCGCATCCGCAGCCGGGGCGCGACGGACGACGTAGCCATCGATCTGCACGTGCGGGTGGATCGCCGCCTTTCGATGCAGGCCGCCAACGCCATCGCCGATGAGGTGCGCCGCCGTCTGCTCGCCCTGCCCGGCGTGACCGATGTGACCGTCCACGCCGAGGCCCAAAGCGGCCCGGAAAGCGCGCTGGAAATTCAGCAGGCCGTGGCCCTGGCTGTCGGCGAGGAAGGACTTTCCCTGCACGAACTGTGGGCGCAGCAGACGGATGGCAGCATCGCTCTGCATCTCCACGTGGGCGTAGACCCTAACCTCTCCCTGGCCCAGGCCCACGGCCAGGTGGATCGGCTGGAAAGCACCATCCGCAGCCGTCTGCCCCAGGTGGCCGCGGTGCATAGCCACATCGAGACGGCCAGTGCCGATGTGCTGCCCACTGCTCGTGTCAGCCGGGGGCTGCAAGAGCGCATCGAGGCCGCTGTTTCCCTGGCTGCCGAAGCCATCCCTGGCCTGAGCGACCCCCACGAAATTCAGGTGTACCAGGTGGAGGGACAGCTTTTTATTACCGCCGAGGCCCTGGTGGACGGCGCACTCCCTGTGGCCGCGGCTCACGCGCTGAGCACAGAACTGCAACGGGCCGTGCAGTCGGCTGTCCCCAATGTGGGGGAGGTGCTGGTTCATTTGGAGCCAATCCCGTAGGTGCGGTTTTGAACCACACAATTGAGGGGTATCCCAAAATGTGCGGTTAGAAACCGCACCTACAGCAGTTCCTCCAGCCGCGCCCGCAGCCCGGACGGGGGGATCACCACCCGGGCCGCCCGGTAGAGTTGCTCAAAAGCGGGCAGGTCCAGCCGATCCAGCACAGCCTCCCGGGCAATGGCTGGCGGCAGCAGGCTGTGGAAACGGCCCAATTCCAGCAGCGGCTCCACACGGGGCAGCAGGCGGTAGAGGGCGCGCTGGGCCAGCCCCGGCTCCCAACCGGGCAGCGCAGGCAGGGGACCGGGCAGGTAGAGGCAGAATTCATTGACCGCCATCACCAGCGCCCCCTCCCCGCCGAAATGGCTGTCCAACATCTCCGCCAGCAGACTGCCGTAGACATCCCCCCAGAAGTGAAAGAGCCACGTCCCCTCGGCCAGGGGCACGGCCAGCATCACATCCCCGGCCAGCCCCAGCAGTCCGGCCACCGCCCGCCCGCTTTCCAGGGGCACGGCAAAGGGCGTCGTGGCAAAGCGCAGTTGATCGTCCACGGGCTTGCCATCCCTGCGCCGCACCCCCACCCGGTAGCGATCCCGCCAGACCACTTCGAGGATGTGGCCGCCCAGCCGTAGCGTCTCCCCCTCCACCTTCGAGCGGGCCACCGTCGCCAGGGTGCGCCCGGAAAAGGCGTCCACCAGCAGCAGGGGCAGGGGGTCGCCGCCGATGTTGGCGTAAATCTCGAATTTGTCCACCAGTTCGTCCAGCTTCTCCGCGGCCCGCCATTCCCCCAGCCGCCCGCTGCGCAGGTAGCCCAGCCGGGTCAGATGGCCCAAAATTGCGGCCAGCGTCTCATCCTCGATCTCTTCCGGCGCAGCCCGACGCAGATCGGCCAGACGGATACCCCCGGTAGGACTTTGGGCCAGAATGCTGAAGCTCTGCTGCACCAGCACCGACGGCAAAAATCTGTACGTCGAACTGTCAGTTCGACCGGTCGGACTAACAGTCCGATTTACAGTTTCCCCAATCAGCGCCTGAAAACGCACCTCCTCCAACGACGAGCGGGCCATACAGAGTACACGGGTCACACCCGTGCGTCGCCCGCCCCGGCCAATCCGCTGCTGAAAAGAGGAGAGGGAGGGCGGTGGGCCGATCAGCACCACTTCGTCGATGCTGCCGATGTCGATGCCCAGCTCCAGGGTGGAGGTGCTGACGCAGATGGCAACGCTGGCCTCGGCAAAGCCCTCCTCCACCTCCTGGCGCAGGGCCGTGTCCAGATTCGAATAGTGGGTAAAGAGGGCGCTCTCGAAGGGCAGATGGCCGCGCAAAAAGGCCGCGGTCTGCTCCACTTCGCTGCGGCTGTTGCAAAAAATCAGGAACTTGCGTGGGCCAGACTCTCGGGTCGCGGTCAGGGCCAGCGCCGTCGTCAGACTTTCCAGCCCGTGCAGGGGCCAAATGTCCGCGTCCAACTCCCGGCGGCCAGAGACGGAGATGATTTGCGCGTCAGCCCCGATTGGGAACCCCACCCCAGCCCTCCCCTCAAGCGGGGAGGGAGTAGATGTATCTGCCGATGGAGAGAGGTAGCGGGCCGCGATTCCTGCCGGGTCCGGCACAGTGGCCGAGAGGGCGATGCGTTGCAGGGGGGTGGCGGGCAGGCCGCTCTGCTGCTGGTGATAGCTGCGGATATTCTCAATACGGCGCAGGAGACAGCGCAACTGATCCCCTCGTGGCCCGCCGTCCAGTAGGTGAATCTCGTCCAGGACAATCGCCTGCATCTCTGCCAGCAGCCGGGGCGCGCGGGTGAGCAGGGAGTCGGTGGATTCGGGGGTGGTGATCAGCACTGTCGGCGGGCTGCTGGTGGAGACCGGGCCGGTGTCGCCGCTTTTCATCGCGAACGAAATTTCGAGTTGCTCCAAAGGCAGACGCAGCCGCTCGTAGAGGTCACGCACCAGGGCGCGGGTGGGGCAGAGGTAGAGGATGCGGAGACCCCCACCCCAACCCTCCCCCACTTTGGGGGAGGGAGCAGTTCGTCCGTCTTTTCCCGATCCAGGATAAGGGGAGAAGCAATAGCGTTCGAGAAGGGGGACAATCGCGGCTTCGGTCTTACCGCCCGCGGTGGCCGCAATGACGAGGGTACTGTGGCCGTCGAGAATGGGCGGGATGGCGGCTTCCTGCACAGGGGTGAAGCTGCCGTGGCGGGCGAAGAAGGGCGTCCACGCGTGGGCCAGGCGGGATTTGAGGCTGCGGGGGGTGGTCATTGGTTGCCCAAATTTACCAGCCAATCTTCCAGTTGGCCCGTATCCATATGCGCAGCAACCAGCCACTCGAAGTGTTGGTCCTTATCGTCGGTGACGAGCGTATACCCGCGAGAACGGGCTACCGCGCAAAGCAAAATGTCAATGCAATTGCGTCGCCAATAGTCGGCAGCATTCATCGCTGGCTCAACGGCTGCTTTCAGGTCATGCCAGAGATCAGCCAGCGCTTCGGCGTCGGCAGGGGAGAAGGGCAGCAGAGCGAACTCCGATTGAGCAACTGCCTGTCGAACCGTGTCGACAGCGTATGCTTCGCCTTTGGAGTCGGCCAATTGACGAATGCGTTCAGCGTGAATGATCGTCGGCACATACACACGGAGTTGACCGGAGCGGATGCGTTCGGTCAGCCGATTGCGCAGGGAATGCTGCTGCAGGATATTGGTATCCACCAATAATTCATTCACCGCCGCCATTATCACTCCAGGCAGTTTTCATTGCTCCGAGAACTTCGCGCTCCGGCTGAATTTCCCAATGACCGGCCTCGTCCTTCACAAAGAAAACCATATCCCCACGCTGTAACTGTAAATCGTCAAGCACCCCCTGGTAAAGCTGAATCTGATTCAGGGAATTGAGTCGCGCACCGGTCTCTGGCCCCAGCGGGGCAATGGCGAAATGGCGGGTGTGTTCCGCTGTGGTAGCGCGTGTTATTTGCGTATGGCCCTGTTTGTCCAGTGTCACGTCATAGAAGTTCTCGGCGAATTCAAAATAGGGCGAGTGGGTGGAAATAAACAGTTGTTCGAGAGCAACCGCGGGGTCTTGCATCAGCCTTCGTAGGGCAGTGAGCAAATGCTGCTGATATTGGGGTGAAAGGTTCATCTCCGGTTCTTCCAGAGCGACAATTGGAGAATCATTGAGAAAAACCTGCCCTAAAACAAGCAGCAATTGTTGAAAACCGGAGCCGAGACTTTCAATGGTCAATCGGCCATCGGGTCGTACAAAGCCGATGTCAATTTCGTCTGTTTCTGGGTGAAGAGACACATCCAGTAGCCCAATTTCAAATGGTGGCTCTGCAAGGATTCTTCGGACTGCTTCCAATCGTCGTTTCTGTTGCAGATTGGAGCTTAGATAAGCGTAAAAAAGAGCTTGTTTCAAATTGTAATGGCTAACTGCCTTTGATCCATTGCTCGACTCACGCCTCTCAATTCCTAGACGCCGATAGGCGTGGATAGTATGCAAATGTGGAACAAAAGGCAGCAAATTTTCACCTGGAAAATGTACAAAATGTCCCTCATTATTCTCCCAGGAATAGTCGACAGAGGATGCTATTTCATCCTTAGATTCCTGCTCTATCCGAATATGACAGATCAGCCGTGTTTCTGGAGGGATATTTGACTTTGTATCTGTGGTACTACCTCTCACTGCAACTTGACCAGCAACATCCCGGTCTTCCCACCTGATCGTAACCTGAAACGCTATTGGTCCGTTACCATCCAAAGGCATTATAGGCGCAGCTATCGCCAATTTCTGATATACATCTTTTAGACTGATTACAACTACCCCTTTCCCACTCGGCTTCTTACGGGCATTCAATAGCCAAAGAGCCAAGGCAAGCGCCTCAAAGACATTTGACTTCCCGACACTGTTTTGCCCAAAGAATACATTTATATCAGACAGCCCTTCAAGCCTGACATCTTTGAGGTTCTTATAATTTTGCACGCGAAACCGTTCAATTTTCATTGCTCACTCCTTTTAGCGCATCTGCCCGCGCAACTCGTCCAGCAGGCTGACCACTTCGTATTCCGGGTGCAGGTAGAGCAGATCGTAGAGTTCCACGGCCAGACGCACGACGGCGCGGATGTTGAGCCGGTCGTTGCGCATCCCCTGGGCCAGGTGTTCGGCTGCGCCCCGGCGCACCTGGCGCTGACGTTCCCCTACCGCATAGCCGTAGGCCAGGGCGTGGTAGTCCATCACCTGCTCCAAAAAGTGGCCGATCTCCTGGGGGGTGTAGTGTGCTTCCAGGGCCAGCACTTTATCCTCGGCCAGCCAATCTTCCAGAGGCAGCCGGTTGTCGCTGCGGGTGATGGTAAAGAGGAAAAAGAGGGATTGGCGTTCGTCGTAGGCCGGGGGGTAGTCCCGGAAGCGGTGCTGGGGCAGGTCAGCGTCGGAGAGACGGGAGCGCTCGTCGCCCAGGCTGGCGTGGATCACTGCGCTGAAAAAGAGACTGGCTTTGGGTTGCTGGTAGGGTTTGAGCAGGGAGTAGCTTTCGGCCTCGTCGATCAGCACACACAACCCGCTAAAACCGGCCAGCCGGGCCAGCACACTGACGCCGCTGAGCAGATAGGCCATCTGGCGGGCGTTGTGGCCCACCCGGTAGATGGACGGGAACTTCACCCCCCTGGGCATCGCCCGATTCATCGATTTCACCCGCCGCCCGCCCATCAGCCAATTTTCCCAGGCCGTCTGCTGGCGGGTGCTGGTGATGGTGCTGAGCGCATCCAGAGCGAAGGTCAACGGGTCGTTCTCGGCGGGGGTCAGTTCACGCAACTCATCCCGCAGCCGGGGCACGCCTGCCACCGCAGCCAGCAGGGGACCCATCCCCCGCTCGTCGCTCTCCGGGTAGCGCAGGCTGCGCATGAGCGCGCCGTAGATGTCGAAGGCCCGGTGGGGCGGCAACTCTTGCAGGTCCAGGCTGGCGCTGGCGACGAGAAATTTGCGTTGCAGGGCCTCCTGGCTGGTCAACTCCACAATGTGGCTCTTGCCGTAGCCGTATTCGCCAATAATCGCGCGCACGTCCCCGCCGCTCTGGTGGGTTTGCACCAGCGCGCTGCCCAGGCTGGCCCGCTCGCTCTCCAGACCGATGGTCAATTCCTGGGCGTGTTGGGCCGGGGCCACGCCCACCCGCAGGGCCTCGATGAGGTTGCGGGCGTCCAGT
The DNA here is from genome assembly GCA_023384455.1 of Caldilineaceae bacterium. Lineage (GTDB taxonomy): Bacteria > Chloroflexota > Anaerolineae > Caldilineales > Caldilineaceae > JACQGT01. Next base: position 9,068 of record JAHDWH010000055.1, on the reverse strand, counting down.
TGGCTGGGCGTCATCGGTGCGGGGACGAAGGCAATGGTCGTCGGGGTGGGGGTGGGTGTATTGGGCATCTGTCCGTTGAATTCCTGGCGGGGGCGGCGAAAACGCAGACCGCTATCGAAGCGCACCATCCACTCCTCGCCGTTGCGGTAGAGGGCGACGATCTGGCCGGGGCCGTAGGTTGGGTGTTCGACGTGGGTACCGATCATTGGTTGCTATACTTTAGTTCAGTGAATTGATATTTCTGCGAGTCGGCCAAGCCATACAGACTGCTCGTCGGTCAGGAACTCCCACGTATTGAAGTCGCGCTCCCAAGTCGGATGAGCCGAGCGCAAGGCAGTTACATACTTTTCATCTGTGGTCACACGGGCATAGAAAAGCTCGTAAGATATGCCATAGACGGCCTGTATCTGCGAAATTTCCCGATGAAGTTGGGCAATCTTCTCGCCTATGCGTTCGGTCGCATAGCGGCGCACGGCTTCGGCCAGCCCGTCCTCCGCATTGCCGAGAGATTCCAACACATTGACGTATTTCGTATCCAGCGCAATTGCTGTCACCCGTTCCCTCCTGAACTTCCAGATTCCTCATTTTCCAGATGACTTGCAGCAGAATCGTAGGCTCGTATCTTCTCGGCTATCTCAGTGCCGTACATCAATTCAGCAAATAGATAGCGCAATTCCAGCTCTGATGCATCGGGATGTCGTGTCCGTAGTTCAGACATTGCCAATGTTCTGGCTGCACGATTGAGTTCGGACATTATCTCCATCTTCTTCCACGTCGGCGCGGACCGGTAGAAAGCAAATAGAATCTCTTCTTCCTCCGGCGTTGTGTCCGGGTGCATCTCCCGCCAGGTGGGTAGTCGTTTCATCTCTCCCCCTGTAACGCAAGCTGTTAGCTTGCGCCGGCGCAAGCTAACAGCTTGCGTTACATTAATAGGGCGGCGTCTCGCCCCCGCTGAGTTCGTCCACCTGGCCGCGGATGATGGCGATGGCCTCGTCTTCGGTGAGCAGGTGCTGGTTGCCCGCGTGCTGACGGGCCAGTTCGGTGATGAACGCCTTCACAAAGAGCCGCCGGTGACTCACATCCAAAAAGACATCCCGGGCCACATTTGCCAGAATCACCGCGTTGGCCTGCTGAATCGGACGGTCCAGCGCTGTCTCGAAAGCGGTTTCGTAGATGGGGATCAATTTCTCCCCAATCGCCAAGAGCAGATCGTTCTCGTCCAAATCCAGATGGTCCAGGGCGATCTGGGGGCTGAAGTGGTTGGCCCGGCTGAAGCGGCCCGGCGCACGCACCCGCTGTTGCAGGGCCGGGTAGCGGGGCACAATATCGTTGATAAACTGGGGCGGGACGGCATAGACAAACATCGCGCCGGGCAGGTCGTCTCGGGTGCGGTCGATGACCTCGCGCAGGTTGTCGGTCGCCAGCTTCTCCGCTTTGCCGCCGATGCTGGACATCCGGTCCACTTCGTCGAAGAGCAGAATCAGCCCGCCGTAGGAGAGGGCACGGATGGTCTGCACCAGAGAGCGGAGCATCCGAAAGGCGTTGGTGCGGCTGATTTTGCCCGTCACCCCCACCTCGCGCAGAATTTTGGTGTCGTCGGGTGTGGTGTTGGAGCCGAGCAGCCAGCGGGTCAGGGAATCGAGCCGCTCGTCGAAGTCCCGGATCAGGGCGTCGAAATAGGCCAGGACCGCGGCCCGGTAGGCCAGGCTGTCGATGGCCGTGGCTTCCAGGGTGTCCACCAGCCCCCGGTAGTTGGGATGGGTCAGCGCTTCCAATGTGGGCAGGCCGCCCAGCACCCGTTCCAGTGTGCCTTCCAGAAAGCGGGGCAGTCCCGTCTCGTCGGAGATTTCGTCGCTCTCCTCGTGCCAGATGAGGTTGCGCGCCACCGCGGCGTAGACCAGCCGCTGGTCGTTGTAGGGGGTCTCCACCGGGCTGAGATCGACTTTGGCGACGGCGAAGCCTTTGCTCCAGGCCCTGTCCCGCAGACAGTAGAGAAAGTGGCTCTTGCCGCTGCCGTAATCCCCCACCACCATTTTGTAGGTCCCGCCCCCGTCCTGCAGATAGGAGGAGAGATAATACTCGTCCAGGGCGTCGAGGAGAGAATTGTTGCCCGCGTTGAAAAACTGCACACCCCGGGCCGGGGGCGTACCTGTGCTGCCTAAAACTTCCACAATATGCCGGGCCAGGGGGCGGGAGAGGGTGGTCATGGAAAGCTCCTGTTAGGGATTGGGGATGGGGGACTGGAGACTGGGGATCAGGGAGTGGGGATCGGGAAATTCCCAGTCCCTACTCCCCACTCCCTGTTCCCCAATCCCTACTCCCCAGCAACTACTCAAACGTAATATCGCCGTAGAAATCCCCGCCCAGCGCGCTGCTGGGAACCCAGACGCTGCGGGCTGCGCTGTCGGCCTGGCTTTTGGTGGCCGTGCCCAGGCGCAGGCGATAGGCTTTGCCATCGACCTGAACTGTCCCACCGGCATCGTTGGCAAGAACCAAATCGCGCACGAAAAAGGGGCGCTCGTAATCTTTGAAGGTGCTGCGGGAGGGGGCGTTCCAGAAGCGGGCCACCTGGCGGTTGAGCACAAGTTTGGCGTAGGTCTCCACCAGATTGATGCGGTTCTGGGCGGGGCGACGACCGGCTTTCTCGGTCTTTTCGGTCATCAGATCGTTCCAGGCGTTGTAGAGATCGGCCAGGAAGGCAGGTGTCTCGTCCTTGCGCTCCAGAATGGCCTTGCGCTGCTGGTCATAGGCTTTGATGATGCCGCTCAGGGAGAGGGGCAGGGGTTTGGTCAGCGCCTCTTTGCCATAGAACCACTGGGCTTTGCGCGCGCCGCTGTCGATTTGCAGCACCAGTTGGTCCACGACGAGGGTGGGGGGACGGCCTTCGACTTCCTGGCCCCGGGCCTCGAAGCTCTCCTTCAGGTCCCGGGCAAACTGGAAGGCCAGGGCGTCCAGCGCGGCTTGGGTGGCCTCGCCAAAAGCGGTGGTGGCCCTGTCCAGGGCTGCATCTTCCAGCCCCATCGCCTTCACCAGTTCGGCGGCCTGCTGCAATTTGGCCAGGGCCTTTTGCATAGGCAGCGCGTCCAGCTTCTCCTGGGCCGCGAGCCGGGAGGCCGCGGTCAACGCGCTGCTGGCCGCTTTCAGTGCTTTGAATTTGGGGTCGGTCTCGGCCTGACCCGCCTGTACTGCCTGTAATAATTCGTCGTTCACGCCTTCAGCCTTTCGTGGAAATGGGAACCGGAAAATCCTTCGGATAGTCCTATTTTAGGCGGTGTGGGACAAAAAGCCAAACGGGGACGAATGACCGAATCGCGAGGAGTGGATAGCCGATTCCCGGAATCAGAAGTGGAATTTCTGCGAACCCGTCTGCTGACGCAGGATTTCCGGCAGACCGTCGGGGTAGAGGGCGATGCCCCGGGCTGCCAGATCGTCGGGGTCGATCCAGTGGGCGGGATTCCGTTCACCGTTGTCAGCCGCAATGACAATCTCGTCCAGAGCGTAGAAGCGCTCGTCGACGAAGCGGGTTTCCCACAGAAAGACGATTTCATGGCCGGGGTTGCCTTCGTAGGTGAAGATATTTTCGGTGACGCCCAGGAGGTGCAAGGGTTCGACAACCGTCCCAAATTCCTCCATCATTTCCCGACGCACTGTCTCGCTGCTGTTTTCGCCGAACTCAATACCGCCGCCCGGAGGCCGGTAGAATTCCCGGTTTTTGCGGCTGTCCTTGCCGTAGCCAGCCAACCAGCCGCCAGCGGAGGGCCGCCGGATGAGAGCGAGGGAGATGGGGCGAATTCTCAACGGAGCATTCCACTTGGGCCTTTCGATCGGTTCAGCCATAGAGAACCTCCCCAATCCCATCGACCAGCAGTTGGTTCTCTGCCTCTGTGTTGTAAAAGTAGGGACTGAGCCGCAGGCTGCCGGGCCGGTAGTCGATGATTATGCCCCGCTCCTTCAGCGCTTTGACCGCCGCGGGTGGGTCGTCCACGGGCAGCATCACAATCCCCGCGTGGCGGGTCATATCGGCGGGGATGCGGGGTTGCAGACCCGCGGAACGCAGGCGGCGGATCAGGTCCGCGTCCAGTGCGGCGGTGCGGGCGCGGATGGCTTCCGGGCCGATCTCCTCGACAATCGACAGCCCGGCGTTGGCGGCGTAGACCGCGGCCACCGCGGGCGTGCCCGGCTCGAAGCGGCGGGCGTCCTCGGCCATCTCGAAACGCTCCGGGTTGAACTTGAACATATCTTTGGCGGCAAACCAGCCGGTGGTGGTCGGGTGGAGTTGGGGGATCAGTTCTTCTTTCACATACATAAAGACAATCCCTGGCCCGCCCAGCAGCCACTTCAGCCCGCCGCTGATGTAGACATCCACGTCCGCGGCTTTGACATCCACGGGAATCTGGCCCGCGGCCTGGTAGCCGTCTACCAGACAGAGCGCACCGGCCTCGTGGGCCAGGGCAGAAATGGCGGCGATATCCTGCACCCAACCGCTGGTGAAAAAGACGTGGGTAGTGGCGACCAGTCCGGTGCGGGGGCCGATGGCCTGGTCGAAGCTCTCCAGCGGCACCTGCACCCGATCCGGGGAGGCGAGCAGGCGCAGTTGCGCGCCCTCCTCGCCCCGAGCCATCCACTGGTAGGGAATCGTCGGAAAGTCCATTTCGGTGACGACGACTTCGGGCCGGGCGGAGAAGTCCAGGCTGCTGCCGATGACGCTGAGGGCCACACCCACGCTGGGCAGGATGGCGATTTCATTGGGCCGGGCGTTGATGAGCCGGGCAAAGCGGGCCCGGGCGTCTGCCATCTCGCCCAGCCAGAGTTCGTACCAAGCGCTGGCCCCGTAGCTGAGCCACTGCTCCTGAAAGCGCTGCATCCCGTCCATACTGCGGCGGGAGAGCTGGCCCAGGGAGCAGGTGTTCATATAGACGCTGCGTTCCAGGCCGGGGAATTCGGCCCGCCAGCGGCTGGTGAGAGAGTCGGTGAGGGGGTTCATAGGCGTACTCATACGGTGGAAGGCCGATTCAGGAAAGCCAGCGTGCGCTCCCAGGCCAGGCTGGCCGCGGCTGGATTGTAGGCTTGCAAAACGTCCGGCTCAAAAAACCAGTGGCCTGTGTCCGGGTAGGTGTGGAAAGTCAGCGGGCGGCCCGCACGGCGTAGGGATTCGGTCAGCAGGTCCACATTCGATTGGGGTTCGTACTCGTCGTTTGCGGCGAAGTGGCCCAGATAGTCCGCTCTGGAAGCGCTGAAATCGCTGCCCATTGTGCCTTCGCTCCCATAGAAGAGGACGACGGAGTCGATGTGTGCGGGGGTTTCTGCGGCCAGGGCCAGGGCAAAGAACGCGCCCAGAGAGAAGCCGATCACCGCCAGTCCCCGGTCGGAGGGAGCCGCCTGTTCGTGGAGGAACTGCGCCGCCTCTGCGATTTCGGTTTTGGCCTGTAGGAAGTTGGCGTCCACTGTGCCGCCCAGAATTTCAGCCTCGGCAATTGTTTTCGCCACTTTGCCGTGGTAGAGGTCCGGGGCGAAGGCGACGAAACCGGCCTCGGCCAGCCGGGTGCAGACGCCCCGGATCGTCTCGTTGAGTCCCCACCAGGCGTGGAGAACGAGTACACCTGGGCCTGTGCCGCTGGCGGGCAGGGCGAGAAAGCCGTCGGGTTGGGGGTGGGGCATTGGGGGGGCCTTTCTGTGGGGTGGCGTAGGGTTGCGTCGCCGTGTCGCCTATAATAGCAGAAAAGAAAACAGAGTGTCGTGTGCCCAGTCTGTTCGGCGGCGGGATAATGACAGTAACACCGAAAGTAGAACAACAAAAAATGCCCTACTGTTCCGGCCTCTGCCCCATGTAATGTTCGGCAGTGGCGTCTTTACGTGGAGGCTGGTTTTATCTCAAACTCCCGCTGTTTACGAAAGAAACAGACCTCGAACTCCATGAAGAAATTCATCTGCCCCAAAATCAATGGCACGTTGTTATTGCGAGTCCAAGCAAAAACAAGACGAATCGGTGTAAAGTCGCCAATAGTTGCCATAGCAAATATCGGCTGTGCTGCGAAACCGCCAAGATTGCCAGCGAGTTTGATGGTTGCCTTCTGATCCTCCCACGACTCACCTAGCTGTAAGCCGACGTCATAAGGCAATACGTTTACAGTTGCGCCGCTATCTACCAACCCAACCGCTTCAACTCGATGGCGGTCAAGCTGTAGCGTAAGTGGCAAACGCGGTAAGCTATCAAATTCGGTCTGAGTTGGACCAGTAACTGTATACGGAAAACGCATTGTTTACTGTTCCTTGGCTTCAAAGGCTGCTAATGCATCGGCCAATACTTGCCCGGCGCCAAACATATCATAGGGGGTCGGCAACATGTAGGTCTTATGATGCTCAAATGGATAAATCTCCGCGTTGGTATCCAGATCTTCCGTAAGAATGCGAATTAAACGTAATTTTTCAAATGCTGGTAGCTGCCGAATCGTCGGTAATATTTCGACCAGTGTCATTGTTGTCTCCTAATGAACCCTTTGCGACTTCTTTGAAATCGCTAAATGCAGTCGCTACTGAGCTTATTATAACAAAAAAGTTGGGCACCTGCTACCCAACTTTGTTTATCAGGACTTACGCACCTGGGATCGCCGCCATCCTGGCGGCAGCAGGCGAGACGCCTGCGCTCCCAGGAGAAAGTGCGTAAGTCCTGTTTGTACTATTTCGCAATTTTGCATTCCGTACATGCTCTGTTCACAGCGCAGTTTCCCTTGCTGCACATCCGGCGTATCGGAGAGTTTCACATCCAAGCCCAGCGTAGAAAAACCGCTGGGCCTGGTCCGGCCCACTCCTTACCCCATCAACTCCAACGCAATCACCGTATCCAATTCATCCGGCAGCCGGGAAGCCGGGAAATCGATAAAGGCGTCGTCCGGGTAATCGTTTGTCACCCAGGAGGTGTCCAGCTTCAGCTCGGAGCCGTCGGCCAGGAGGCGGGCCTTGCTGATTTTGCCTTTCAAGCCCCGGAAGTTGATGGGGCCGATGCCCCGCTCGTAGACGTGGGCGTAGAGCCGGTTGCCCTTCTGGGTGTAGCGTCCCCATTCGGGCTTGGGCAGATCTGCCCGGCCGCAGCCATAGATGCTCTCCCCGTTCTGGCGCATCCACTCGCCGACCGCGGCCAGAATCGCCTCGCTCTCCAGGGGAATCTCGCCTTTGGCGTTTGGTCCCACATTGAGCAGCAGATTGCCGTGCTTGCTGACACACTCCACCAGGCCGCGCACTACCTGTTGGGGGGATTTGTAGTCGTGATCCGCGGCGCAGTAGCCCCAATGTTTGTTGAGGGTGATGCAGGCTTCCCAGGGCACAGAGACGCCATCCTCGTCCACTAGACCCGCGGGCGGGATGATCTGCTCCGGACAGGCGAAGTCACCGGCGAAGATTTCCGGGTTTTTGGTGGTGAAGCGGTGGTTGCCTTCGCCGCTGGCCCCCAGCCGGTTGTCCATCAGAAGATGGGGCTGCAATGTTCGCACGGTCTGCACCAGTTCCGTGGCCCGCCAGGCCTCGCCCATCAGATTGTCGTAGGAGAAATCGAACCACATAATATCAATTTTGCCGTAGTTGGTGAGGAGTTCGGCCACCTGGCCGTGCATGTATTCCAGATAGGCGGCGAAATCCCGGGGTTGATCTTTGTAGGCCGGGTTGTCGCGCATGGGGTGGAAGCGGTCGCCGTAGGCCGGGTAGCCGGGATGCTGCCAGTCGATGATAGAGTAATAGAGACCTACCTGCAGCCCTTCGGCCCGGAAAGCCTCCACATATTCCCCCACGAAATCCCGGGCCGCCTGGGTGTTGGTGGATTTATAGTCGGTCAGTTGGCTGTCGAAGAGGCAGAAGCCGTCGTGGTGCTTGGCGGTGAGGACGGCGTATTTCATCCCCGCCTCTTTGGCGATCCTGGCCCAGCGCTTGGGCTGGAAATTGGTCGGGTTGAACTCGTCGAAGTAGCGCTGATAGTCCTCGTCGCTGATCTTCTCGATGCTTTTGATCCACTCGCCCCGGGCGGGGATGGCGTAGAGTCCCCAGTGGATGAACATCCCGAAGCGGTCGGCGAGAAACCAGCGGGTGCGCTCCCGGCGGGCGGTGATGAGTGGGTTTTCGGTGGTGGGGGGCATTTGGGGGAGGGCCTTTCTATGGAGTGGGGTAGGAATGGGTCGCTGTGTAATTTGCACCTCGCATCAGCGTAGAGAAATCTCAGCGAGGCTGAATCTCCGCAGGCGTGGGTAACCCTTCACCTGTCCAGAGAATAAAATGTCATGCCTTCACCAAAATATCTAAACACTCTGACACGATTTGATGATATTGCCAATATTCTAATTCTGACACGCTCCACGCCAAGAAATTGGCTGAGCCAGGGTGGGAAACTTGATTTGTATTTCTACGATCAAATAATCTACGCACACCGATACAGATGCGATGAGAAATCCCTTGTGTTTGTAGGAATTGCACAACTTGATTGGCGTCATAGTCTTTACTTTTGTTTCCGACATTTCCATCAATTTGGAAGCAAATTCCATGTAATTCATTGAGGAGATGATTCAATGCAACAGAGTAAGATTCGATTCTTTCGTTGAACACCCTATGCTTTATTTGTTCTATTACATCGGGCAATGTGGACAATTTCTGAATTTGGCAATTTTGCAAGCCATAATAGCCAGGTTGCAAGTGCGCCAAATCAGGGTTTGTCACTTTGGAGATTATTCTTGTCATGGGCGTATAGTTTCTCAGAAACTCGAGAACTTCGGTGTCGGAAAAATCAATTTGACAAAGATACGTCAACATGAGATCAACATCTTTGGATGTGATAGATTTCCTGCTTAGCAAGTATTGTCTGAAAGAGTTTGCCACTGATTTGTTTTTTAAAATCATGATAATTATCGGTAATGGATATTCTTTTACTCTATTGAAGTCAAAGTTTTTGAATAGTTGGCGGATTCGCTTTTTGTTTTCTGCCTTTTCAAGCATCTGCGCTACTCGTTTCTCGAAGACTTCTTTCAATATTTCATCTGATAGTTCATTTTCAAAGGTTTCTGGTTAAACGCTCGATTTTTTGAGTTTTC
>JAHDWH010000054.1 GCA_023384455.1 Caldilineaceae bacterium | reverse complement strand
AGTGGATCGACTCCTCCCCCACAGTGGGGGAGGTTGGGAGGGGGTGAGCAGTTACCACACCCGGTGCAGTCTTTGCTTGCCCTGGCAGATGGCCCTGCCCAGGCCATCACCCCCACCCAGACAATCCTCCCCGACATCCCGTTTTCGACGGGTTTGCCCCCCGCAGGGCTGGCTGTGACCCGCGCTGAAGTGCCCGATTGGGTAGCCGATCTCCTGGCCCGGGGCGGTGTTCGGGGCATCAGCAACGGCGAAGTGATCCTCTGGAAGGATGTGGTGGCGGGGCTTGCGTCCGACGGGCAGGCTGTAAACGGCGAGCTGATCACCTACGCCATCAGCGTCACCAACAATACCACGGCCACCCTGCGCAATATCTCCCTGCTGGATGTGCTGCCCCGGGGCGCGTTGCAGGAACCCATCGAGTGTATTCCCAACATCGCCTGCGAAAAGATTATCGAAGCCCAGGAGATTCCAGAGCCGCTGGGCGGTACGATTCTGGTGACAGAGACCCGGCAGATCAGCTGGACTATCGCCTCTGTCGCCCCCGGCACCAGCGCGGTGCGCCGCTTCCGTGGCCGACTGGTGGGGCAGACCGACGGCTCTATCATCAAGAATCAGGCCTTTGCCACCTATGAAACCGGCGGCGAACCGCGGGCTGTCAGCAGCAACGAGACCCAGACTGTCGTCAAAGTGGACGCGCAGCTGGGCGTGGGGGCAACCCTGGCCCGGACCGCCACCTGGTTCTCCAGCGACCGGGGCGGTACTCTGAGCCTGGACTGGGGCGATTTTGACCGGGACGGCGACCTGGATATGGCCCTGGGTTCGTCTATCGGCACAGTCATCTATCGCAATGAAAATGGCCGTCTGCGCCTCTTTTGGTCCAACAGTCGGCGCAGTTTTGGCGTGCGCTGGGGCGACTTTCTGGGCGATGGCGTGCTGGAACTGGCCTCGGTGGGGGACGAAAGCGCCGGCGCCGGGATCAACTATCTCTACGCCATTGCCGGCGCAACTGTGCAGGAGTCCACCCGCTTTACCTCTACCCACGGTTTTGTGCGGGCAGCCCCCGGCGACTTTGACCGGGACGGGGACCTGGACCTGATTCTCAGCACCAACGCCATCAACGCCCCCTGCCCGGTGCAACTCTTCCGCAACAGCGGGGGTGTCTTTACCCGGCCCTCGGATGCGGACGGTGGCTGTGTGAGCAACCGGGCCACCGCTGCGTTAGTCCCTGGGGATGTGGACAACGACGGCGATCTGGACCTGGCTTTGGGTCTCTTTCCCAATGCCGTGCAGCTTTTTATCAACGATGGCAGCGGCAAATTCCCCCCGGCTCAACATCGGACTATCGACAACTCCGTGGGCTTCCTCCCCTATCATTTTGCTTGGGGCGATTACAACGGCGATGGCTTTCTCGATCTGGCCGCGGCCTATCCTCTGCTGCGCCAGGCCCGCATCTACCAGAACCAGAACGGGCTGGGCTTTGCCACGGCCTTTACTCTGCGCACGGATCGCTTCCTGACTCCCTTCAGCCTGGACTGGGGCGACTTCACCGGCGATGGGCTGCTGGACCTGGCCGTGGCCAACATCTCCCCGCTGGTCTTTGAACAGTCAGCCGGCGGCTTTGTGCGCCGGGCACAGCTTTCGGTGGACAATGTGCGGGGGCAGATGTGGAGTCTGCGCGGGGTGGACCTGGACCGGGACGGCGATCTGGACCTGGCCGTCACCAACCGGGATGGGCCGAGTCTGGTCTTTACCAACTTTGCGCCGGTCCTCAAAAGCTCAGTGACACCCGTGCCTGCCACGACGATTATTACCGGCAGCCGGGCCACCGCGCCCGCGGCCGCCGTGGCCTGGGGTGATCTGACCGCCGACGGCCTGCCCGACCTGATTTTTGCCGCGGGTGCAGCCAACGCTGGCCCCAACGCCCTCTCTACAAAGGTCTACTACAACAGCCGCTCGCTCTTCAATCGGGACGACGAAGTGACCATCGGCGGCTTTGGCCCCCACGCTCTGGCCGTGGCAGACGTGGACAACGACAACTGGCTGGACCTGGCCGCAGGTACATCCCAGGGCATCTTTGTCTATCGCACGGGCAATCTGGGGACAGCCGCCTGGACATCCAGCGCGCCCCACTTTGAGGTCTCTGCCCTGGCCTGGGGGGATCACGACGACGACCAGGACCTGGACCTGCTGGTTGCCAGCACCAATGGCCCCTTGCGTCTCTACCGGAATCTGCGGGGCACGAATGCCGGTCTGCTCAGCACGTCGCCGGTCTGGACTTCGGCAGCTCTCAGCAACAGCCGGGCCATTGCCTGGGCGGACTTGAACGGCGATAGCTATCTGGACTTTGTGGTGGGGAACGACGGCCAGCCCAATCAGATTTACTTGAACCAGCGCAGTCAGAACGCCAATTTGGACGCCTTTACACCGATGAATTGGCCTGTGGTTCCAGCCAACACCCGCTCGGTGGCCTGGGGTGACTATGACGGGGACGGCGATCTGGACCTGGCTGTGGGCAATTACGGCCAGAGCAACTACATTTACGAGAACCGGGGCATCTTCAACGGCAGCCCCCTCCTTTCGTCCACGCCGATTTGGGCCTCCAGCGAGACCAGCAAGACCACCTCCCTGGCCTGGGGGGATTGGGACAACGACGGCGATTTGGACCTGGCCGTGGGCAACGACGGCGAATTGGATCAGATATACGTCAACCGCCGGGACCCCAGCGCGCCCACCAGCAGTGTACAGCTTGCCTGGCTCTGGTCCTCGGCCACACCCCAGCGCACCACCGGCGTGGCCTGGGGCGACGTGGACAACGACGGTGACCTGGACCTGGCAACCAGCCAGGCCGGGGGCAGCCTGACCGGTGTTAACGGCTATTACGAAAATACACTGATTGTGGCCGCCCACCTGCAGGACGAATACCGCTCGGCCATCCCCCTGCTTATCAACCCGGCCTATCTGGCCGTGACTCGTCCGGGGTTGGCAGGGCAGGGGGGCATCTATGCCGGGCCGACTATCCTCTCGGGTCCATCCCACCCGACGGTGACGATTCCCTTCCGTCTCTACGATCCCGACGGCATCCGCAATGTGGCTGGTTCGAATGGCATCGGCACATCTGTCACGCCGGAGCGACTGCGCTTCGACTATTCTCTGGATGGGGGGGGGCGCTGGCTGCGGGCCACGGGTGTGCTGAGTGTGACCGGCGGCAGCGGTCTGACCACTTCTCTGGAAAAGGATGGGACAGGTTCCCAGACGACCGCTGCCTTTGCCGTGGGCGCGGGCGAGGCTGCTTTTACGATCAAACACGACGGCTCCACGCTTTTTACGGCCTGGCTGCTGGATTCCCAGGACAATCTGCTGGCTCTCCTGGCCGAAAAGGTGGGTGCGTATGACGGGGTGATGAAAGTCGCTATCCCTCTGGATGGCAACTACAAACTCCAGATTCGGGCCGACGGCAAGTGGAGTGTGAAGATCGAAAGCTCGCCCTCGTCCGCCCTCACCCCTACCCGCCTGGGCCAGAGTTACGCCTTCATCTGGAATGCCCAGGCGGACGAAGCCATCAGCGAAAACGCCCGCTTCCGCATCAGTCTGGTCCAGGGGGACAGCATCGGGCCGGTGAAGCAGGGCAGCGCGGCCGCGGTCAGCCCGCCCTTTCGGGTGCGGGGGACCACCTGCGTCTGGCCCCGGGGGCTGAGTTTTCGTCTGAGCAAAGCCAATCCGAACCCCCAGGAGAGCGTCACCTTTACGGGTCTGCTGGTGGAAGGCACCGGCATAATGACCTTCACCTGGGATTTTGGCGACGGCAGCCCGCCGGTCAGCGGCCAGCGCATTAACCACGCCTACTACTACGGCGGCCCCCATACGGTCCGGGTGACGGCTACGGGCGTGGGCTGTCCTGTCAATCGTTCGCTGACTATTACCGCCGATGTGCAGGTCCAGGGCGGCCCCCCCCTCTTCTTGCCGCTGGTCTTCGCCGGGGGTGCCAGCCGGGCCGCCGCGGCAGAGCGCCCGCTCTTGTCGCCTGGCCCAGTCGAGAGTCTGGCCGGGCAGATGGATAGCAGCGGGTTGCTGCTCAGTTGGACAGCACCTGCCGTCGGCGGACCTGTAGCGAGCTACCGGGTCTACGCCAGCCGGGGCGGGGGCGAGTTTGTCCCTGTGGGCGTCACCGATGGGGAGCGGACGAACTTTCTGGTACGGACGCCGGACTGCGGCGCGGCGTGGCTGGTTGCCGCGGTGGGGCCAGGGGGCGAAGGGCCGGCCAGCCGCCAGAGCTATCTGGCCCCGGCCTGCCCAGAGAGGGGAGGCGGCCAATGATCAAGCGCAGCCTGCTTCTCTTCACTTTTCTGCTGGCTCTGGCAGCCGGCGGGCTGGCGGCCGTGCCTGTCCACGCCCAGGAAGGGGGCATCCGTTGCACAAACCCGACACGCCCCGAGTCACTTCTGGAGACGGATGCAGGGCGATTTTTCAGCGCGGAACCCCGCAGCACAGAGAGCGGCAACGTCATCTTCTTCTGGTCCACGGGCGATCTGGAAAAGAACGGGGCCAACGCCGACGGCAACATTGAGATTTTCCGTTCGGAACTGCGTTTCAATGCAGATGGTTCCGTCACCAAAACCTTCCGGCAGCTCACCCACTCCACCGGTTCGATTCTGGGCGGCTTCAACCTGGCCCCGGATGTGAGCGCGGATGGCCGCTATCTGGCCTTCTTCTCGGATCGTCACTATCCGGGCAGTGGCTTTGACAATTCTGACGGTAACTTTGAGATATTTGTGGCGGACCTCTCCAATCTGGACGGCGTTGTCGTACGCCAGATCACCAACACGACCCAGGGGTCCAATCTCTACCCCACTATCAGCGATGACGGGCGCTGGCTGGCTTTTATTTCGGACAATGGGCTGGACCCGGAGACTGTGGGCAGTGTGCCCGACGCCGAACGCAATCTGGACATCTATCTGGCCGATCTTTCCGCCACGCCGGTCGTTTTTCGACAGATCACCCAGACCCCCTTGGGTGTGCTCAATGATACGCCCAACCTGAGCGGGGACGGTTCTACGCTGATCTTTGCTTCGTCCCAGAGCTTTGCCAACCCGGAAGGCAACCTGGAGATTTATCGCTATGCGGTGGGCAGCGGGGAGATGACCCCCATCACCCGCACCCCCGGTGGCGTGAATGAGATGCCGGCGGTCAGCCACGACGGGGCTGTGGTGGCCTTTGTCTCGGATCAACGGCTGGATCCGGACGTCAATGTAGTGGCCGTGCGCAATGTCTTTCTCAGCCCCAATCCGGCCAAAGACAGTGGTTTTTTGCAGGTTAGCGACACCCCCGGCGCGGACAACTTTGGCCCTGGCATCAGCGCCGATGGCAACCGGGTGATCTACCAGCGGCTGGACGGGGCCAGCGGCCAGCGGGTGGTTCTCTACGACGGAATCGCCAAAAGTCGCCAGGTCTTTCGCAGCCGCACCAATCCTGCAACAGGGGAGGTGGGCGCGCCCATTCTCAGCGGCAACGGCACCGTTCTTTTTTATGAGGACGAGGGGGGCATTTCCGCGGTTGAGTGTTCCATCAGCGATCTGGGCTTGACCACCAACACCGCCCCCGCTTCGGCGGTGGCGGGGGAGACTCTGGCCTATGTCTGGACAGTCTCCAACCTGGACCAGGCCATTGCCAGCGGCATTCAGGTACAGGCCACTCTGCCCGCTGGTCTGGCCATACGCACAATCGAACCGGCGGCGGCTTGCACTGTCAGTGGGCAGAAAATTAACTGCGCTTTCTCCAGGCTGGAGATGGGCCAGTCCCAGACAATGACGGCTACCCTCCGTGCAGAGATAGATTCGTCGGGCGATCTGACGACCCAGATAATTGCGTCCAGCCTGACGACTGTGGACCGCAACCCGGCCAATAACAGCCAGAGTCTGATCACCCGTGTCAGCGCCCAGGCCGATTTGGGCATTGTCAAGACCGCATCGCCGGACACCGCCTTGCAGGGGGAGGAGATTACCTACACCCTTTCGATTTCCAGCACCGGCCCCTCTCTGGCCCGCAATGTACAGGTAACAGATACGCTGCCCCCGGGGCTTGCGTTCGTATCCAGCCCCTCCTGTGTAGCCAGCAGCGGCCAGGCCCTGTGTGCGCTGGGCAATCTTCTGCCCGGTGACCACCTGACTGTGACCATCCGCACCCGGGTTGCCACTTTCCAGGAATTGGATATTGTCAATCAGGCGAAGATCGGCTCGGAGACTACCGACGACCCTGCGCCGCTGAACAACCGGACGGCCATCACCAATTCGGTCAACACCAAATTCGATTTGGCTGTTGTCGGGGCGGTCGCGCCTGTGCCTCTGGTGGCGGGCGCTCCCATCACCTATAGTTATGCGGTGACAAACTTTGGCCCGTCTGTGGCGGACAATGTGGAGCTTTCTGTCACCCTGCCCGCGGAACTTTACGCTATCGGCCAGCCCCAGGTTTTAGGCGCGGGGAGCTGCATCACTGGCACTGTTTTTATCTGTGATTTGGGCAGCCTGCCCCGCACCCAGGCGGTTACAGTTATCGTCACCGGCCGCATTTCGTCCACCCTCAGCGGGCCAATTCTCAGCCTGGCCGCTGTGCGTTCTACGACCGAAGCCAACGCCGACCGCAATCCGGCCAACGACCAGACAGGTGTAACCTCCGATGTGGTGCAGCAAGCGGATTTGCGGGTGGTGAAAAGTATCAGCGCCGCCAGTGTGGTAGCCGGGAATATGCTGACTTACACCCTCGGCGTTGTCAATCTCGGCCCTTCGACGGCCCCCGCCGTGACTGTTACTGATACGCTGCCCAATGAGGTTGCCATCACCGGGCTGGCGACAAGTCTGGGAGCCTGCGCAGGCTCGACGCTTGTCATCTGTACGCTCTCCAGTTTGCCGCCAGGCGAACAGGCCACCGTCACTGTTACGGTGCGGGTCAATATCTCTGCTCTGGGTGTGATCACAAATACAGCGGATGGATCATCGACTATCTTTGATCCCAACCCCTTTAACAATGTGGCGTCGATATCCACTGCTGTGACCGGCGTTGCAGACCTGACACTGGTCAAAAGCGCCAGTGTGAGTTTTGCCATAGCAGGTCAGGATAGCTATTACTATGACCTGGCCGTGGGCAACCTGGGACCCTCCCTGGCCCGCAATGTTTTTCTCACCGATACCTTGCCCGCTGGTCTCAGCTATACCGGCTTTAGTGGCCCCGCGGGCGTTGTCTGTGCTGACCAGGGCGGAGAGGTCATCGGCTGTAGCCTGAATGATGCGATTCCTGGCATCACCCAGACGGTGCGGATTGATGTGGCAACGACCTCCGGGGCTCCCGGTTCGCTGGTCAACAACGCGCTGGTTACTTCCTTCACGCCAGACCCCACGCCAGCCAACAGCGCTTCGGCCACTGTCACTGCCAGCCAGCTCTCCGATCTGCAAGTGACCAAACAGGCGACAATCAACAATCTCAATGTGGGTGGGACCGTCACCTACACAGTGAATGTGGATAACTTTGGCCCCAGCAACGCTACGGGCGTTGTCATCCACGATCTGCTGCCCGGGGCGTTGACGGCCCCCAGCGTTTCGGTGGTGCAGGGCAGCTACAGCCTGACCAGCGGTCTGTGGACCGTCGGAAATGTGGCCGCGGGGCAGAAGCTGACGATGACAGTGGCCGGGAGCATCGGTTCTGCAGCTTCGGGCCAGGTGGTTACAAACGCGGCCCTGCTGTATGCCCTGGACCAGACCGACCCACAACTTTTCAACAACGGCCAGGTAGTCACCTTTACTGTACCCCTGAACGCTGATCTCTCCCTGGCCCAGAGCCTTTCCAGCCTCTCCCCGCCGGTCCAGAGTACCCTTTCCCTGGTCCTGACGGCCACCAATCACGGGCCAGAGACGGCTACAAATGTACAGGTGAGAGATCTGCTGCCTGCCAGTCTCGCTTTTGTCAGCCAGTTGGCCGACAGCGGCACGTACAGCCCCACCACCGGTCTGTGGATTTTGCCCTCCCTGGGCAGCGGCGTCAGCCAGGCGCTGACCATCACCGCCCAGGTGATCGGGTCGGGTAGCTTCACCAATATCGCCTCCATCGGCGCTGCCCAGTACGATCACAATCTGGCCAACAACAGCGCGGCCGCCGCTTTCACAGCAGCGCCGGCCGCGGATCTGGCACTCACCCAGACCGTTGAGCCGAGTACACCCAATGTGGGCGACACACCTGTCTTTACGGTGACTATCACCAACGACGGGCCAGATACGGCTTCCAATGTACAGGTGTGGGATGCGCCCGGCAGCGGCTCTACGGTGACGCCCTCGGCGGGGAGCAGTTACAGCGCCACCACAAATCTGTGGACGATTCCCGTACTGGCTGCCGGCGACTTTGCCACACTGGTCATCAGCCGCTCGCTGGCTCTCTCGGGTCCTATCTCCAATACCGCAGAGATTGTGGCTTCCAGCCTTTTCGACCCGGATTCCACGCCCGGCAATGGGCTGGGCAACGGCGAGGACGATCAGGTGTCGGTGACGCTGATTGTGCCGCCAGCCGCTGATTTGGGGCTGCATATGAGCGCCAGCGGCGGCCAACTGGTGGGCCAGGATGTGCTGCTGCAAATTCAGATGACCAACTACGGCCCAGATGTTGCCACCAATATCGTTCTGACCGAAACCCTGCCTACGGACCTCACCTTCTCCACCCACCTGGTGGTGGGTACTGGGAGCTTTGTTCCCGCCACTGGGCGCTGGACCATTCCTGCCCTGGGCGTAGGCGATTTCACGATCCTCAATATCACCGCCCGGGTGGACAACGGCGCCGCAGGCCAGTTGGTCACCGACCAAGTGGAGGGCGTCTCTCTGGACCAGTACGATCCGGCGGTCTTCCCCAACGACGCCAGCGTCTCCTTCCAGGTGGGCGGCGCGGACCTTTCCATCACAAAGAGCGTGGACCGCGCCATTGCCAATGTGGGCGATCCGGTAGTCTATACCATCACTGTCTTTAACGACGGCCCCAGCGCCACATCGAATGTGCGCATCACCGACAGCCTGCCCATCAGCCTGACCGCCATTATTTCGTCCACCAGCGCGGGGGATTTCGGACCCAACACCCCGGGCGGGGCCGGTGTCTGGCGCATTCCCACGCTGGATGTGGGGGCCGGCGAGACGCTGATTCTGACCGGCACTGTCATCCCCGGCACGGCCAACCGCATCATTACCAATACCATCAGCGCCGCTTCTTCCAGCGTGGCCGACGCCAACACGGCCAACCACACGCCTGCCGTGGGTTTCCGTGTCACCGCCGCGGACCTGATGCTGCAAAAATCTGCCACCATCACCCAGCCCCAGGAAGGCCAATCCTTCTTCTACATTCTGAATGTGACCAATCTGGGGCCGGACCCGGCCACGAATGTAGTCGTCACAGACACAATGTCCACGGGGATGACGACGACTGTGGCCGGCGCTGGCTACGATCTGGCCTCGGGCCGCTGGGATGTGGGGGATATCAACCCCGGCCAGAGCAGGTCTCTGCTGCTGACGGTCAACCCGATTCCCGGCGTGGGTGGCGGGCTGGTGATTGTGGATCCCATCGACGCCAAAAGCGCGGCCCAGGAAGACCCGACCCCGGCTATCAACGCGGGGGCACGGGTGACAATTACAGTCGTCGGCGCGGATCTACGCCTGACACAGAGTGTGAGTAAGGGCGCGCCGGATGTGGGCGAGACCGTCTCCTTCACCGTCACCCTGACCAACCCCGGCCCCTATGCCACGGGCGCGCTGGTTGTCACCGACACCCTGCCCGCGGGGCTGACACTGAGCGGGACGCCCACTGTCACCGTCGGCTCCCTGGCTGTGGACGCTACAAACCGCATCTTCACCTGGACCCACACCAGCGCGGCCATCGGTCTGAGCGCCCGGCTGCGGCTGACCGCCACTGTGGACAGCGGCACGGGCGGCCAGTCGCTGGTCAACCGGGCGGCGATTGTCAGCGCAAAGCAGACAAGCGGATCGGCTATGCCCGATCCCAACCGGGCCGACAATACGGCCACGGCGACGGTGACACCCCAGGCCGCGGACCTCTCCATCGCCCTGGACGACAGCCCAGACCCGGTGGCCGCGGGCGCTACCCTGCTCTATACCGTCTATATTACCAACAGCGGGCCTACCGCCGGGGTCAGCCCGGTCGTCACCCTCACCCTGCCCAGCGGCGTGACTCTGGGCAGCATCTCCCCGCTCTGCGAGAGCAGCGGCTTCCCCACAGTCGTCTGCACCAGCACCAGCAGTCTGGGCGTCAACGCCAGCCGCAGCTTCACCGCCACCGTCGTCCAGACCAGCGTCACCACCCTCAGCGCCAGCGCCACCACCGGCACATCCACGCCGGAGACCGACACGGGCAACAACAGCGCCAGCGCCAGCACAACGGTCATCGCCGCGGCTGCGTCCAAACTGGTGATCACCGGCAGCAGCAGCCAAACCGCAGGCAACAGCCAAAGCCTGACGATTACGGCCTACGACAGCCTGGGTAATGTGGCCGCCGCCTATACCGGCGACAAATCCCTGACCTTCTCCGGGGCCAGCGCCGCGCCCGACGGCACACAGCCCACAGTGGAGGACAAAGACGGCGGGGCCATTGGCTTTGGCACGGCCACGACTATCACTTTTGCCAGCGGCGTGGCAACCGTCGTCGGCGGTGACAACGGCGTGCTGGCTCTCTATGCAGCCGAGACGGCCACGATTGCCGCCACGGATGGGAGCATCAGCGCGGCAGGCAGCGATCGTCTGACTGTAACCGTTAGCCCGGCCAGCGGGGCCAAACTGGTGATCGTCGGATCGTCTACCCAGACTGCCGGCGTCAGCCAGGACTTGACCATCACCGCCCAGGACAGCTTCAGCAATACAGCCACCAGCTACAGCGGGGACAAATCTCTCATCTTCTCCGGCGCGGCGGACGCCACCGACGGCACAGACCCGACGGTGACAAGCAGGAGCGGCACGGCCACGGCCTTTGGCAGCAGCACGACTATCAGCTTTACCAGTGGCATTGCCACAGTGAGCAGCGGCCACAACGGGGCAATGGTGCTGGTAAAGGCCGAGAGCGTGACGGTCAACGCCAGCGACGGCAGCATCAATTCTACCGGCGGCGGCGGGCTGGCCGTGACGGTCTCGGCGGCCAGCCCGGCCAAACTGGTGATCAGCGGCGCGTCCAGCCAGACCGCAGGTGCCAGCCAGGAGTTGACGATCACCGCCCAGGACGCCTTCAGCAATACGGCTACTTCGTATAGTGGAAGCAAGACACTCACCTTCTCCGGGGCCAGCGCCGCGCCCGACGGCACAGACCCGGCAGTGGTCAACAGCAGCGGCGTGGCAGTCACCTTTGGCAGCGATACGGTCATTACTTTCAGCAGCGGTGTGGCGACAGTCAGCAGCAGCAGCAATGGCGTGCTCGCCCTCTACGCGGCCGAGACGGCAACGGTCTCGGCCAGCGACGGCAGCATCGACTCCACCGGCGGCGGCGATCTGTCCGTAACTGTCGCGCCCGCGGCGGCCAGCCGATTGGTCTACACCACCCAGCCCAGCGCCACGGCCAGCGCGGGGGGCACATTCAGCCAGCAGCCGGTGGTGGAGGTGCGGGACGCTTTCGAGAATGTGGCGACGGTCAGCGACGACATTTCGCTGGCGGCCTTTACAGACAGCAGTTGCGCCATTGCCGCGCCGGGCACACTGAGCGGCGGCGGGCCAGTGGCGGCCTCCAGCGGTGTCGCCAGCTTTAGCACAGTCAGCTACGATCTGACGGGAAGTATCCGTCTGAAGGCGACGGATGACACAGACAGCGGCGTAACAACTGCGTGTAGCGATGCGATTTCTGTCTCGCCGGGCGCGGCCGGTTCGTTGACGGTGGAGACCCAGCCCGGGGGCGCGACCGCCGGCGGGGTCTTTGTCACCCAGCCGGTCATCGCCCTGCGCGATAGTTTGGGCAATATCGTCACCACCGACAGCACTTCCACCGCGACAGCCAGCGTCCAGAGCGGGCCGGGGGGATTCACCTCATCCACCACAACGATAGCTTTCGCCAGCGGCGTGGCAACCTTTACCAATCTGCGCCTGGACAGCGCGGGCAGCTATACCCTTACCTTCTCCACCAGCGTGGGCGTGTTTACGGTCAACAGCGCCAGCTTTAGCGTCAATCCTGGAAGCGCGGCCAAACTGCTCATCAGCGGCAGCAGCAGCCAGACCGCGGGCGCAGCCCAGAATCTGACGATTACCGCCCTGGACAGCGTGGGCAATACCGTCACCGGCTATACCGGCGACCGAACCCTCCTCTTTGGCGGGGCCAGCCCCGCGCCCGCTGGCGCGCCCCCCACTGTCACCGACAAGGACGGCGCGGCCATCGCCTTCAGCTTGCCCACGACGCTGACCTTTGCCAGCGGTGTGGCCTCGGCCAGCGGTGGCAGCAATAGCCTGACGCTCGTCAAGGCGATCACAACGACGGTTATTGTCACCGATACCGGGACGGGGATATCCTCTGCGCCCAGCGGCAATCTGACGGTGACGGTTTCCGCCGGGAGCGCGGCCCGGCTGGTCGTTGGCGGCAGCCCAGCCCAGACCGCGGGTATTACCCAAAGCCTGACGATCACCGGGCTGGACAGCCTGGGCAACACCGCCACCAGCTATACAGGCAGCAAATCCCTGGCCTTTGGCGGGGCCAGTGCCGCACCTAACGGCAGCCAGCCCTCTGTGCGCAACAGCAGCGGCACAACCGTCACCTTTGGCAGCGCCACTTCTATCAGCTTTGCCAGCGGTGTAGCGACGGCCAGTGGGGGCAACAACGGCGTGCTGCGCCTGGTCAAGGCCGAGAGTGCGACGGTCGTCGTCACCGATACGGGCGGGGGCATCAGCTCTGCGCCCAGCGGCAATTTGACGGTGACGGTCACCGCGGCGGGCGCGGCCAAACTGGTGATCAGCGGCGTATCTGTCCAGAGCGCAGGCGCAACCCAAAATCTGACGATCACCGCTCAGGACAGTTTCAGCAACACCGCGACCAGCTACACCGGCAGCAAAACCCTGACCTTTAGCGGGGCCAACGCCGCGCCCAACGGCACAGACCCGTCGGTAAAGAGCAGCGGCGGTGCGACGGTTGCCTTTGGCGGCAACACAGCTATCAACTTTGCCAGCGGTGTGGCAACGGTCAGCGGCGGCAACAACGGCGTGCTGCGTCTGGTCAAAGCCGAAAGCGCGCTGGTCTCGGCCAGCGATGGCAGTATCGATTCGACCGGCGGCGGCGACCTGCCGGTAACGGTTAGCCCCGCGGCGGCCAGTACGCTTCGCTTTGCCACCCAGCCCGGCAGCAGCGCCACCGCGGGGATCAACTTCGCCCCGCAGCCGGTGGTAGAGGTGTTGGACGCCCTGCAGAATGTGGCCGGTGTAGCTGACGACATCAGCCTGAGTGCTTTTACCAACAGCACCTGTACCACAGCCGCGGCCGGCGCGCTGGGCGGTGCTGGGCCGCTGGCCGCGATCAACGGTGTGGCGACCTTTAGCGGTGTCAACTATAACCAGGCCGGGACGATTCGCTTGAAGGCGACCGATGCCAGCGATGGCAGCGTTATAGCTGCGTGTAGTAGCGCGGTGACGGTTGCCCCGGGCAGCGCGGGTTCGTTGACTGTGGAAACCCAACCCAGCGGCGCAACCGCCGGTGCCATCCTCAGCGGTCATGCGGTCATTGCCTTGCGCGACAATCTGAACAATATCGTCACCACCGACAGCGCATCCACCGTGACGGTGACGGTGCAAAGCGGGCCGGGGGGCTTCACGGCATCCACCACCAGCGGGGTGCTGAGCAGCGGTCTCATTACCTTTACGAATCTGCGTTTGGACAGCGCGGGCAGTTATACCCTGCGCTTTGCCACCAGTGCTGGTGTGTTTACGGTGGACAGCGCCAGTTTCACAGTTGCGTCCGGTGGGGCTGCCAAACTGATCATCAGCGGTAGCGCCAGCCAGACAGCGGGCGCAACCCAGCCGATTACAATTACGGCCAGGGACAGCTTCAACAACACGGCCACGGGCTATACGGGAGCGAAGACGCTTGTCTTTGGCGGCCCAGGGAGCGCTCCGGACGCTTCGCAACCGTCGGTGACCAACAGCAGTGGAACGCCGATCAACTTTGGCAGCAATACGACTCTCTCCTTTGCCAGTGGCGTAGCGGTGGGCGCTGGGGCCAATGGCCTGCTGCGTCTGGTGAAGGTAGAGACGGCGACGGTTGCCGTTACCGATACGACGGCTACCAGCATCAACTCCAACAGCGGCGGTAATCTGACTGTGACGGTGACGCCGGGGAGCGCGTCCAAACTGGTCATCGGCGGCAGCGCCAGCCAGACCGCGGGTGTCACCCAAAGCCTGACGATTACCGCGCTGGACAGTGTGGGCAATATCGACACCGCCTACACCGGCAGCAAATCCCTCACTTTCAGCGGGGCCAGCCCTGCGCCGGACGGCACTCCGCCAACTGTGAAGAACAGCAGCGGTACGGCTGTCAACTTTGGCAGTCCAACGGCCATCAACTTTGCCGGCGGCGTGGCAACGGTGAGCGGGAGCAATAACGGGGTGATGGCGCTGGTCGCCGCGGAGAGCGCGACGATTGCGGTCACATACGGTACAATCAGCGCGACGGGGGCGGACCGGCTATCGGTGGCTGTGACTCCGGCTGCGGCGGAACATCTGGCCTTTAGTACCCAGCCCGGCAGCAGCGCCACCGCGGGCAGCAATTTCTCCCCGCAGCCGGCGGTGCAGGTGCAGGATCAATTTGACAATGTGGTGAGCGTCAGCCACGTCATCAGCCTGACCGCCTTCACCGACGCGGGGTGCAGCAGCACAGCTACGGGCACGCTCGGCGGCAGCACCTCCCTGGCCGCCAGCAGCGGGACGGTAACCTACAGCGGTGTCAAGTACAGCAAAGCCGAGACGATCCGGCTGAAGGCGACGAATGTAACCAGCGGGACGATCACCGCCGCGTGCAGTAATGAAGTGACGGTCTCTCACGGCGCGGCCAGTCGGTTATTTATCAGCGTTGAACCCGGTGGGAGCAGTGTTGGGAGTGCTCTCAGTCCAGCGCCCCAGGTGCGTCTGCTCGACAGCCACGGGAATACGGTCACAAGCGACAGCAGTTCGCAAATCAATGCGGAGATTATCACCGGCACAGGCTCATTTATTAGTTCGACTGATCAGGTGCAGCTATCGAGTGGCCTGGCGATCTTTACCAATCTGCGTTTGAGCGCAGCCGACACCTACAATCTGCGTTTCACTATCAACACCGCCAGCTTTACTGCGGACAGCGCTGCCTTTGTTGTCCCTGGGGGGGCACCTGCCAAATTCCGCATCACCGGCAGCAGCAGCCAGGTGGCAGGCGCAACCCAGAATTTGACCATCACCGCATTGGATTCGGCCAACAACGTTGCCTCTGGGTATTCAGGGGAGAAGAGCCTGACCTTCAGCTTTGACAGCGGAGTGGGTACGGGTCTGGATGGTACACCGCCAACGATTACGGATGAGGCGGGTTCGCCCCAGCAGATCGGAACCAGCACGACGATCAGCTTTACAGATGGCGTAGCTGTGGTGAGCGGTGCGGCCAATGGCGCGCTGCGGCTTGTGCGGACGGAAACTGTCATTATCAATGTTTCGGATGGCCCTCTGTCGGCATCCGGTTCGGATCGCCTAAATGTCACAGTCAGTCCCGGTGCGGCCAACAACTTGGCCTTTAGCCAGCCGCTCAGCGGTACGGCTACCGCAGGTGTCGCTCTGACACCCTTACCCGTTGTGGCGATTCGGGACCAGTTTTTCAACCAGACAACGGCGATCAATGCTGTGGCATTGACCCCCTTTACGAATACAGGCTGTAGCTCAACGGGCGGTGGAACACTGAGCGGTGGCGACAGCACATCCGCGGTCTCGGGTACGGTGACATTTACTGTCTCCTACTCAAAGGCCGAGACGATCTACCTGAAGGCTAGCAGTAGTGGGCTGGCTGAGGCCTGTAGCAATGCGGTGGTGGTGTCGCCGGCCGGCGCCGCGGCACTCAACGTCGTCACCCAACCGGCGGGTGCGACATCAGGCGGTGCCTTTACCACCCAGCCAACTGTCGAAATTCGAGACAGCTTTGGCAACCGCATCACCAGCGACAGCACGTCAACAGTCAGTGCGTCGATCCAAAGTGGGCCAGGAAGCTTCCACGCAAGCTCCACTCTGACGGAGACCGTTGCCAGTGGTCTGGCAACCTTTACAAATCTGCACCTGGACATCGCGGGCAGTTACGTTCTACGCTTTATCACCAGCGCGGGCGTCTTCACCACAACTAGCAGCAGTTTTGCTGTTGGTTCCGGCGCTGCCACCCAACTGGCGATTACAACTCAGCCGGACAGTGCCATAGCGGGCGAGAACTTCGGTATACAGCCGGTTGTCCAATTACGTGATGTCTCCAATAATGTGGTCAGCAGCGACAATTCCTCGACTGTTACTGCTGCCATCCAGAGCGGCAGCGGCACTTTCTTCGTTACCTCAACCCTGACAGTCACCGTTGCCAATGGCGTGGCAACCTTTACCAATCTGCGGATTGACAAGAAAGACCCTTACGTTCTGCGCTTCTCCACCAGTGCTGGTGCTTTTATCGCAGACAGCACCAGCTTCAACGTTAGCGCAGGAACAGCCACAACGCTGGCCTTCTCTACCCAACCAGGCAATGCTACGGCTGGCAGTTCATTTGTGCCCCAACCGATTGTGGAAACCCGGGATTCGTCGGGCAATTTCTCGACCATTGGCTTGCCGGGCAGCGTGACAATTTCGGTCACTCTCAGTGCGGGAAGCGGGCTGCTACAAGGGACGACTTCGCTCAGCACTGGTTCGGGAACGGCCATCTTTAGCGGTCTGCGTATCGATAGCGCAGGCACAAACAAACAACTGACCGCAAGTGCATCTGGCTTGACTCCTAGCATCAGCAACCCGTTTACAGTCACCTCTGCGACGCTCAACAATTTTGCAATAGGGGCCATTAGTACTACACAGCAAGCAGGTGTGCCTTTCACACTGACTGTGACGGCGCGGGATGCCTTCAGCAACACAGTGACCAGCTTTGGCGGAACTGTAGCTTTGACGACGACCGCAGGCATTATCACACCGACGACATCGGTAGCCTTTTCTAGCGGTGTGTTGACACAACCGGTGGCGGTGACACAGGTAGGTACGACGAAAGTCATCACCGCCAGCAGCGGTGCGATTAGCGTGACCAGCAACAGTTTTGCGGTTATCGTTGGCCCCTTTGCCAAGCTACAACTACTGCTCCCCGGCGAAGTGGCTGCCCCCGGCACATCTGTGGGCAAGACAGGCATACCGACGGTACAGACTGTCGGTGTGCCTTTCAGCGTAATGGTCAATGCGGTGGATGAGGTGTGGAATCCAACTGCCGCAACGCGAACGGTGGGTGTCACATCCAGCGACGGGGCGGCGATTCTGCCTGCCAATAGCTCGCTGGTCACTGGCACGACAATTTTAACTGTTTCACTGCAAACTCAGGGCACGTCAACTCTGACGGCATCGGCGATTACAGACACAGCGATTGTATCCAACGCCAGCCCGTCGGTTACCGTAAACCGGGCCTTCACTATCACAAAGACAGCCCAGCCCAGCCCGGTAATTGCAGGCCAACAGATTACTTATACTGTGACCATCACGCGCAACAGTTCCAGCGCAGCGTCTACTGTGCGCCTGACCGACACCCTGCCGGTAACGGTGACAGGCGTCACCTCTACGACTTCCGGTGGGCTGGTCTGCGCTGGCACGGCTACGGTCACCTGTTCCCTGACCTCGCTCGCTGCCAACGCCAGCGCTGTGTTGACACTCACCGGCACGGTCAGCCCCAACGCCCTTAACGGCGAGCAACTCGTCAACACTGGGACAGTCAGCGCTGATGGGATGATCAGCGCCCAATCGGTTCAGGCGACAACGACGGTGCAGCGCTCGGTGGCGTTGACGATCACAAAGACGGCCACACCCAATCCGGTGATAGCGGGCAATCAGATAACCTATACCGTGCGCATTACCAACACCGGTCCCAGCGCGGCGTCCAATCTGGTGGTGACGGACAGCCTCCCCCTGTCGGTGACGAGTGTCACCTCATCCACAACGGGCGGAATGACCTGCTCGGGAAGCGGCAATCTTACTTGCAATCTGGCGAGTCTGGGTGCGGGCAGCAGTGTGACCTGGACGATTACCGGCACGGTCAGTGCCAGTGCGCTGCACGGAGTACCGATTACCAACACAGCCGGGGTGACGGCCACGGAAGTGAGTATCGCGCAGACGGCGCTGGTGACGACGACAGTGCAACGGTCGGTCGGATTGGTGATTACAAAGACGGCCACACCCAATCCGGTGATAGCGGGTAATCAGATTACCTACACCGTGCGCATTACTAACACCGGTCCCAGCGCGGCGTCCAATCTGGTGGTGACGGACAGCCTCCCCCTGTCGGTGACGAGTGTCATCTCATCCACAACCGGGGGACTGGCCTGTGCGGGCAGCACAAGCATCACCTGTACGCTGGCAAGTCTATCGGCCAGCAGCAGTGTGACCCTGACCATCACAGGCACAGTCAGCGCCGGCGCGCTGCACGGGACAACGATTACCAACACCGCCGGGGTGACAGCCACCGAAGTGAGTGTAGCCCAGACCGCCCTGCTAGAGTCGTCTGTTACCGCGTTAGCTGATCTGTCCATCACAAAGTCGGAGTATTACACGGGCACGGTAGTCGGCGCGATTATCACCTATACGCTGCGTATCACCAACACCGGTCCTTCCCACGCGCAGGCGGTCTATATCACCGATACCCTGCCGATCAGTGTTGATTTCGGTTCGCTGATCGGTATGGAACCTGTCAATCTTTTCGGGGCGGCCAGCAACTCCGGTCGCACAGTTACGTGGATGACCGACACCCTGCCCGTGACGAGCGGCGGGCTGATTACCTTCACCGGCACGATTACGGGCACGGGCACGCTTACCAATAGTGTGTCGATTACCAGCACGACCAGCGACAACGCGCCGGCCAACAACAGCTTTGCCACCGGCGGTTTCGCCGTGGCAAGCGCGGGGATCGCTTCGATGGCGGACCTCTGGCTGGGCGTGGAGTCCGCCCCCTCCGCCATAGCCCTGGGAGAGTCGAACGAATCGATCTTGCGGGCTGGCAATCGGGGGCCGCTTGGGGTGGAAGGCGCAACTGTCACGGTCGAATCGGTCGGTGCGTTAACCGTCCGCCTGCTCACCGAACCGGCTGCTTTGTGTCCGACCAGTGATGGCAGAATTGTCTGTGCGTTGCCGCCTCTGCCCGTCGGGGGGGAGATCGGCATTGCTGTCGTTCTTTCTGCTGCTTCGCCCGCTCTGGTGGATTCGATCTGGACAATCGCGGCAGAACGTTTTGATCCCAACCCGGAGAACAACCGTCTGACCCAGCGCTGGCTTATCGGGGGTGTCGAATGGCGCTTCTTCCTGCCTATCTTGCAGAGCAATGCGGATGTCGAACGCAACCGGGCCGCGGAACACGAAATTTATCTGCCCGCTGTGAGCAACCCGTAGACGGGGCTTCTGTAGCGCACTGAAACCCACGGCCCCGCCCTCCATCCGGGGGACGAGCGGGGCCGTGGCGCGTCTTGTGTCCTGCCGAGATTGACCTTCCCACGGGCTGCGCTATAATAAGGAGTGTTGTGTGTTGATTACGATTCAGGAACAGGCGCGGCTATGGCTCTCCTTTCATCTTTGCGCGATTTCGTCACCCACCGAATAGGGGCAGCCCCGGCTGTGGCCCAACCAAAATCAGCCCCCCAGCAGGCAAAGAGCGCCCGCCAGACCGGGCACAACCCCTTTACCCAGACAGCCAATGAATTTGTGGTGATCGGATTGGGGCGTTTCGGTACATCCGTCGCCACAACCCTCGTGGAGTACGGGCGCAATGTGCTGGCGATTGACGCAGACGAGAGCCGGGTGCAACACCTGAGCACAATTCTGCCCCACGTCGTCGCCCTGGACGCCACAAATATCGACGCGCTGCGCCAGGTGGGGGTGGAGAACTTCGATACGGGTCTGGTCTGCATCGGCACAGACTTCGAGAGCAATCTGCTGGCGGCTGTGCTCCTGCAACAGTTGGGCGTCAAGCGGGTGATCGCCAAAGCCCGCACCCGCACCCAGCGGGACATTCTCCTGCGGGTGGGCGCTGATGAGGTGATTCTGCCCGAACACGAGGCAGGCATTCGTCTGGGGCGCAAATTGGCCGCCGGCAATCTGGTGGACTATCTGGAAGTCAGCAACGATGTGGGCGTGGTGGAGATTCTCGCTCCGCCCAGTCTGTGGAACCGCAGCCTTTCCGAAAGCAGCCTGCGCCAGCGCTATGGCCTGACGATTATGGCCGTGCGTCGGGGGGATGATCTGATCGTCAGCCCCAGCGCTACCTTTCGCATCGAAGAAAACGACCTGCTCGTCGTCCTGGGCCGCATCGAGGACGCCGAGCGCCTACGGCAATAGGGATGACAAGGTGACAGGGTGAAGGGGTGACCACCCATTTCACCTTTTCACCTTTTCACCTTGTCACCCTGTCACCCTGTCACCCTGTCATCTTCGGAGTGTTTATGTCCCCCCTCATCCCCATCTACGACGTGCCCACCGCCCGCGCCTCTATCCTGCGCCGCCAGCCCTGGGACGCCTTTGCGCTGCCCGACTCTCTGCTGGACGCCAACGAGCGCTTCTTTGGCGAGCGCATCGGCCCGGACGAGGCGGTGCGCCGGATTTTGGCCGATGTGCGGGCGCGGGGCGACGGGGCCATCCGGGAGTGGACCGCCCGTATCGACCGGGTGGAACTGGACGAATTGCGGGTACCCCAGGCCACAATCGACGACGCGCTGGCCCAGATTGACCCGGTTGTGGCCGATGCCCTGCATCTGGCCGGGACCCGCATCCAAGCCTTTCATCGCCGCCAGCCCGCCATCAGTTGGATCCACAACGACGGCGATGGAACAGTCGGCCAACTGGTGCGCCCGATTGAGCGGGTGGGGATTTACGTCCCCGGCGGCACGGCCCCCCTGCCCAGCACACTGCTGATGACCGCCATCCCGGCACGGGTGGCGGGCGTGCCCCACATCGCCATCATCACCCCGCCCCAACGGGAGACGGGTCTGCCCCATCCGGTCACCCTGGCCGCGGCGGCTGTGGCCGGGGTGGATGCACTCTACATCGCCGGGGGCGCCCAGGCCATCGCCGCCTTTGCCTTTGGCACGGAGAGCATCCCCGCGGTGGACAAAATCTGCGGGCCGGGCAACCTTTTCACCACACTGGCCAAGCGGCAACTTTTCGGGCTGGTGGGCATCGACGGTCTGCCCGGCCCCACCGAGACCGTCGTCATCGCCGACGACAGCGCGGACCCCCGTCTGGCCGCGGCCGACCTCCTGGCCCAGGCCGAGCACGACATCCTGGCCAGCGCCATTCTGCTCACCCCCAGCCGGACACTGGCCGAGGCCGTGCAGACCGCGGTGGCGGCCCAGTTGGAGGAGTTGGAGCGGGCCGAGATCGCCGCCGGCGCCTTGCAGCGGGGATCCGGGATTGTCGTCACCGCCTCCCTGGCCGAAGCCTTCGACCTGGCCAATGCCTATGCCCCGGAGCATCTCTGCCTGCTGGTGGAGAATCCCTGGGATCATCTGGAGAGTGTACGCCACGCGGGGGGGGTCTTTCTGGGCGAGCGCAGCTTTGAAGTGTTGGGCGACTACGTGGCGGGACCCAGCCACGTCATGCCCACGGGGGGCACGGCCCGCTTTGCCAGCCCGGCCAATGTGCTGGACTTTGTGAAGCTCATCAGTGTCATCGGTCTCAACGAGCGGGCGCTGGCGAAGATTGGCCCGGCTGCGGTTGCGTTGGCCGAAGCCGAAGGGCTGACCGCCCACGCCGCCGCGGTGAAGAAGCGATTGGGGAGAGGGGAATAGGGACTGGGGACTGGCTGTACTGTAGGGGAGTACAATCGATCAGTTCTGTTCGGAGAATAGGCTTGTATACACGGATCGGAGGGAACACAGATTTTTATTAATCCGTGTTCCCTTCGATCCGTGTATACAATATTTTCGTCTCCCGTGGCGTTACAGGGGATGAAGGGTGGAACGGCGCAAGCTGCCAGCTTGCGTTACAGGCTATTTTCAGGGCCGCATTCTCTACAACCCCTCCAACAGCCCCATCAGCTTCCACTTGCGTCCGTGTTTTTGGCGGACTTCGGCCATATAAGCTGTCCACCCGCTCTTGCGCCCGCTGCCCATATAGGCTTCTTTGGCCCGGCGCAGCCAGGCCGTGGCATCGTCGTAGTGGTTGGCTTTGCCCGCGTTCATAATCGCTTCCGCATTCTTTTGTGCGGTTTGAATGACCCAATCGGGGCGGCTCTGCATGGCGGCATTCATCACCGCAATGACTTTGCCACCGTAGTCGTAGGGGCTGAGGGCCGCGATGGCGTCGTCGATCAGTCCTTCGTGTAGAAAAATGTCTACAGCACTTGCGCCAAAGCTGCTCCCCTTTTGGCGCAGTTGGGCCAGGAGATTTTCCTGGATATCCGGCCATCCCTCGCCCGCCAACTCTTGCAACCGGCTGTAATCGCCGAGCTGGCACTGGTCTGCTACGGCTATACTGCCAGCGCGCAGGGCCAGGTCCAAATCTCCTGCCCTCGCGGCCTCCTCCCGTAACCAGACCCCCAGGCTGTGTTTGCCGTAGCCTCCCAAGGACAGGCCGTGCTCGGCTACCTGCAAAGCGGCTGGGATCTGGCCCGAATTGCGCAAAGTTTCGGCCACCTGCTTGGCGTTTTCGACCTTATCGAGAAATTGTAACGCTTGGGAAACCGCTTCCTCAGTCCGTCCCACCCGGGCCAGCATATTGACGTACAGGGTCGTCTGGCCCTCCGCCTCGGCCAGATACAGGTATTCCTGCAAACGTCCCTGGCGTTCCAGCACGCGCAGGCGAATCACAGCCAATTGATCCGCCTGGAAGGGAGGGGCACTTTCCCACGCCCCCAAATCGGTGATAGTGCCCGCCAGGACTTTCTCCAACGGTGGATAGTCCCAATAGTATTCCAGCGCGGCCAGGCTAATCCTGAAGAATTCCTCCCCGCCCAGCCAGTCGCTGCCCGCCAATTCCTCGTCCCAGCCGATCAGCAACTCCTGATACGCCTCCCGTTCATCCGGCGAGAGGTCTACGGAGAGAAGTGTCTCCGCCCACAGATTGCCAATGGATTCCAGCAGGGAATAGTATTCGCTCCCAGCGTCGTCATCGTAATCGTAGTAATCGCCGCGATAGCGACCACCCGAATAGTGGGGTTCTTCCTCGTCGATGGAGCCGATCACCTCTTCGGTGACTGCTTCCAAGACGGCCAGAGCGTCTTGGTTCTGGTCGTTGTCCAGGAGTCCAGTCACTTGTGCCAAATAGTCGTCGATCCCATCCACACCCCGACGGGCCAGGGCTGCTACCTGGCGGCGGATGGTCGCCAGATCGACGGTAATCGCCACGGCTGGCCGCTGGGCTGCTTCGGGATTTGGACTGGACGGGGATGCAACGCCTGTGCCAACCCAGCGCTCGATGAAATCCAATGTGTCCGGCCACTGCTGGGCGACTGTCTCGAGCAGGCTGCGCAATTGGGCCCCGTCCAGACCGGCCAGCAGCGAGGAGAGAAGCGGGCGTTCTGCCACCTCTGCTTCTTCATCGCCGAAGGCCAGAAGAGCGGCCACAATGTGTTTGCACCAGCCGCCCCAATCGTAGGGGCAGGTACAGTCGGCATCCACAAGCTCATCGCCCGCCATATCTACGGTCACAATGTAAGGGCGGTAGCCGCTGCCCTGGACTTCGGCGCTGATCTGGTCGCCCCGGCGTGTGATGGAGAGCACCGCGCCGTCGCTGTAGTAGTCCTCGCCTTTGCTGAACGAATCACTCGAACAATTGTCGCGAATGGTCTGTTCGTCGATTGTTGGAAGAATCATCGGTATATCCCTCTCTGATTGTTGGCCCGCATCCTCTATTCTTGCCCACTTCCTCCTATTGTACTGTGCTTCTTGCCCAGACAAAAGTTCACCGCAGCCAATGGGTTGTGCCCCACTTGCGGGGTAGACCTGGCAGGTCTGATGCCCCGTGCTTTTGCATTCCTTGCCAAGCTGGGATAAAGTGGCTTGTCGAAGGAGAGCGAATAGTCACAGAGCCACCCACAGGACTGACAAAGAATTCGATGGACACCTTTGCGCCCCACACACTTTTGAACCCCCACCTCTCCGGCCTGGAAGAATACACGCCCATCCAGCCCTTTGAGGTGTTGAGCAAGCGGCTGGGCATTCCCGCCAGCCAGATTGTCAAGCTGGACGCCAACGAAAATCCCTATGGCCCTCTGCCCGCGGTGGCCGAGGCTTTGGCCGAATACCCCTACTACCACATCTACCCGGACCCCCAGCAGAGCGAACTGCGGGAGGCGCTGGCCGGTTTCGTCGGCGTGCCTGCCGCACACATCCTGCCCGGCCAGGGCGCGGACGAACTGCTCGACTACCTCTGCCGTCTCTTTCTCGCGCCCGGCGACACCATCCTCAACACCCCGCCCACCTTTGGGATGTACAGCTTCGACGCCAAATTGCAGGGCGCAGAAGTCATCGACGTCTGGCGGCGGGCCGACTATTCGGTGGATGTGGAAGGAATTGAGAGGGGACTGGGGACTGGGGATTGGGGATCGGGAGTCACTGCCCAATCCCCAATCCCCAATCCCCAATCCCCAACCCCCAAACTCCTCTTTCTCACCTCTCCCAACAATCCCTCCGGAACGTGGCTGGGGGATGACGATCTGCGCCGGATGCTGGCCTTGCCGCTGGTGGTTGTGCTGGATGAGGCCTATGTGGAGTTTGCCAACCAGCCCAGCCGGGCCGATTGGGTGTTGGCCCACGACAATCTGATCGTCCTGCGCACCTTCAGCAAAGCCGCGGGGATTGCCGGTCTGCGCCTGGGTTACGGCATTTTCCCGGCTTGGCTGATGCCGACTCTGTGGAAGTTCAAACAGCCCTACAATGTGAATGTGGCCGCCTCTGTGGCCGGTCTCGCCAGCCTGCGCCACACGGATCAGATAGTGGCCGTTGTGGAAAAGCTCAAAGCCGAGCGGGACCGCCTCTACACCGCACTTTCGGCCATTCCCTATTTGCGCCCCTACCCCTCCGAGGCCAACTTCATTCTCTGCCGGGTGGAGGGCCGGGACGCGGCTGACCTGAAACAGAGCCTGGAACGCCAGGGCATTCTCGTCCGCTACTACAACAAATCCGGCCTCGACAACTGCATCCGCATCTCCGTAGGCCGCCCGGAACAGACCGACCGCCTGCTGAGTGTATTGGGCCAGCTAATCGAAGAATAGGACGCTGATAACGCGGAAAAGGCTGATTTCTGCGCAAATCAGTTGTTTCCGCGTACATCTGCGTCCGCTTTTCATCCTTCCTTGCGCTCAACCGGGCACGGACATCCAATCCCTAATTCCCAATCCCTAATCCCCAACCCATGCCACTCGTCACCGAACACGCCTATCTGAACTACCAGTACGCCGACAGCGAAAAGCTGCGCATCCGCCAGGAGGCCCACCGGCTCTACAGCGAGCGCACGGACAACTTTATGGAGTGGGTGCTGGACCTGCTGGACCCCCAGCCCGGCGAATGCGTCGCCGATGTGGGTTCCGGCCACGGCATCTATCACCCCTTCCTGGCCCGCCGGGGCGCGCAGATTATCGCTGTGGATGCGTCCCTGGGGATGCTGGCCGAGGCCGTTGTGAACGCCCGCCGGGACAATTTGTCTGTGTCGGCTGTCCAGGCAAACGCCGAGCGGATTCCCCTGGCCGATGGCTGCTGCGACCGGCTGATGGCAAATCATATGCTCTATCACGTCCCGGACAAACTCGCCGCCTTGCGGGAGATGGGCCGGGTAGTGAAAACGGGTGGGCGTCTGCTCTTTTCCACCAACAGCGCGGACAATGGCGCACGGATGACCCAACTCCACGCCGAAGCCGCCGAAGAATTGGGCCTGCACGCGGACAACCGCTCGCCCATCGCCGATTTTACAGTGGAGAGCGGTGAGCCGCTGGTGCGTTCGGTCTTCCCCAATGCGGAACTGGTGATGCGGGACGACGCCTTTCTCTTCCCCACCGCCGACGCTTTCCTGGCCTACTACGCCTCAATGCGCATCGACGCGCTGATGGATGGCCCCGCCGACGGCAGCCACCGGGCCCCGCTGATCGAAATTGTCCGCGGCAAAGTTCAGGCTATCATCGACGCCGAGAGCGTATTCCGAATGTCGAAGGCGGTCGGTTGCTTTGTGGTGAACCTGTAGAGATGGGATGATGAGATGCTGAGATGACGGAAGACCCCTTCCCTATCATCTCAGCATCTCACCATCCCAACCGGTACACACCTCACAGACCCCCGCCCCTTCCGGTGATAGCCTGTGGCTATGCACCGATCATCCGAAATCTCCCTGCTTATCGTCGCCGATGACCTGCTGGCCCGGGCGGGGCTGGCCGCGCTCCTGGCCGGGCAACCGGGCCTGTACGTGGCCGGACAGAGCGATTGCGGCCCCGCGCTGGACGCCCTGGACCAGCAACACGCGCCCGACGCGCTGCTGTGGGATTTGGGCTGGGATTTTGGCGAAGCAGAAAACAATCCGCTGCTGGAACGGCTGGCTGATTTTACTGCCCGCCTGCCTGTGCTGGCCCTGCTGCCAGACGGGGAGGAGGCAGGCAAAGTCTGGGCCGCTGGCGTGGCTGGCCTGCTGCCCCGCCAGGTGGACGGCGAAAGGCTTTCCGCCGCGCTCGCCGCTGTCACCGCCGGGCTGCTGGTGCTGGACCCCGGCCAGCGCGACCTGCTCGCCCCGGCGTCAGACATCCCTCCCGCCGAGCTGCTCGAACCCCTCACCCCTCGCGAGGAAGACGTTCTCGCCCTCCTGGCCGACGGCCTGACCAACCGGGCCATCGCTCGCCAGCTCGCTATCAGCGAAAATACCGTCAAATTTCACGTCCAATCCCTCCTGGGCAAACTGGACGCCCAGAGCCGCACGGATGCGGTGGTGAGAGCCACCCGGCTGGGATTGCTGATATTGTAGATATTGGACGTACGGTTACCTTTTCTGGGGGTGAGGTTTATAGCGCGGATCGGCTGTTGAACAGGTTTGGATCGACTTTCGGAAGGCGTGGTATAATCAACAAAGAGAGGCGAAGGGAGCAGAGCGAGGCTGGAATGGCGACAAGAGCGAGTAAACGCGACCTGCACGAGGCAGCAAAAGAGCCACACGACGCCTTCTTTCGCCAACTCCTGGCCCAGCCCGCCACAGCCGCGCAGTTTGTCCAGAACTACCTGCCCGCCGAAGTGGTGGCCTTGCTCGATCTGACGCAGTTGCAGCCGGAGCGGGACACTTTCGTCGATCCCCGGCTACGCAAACACTTTTCCGACCTGCTCTACACCACTCCCCTGAAAAGTGGGGGCAGGGCCTATCTCTACCTGCTCTTTGAGCACAAGAGCCAGCCGGACAGACAGGCGCGGCTGCAACTGCTGCGCTATATGACCCGCATCTGGGAGCAGGAGTGGCGCAAGCGACGCCAGATTTCGCCGATTGTGCCGCTTCTCTTCTATCACGGCCAGGAGAAGTGGAGCTATTCCGCTGAATTTGCCGATCTGGTCGAGCCGCCGGAGGCGCTGAAGCCCTACACCCCCCACTTTCGCCATCTCCTCACCGACCTCTCCGCCTGGTCGGATGAGCAGATACGCGGCGAGGTCTGGCTGCGTCTGGGGCTGTTGGTGTTGAAGCATATCTTTGACCCCGACCTGGGCGAGAAATTGCCTGAGATTTTGGGTCTGTTGCGCCATCTGGGGCAGGAGGAGAGCGGGCTGGAGATGTTGCGCACGGTGCTGGTCTACATCGCCCATGCCAATCAAGCGGTCAGCGAGGCGGAATTTGAGCAGGGAGTGGCAGCCACAACGCTGCCGGAAGGAGAGAGTTTGATGGCAACCTTAGCGCAAAAATGGCAGGAAGAAGGACGAGTTCGGGGGCGCGCCGAAGGGCTGGAAGAAGGCTTGGAGAAGGGTCTGGAGAAGGGTCTGGAGAAGGGCGTAGAGGCGCAACGGGAGATATTGTTGCGCCTGCTCGAATGGCGTTTCCCCCTTGCGGAGGAGCAGAAAGCAGCCTATCGTCAACAGATCGCCCAGGCAAGCGACCTGCCCTTGCTTACGCAGTTGATCAACCAGTTGCTGGCTGCGCAGACCCTGGCTGAGTTCCAGAGTAGCCTGTTGACTTCCCTCACCGCTGGGAAAGCTGGTTGATGTGAAGATAGGCAGTACCGCATATCCAATAGCCTTCTCCCCTACCCAAATTGATAGGTGACTCCCACCCGTTCCGGTGATGCGCTGCCCGCGCAATCCGTCTATCCTGTGTATATCTATTCGATACGGGCTGTTGGTTCGGCCCACACACAGGAGAAATTCCAATGTCAACCGATTTTGCCACAATTTCCCAAAGCGCAGCCGCCGTCGTGGCCCTGGCCGGCCAGGGCGTCGTGCGCGTGGATGCCCGTCGCCGCCACCCGGCCAGCGGTATCGTCTGGTCGGCCGACGGGCTGATCCTCACCGCCCATCACGTCGTGCGCCGGGATGATTCCATCAGCGTCGGTCTGGCCGATGGCCGCGACCTGCCCGCCACCCTCGTCGGACGGGACCCGTCCACCGATCTGGCATTGCTGCGGGTAGAGGCGACCGGTCTGGCTGCTGGCGAATGGCGGGCAGAGGAGAGTCTGGGCGTGGGCGAATTGGTGCTGGCTCTGGGGCGACCCGGCCAGGGCGTGCAGGCATCCCTGGGGATTATCAGCGCGCTGGGCGGGGCCTGGCGTTCGCTGAGTGGCGGCAAAGTCAGCTACTACATCCGCCCGGATTTGGTGATGTACCCCGGCTTCTCCGGCGGCCCGCTCATCGACGGCGCTGGCAAAGTCATCGGTCTGGCTACCTCTGCCCTGACCCGTGAGGGGGGGATTGCTCTCTCGGCGGCCACAGCCCAGCTGGTGGTGGAGACACTCCTGGCCCACGGACGGATGCGCCGGGGCTATCTGGGCATCGGTGTTCAACCGGCCAAATTGCCCGCCTCTGTGGCCGAAGCCCTGGAACGGGAGACGGGCGTGCTACTCAACTCCATCGAAGCCGATAGTCCCGCTGCATCTGCTGGCCTGCTGGTGGGGGATATTCTGGTGGGGCTGGATGGGGAAGCGGTGGAACGCCCCGAAGACCTGACCCTTCTCTTGCAGGGCAGCCAGGTGGGGCAGGCTGTCGTGGCGCAGATTGTGCGGGGCGGCACACTGACCGAACTTTCCGTGACGGTGGGGGAGCGATAAGCCATCGTATGACGGACTGTCAGTCCGTCTGTCGTAAGCTGTGGGGCGGACTGCCAGTCCGCCCTACAGTTTTGCCCGTCTCCCCAGCCAGAGCAGCCCACCCGCCAGCAGAAGCGCACTCCCCAGCCCGGCAAACCCCAACAGCAATAGCCCCTGCCGACCGACCGCCTGTCCCACAGAGACCAATCCATCAGTCACACTCCCTGTGGAATCTTGCCCCGCTCCATCGCCCGCGCTGCTCACGGCTGTGGCGGTGGGCCAGGGTGTCCACGTGGCTGTGATGGTGGGCGTGGGCGACGGGGTGGCGGTGGGCGTCTCCGTCGGTGTGGGCGTCTCTGTGGGCAGGGGTGTATCGGTGGGCGTGGCTGTAGAGAGGGGCGTGGCTGTCGGCGGGATGACAGGCTGCTGGGCTGCGGCGGCCTGGGCAATGGGGGCCGGCACAGGTGTGGCTGTGGGTATCAAACCCGGCGCGCTCTCGTCGGGATAAAGCCCAATCGCATCCACAAAAATCAGATTGTCGCCTGTGCTGTGGGGGTGGTCCACCAGAAAGAAGACAGTGACTGTTTCCCCCGCGGCCCGGGCCTTTACGTCGATATTAGGTCCCTGGCCCGGCGGATAGTTGAGCAGGCGGCCATCGCCGAAATGGATCGGCCCCCAGATAACCGACGGGCTGTTGGGGTCGGTGCCACCCGTAGGGTCGATGCCCAATTGGCGGCCAAAACTGCCCGGATCGTTGGGCGCGCCCCAGGCAATGCTGGCCCGGTAGCCGTTGCCCGGCGTCACCCGCACCTGTGTCCAGATACCCGCCTTGAAAGTCCCCCCGTTGCTCCACATACGCAGAGAGGGCACACCCCAAAAGGTGTCCACATCCTGCATATACGCGAGATCACCAGAGATGATAAAAGGCTGCCAACCGTTGGGAAGCTGGCGGGGTGGGCTGCCGTAAAAGGTGTCGAAGTCGCAGACATCCCGGGCAATCACCTGCCCGTCCTTTTCGCAGGGTTCCGAGGCCAACAGCGTAGAAGGCAACAGGGCCAGCAGCAGCGCGCAAAGCAGGGCCGGTGTTCGAACATTGAATCGTTTCATCTCACTCATCTGTTGGATAACTGTTCAGCCACCCCACCCTATCCCTCCCCATTCCAGGGAGGGAACTGGATCGACTCTTCCCCTACGGTGGGGGAGGCTGGGAGGGGGTGAGCAGTTACTTTGTTGGATTGGTTACGGCACAGCGGAAGCCCAGCCAGGGAAGGCTCTCGCTACTCTCGATGGCTGTGCGTTGGTTTGCTCGCAGCCCGTCTGCGTCGTCCTGAAAGGACCCGCCTTTGACGATATAGCCAATGGCTCCTGGATTGGGAGGGTTCCCAGGGCTGGCAGTCCATTCGGCCACATTGCCCGCCATATCGGCTGCTCCGCTGGGGCTGTCGCCGCCGGGGCTATACGTGCCCACAGGCAAGGTGTCGCCTACAGCCGTGGATATGCCATTGGCACGGGAGCGCTCGAAATTGTCCCCCCAGGGGTAGCGGTAGGCCCGGCGCAGGGTCAGGGCAGAACTGGCGGCCACTTCCCACTCTTCTTCCAGGGGCAGCCGTTTGCCTGCCCAGCGGCAAAAGAGCGCTGCCTGCTCGTGGGTGACATTGACCATTGGGAAACTGCCCAGCCCAGGGTTGAGGAAATAGTCTGGGCGGGTAATACTGGCCGTGCGGGCCGGCCAGGTACACCCATCGGACTCGAAACAGAGCCGATAGAGCTGATTCGTCACTTCAAAACGATCAATCGAAAATCCCGCCAATTCTACCAGCCGATCCGTGTCAGCAACGGCAGGGTCCGAAATGCGATAGACCCCCGTCGGGATAGCAATCATCTCGCCGGCGGGGTCAACGCTCTGTTGCTGGTCCAGCCAGAAGAACGCCAGGGAGAGCACCAGCAGAGCAAGAGCCAGCAGGCCAAAGAGAGCGGCTAGGGTGCGCCAAATAACAGGCGGGATACGCACCCGCCTTTTGCCGCGGCTTTTGGCCGGGGATGGCATCTGGGCCGCCAGGGGAATCCAGGCCGAAGAGCCGTTTTTTGCTGGCTTGCTTTCGTGTAGATACAAATGGGTTGCCTGGGCCAGAGTGCGCCGGGGTTCCAGGGGCTGGGCCATCTCTTCCAGCAGCAATTGGTCCAACGCGGCTATCCATTCGGCGCTTTCGTCATCCTGGCGGGCCAGCTCGGTAATCTGTCCGGGCGAGAGAGGGCGGACGGGGTGCAGCAGCATATCCCGCATGACAGAGGCGGCCCGCTCCGGGTCGTTCAGGTGGTGAAGGGCCGTGCGCATTCCTTTGCCATAGAAGAGTGCGCCTCGCAGCAAAAGGGTGCGTTCTGCCTCTTCCAGCCGATGGCCTGCCTCCAAAGCCAGCAGAGCATCCCGCACAAGACCAATCGGCGGTATTTTGCCCTGCTGCCACCAACTGTCCACGGCCCCGGTCAGCCGCCGCTGGAGCGATGCGGCCCGCTCTGCGCCGTCCGCACCGGCAAAGACAGCCGTGAACGGTCTGTTTCTCTCTTGGGCGGAAGATCGCTTGGGCGACTCTTCTTCGGTTTCCCATTCAATACGGGTATTGCTCATACGGATTGTTCAGCGCTTCTGTTCTGAAAATAGAACACGGATGGACACGGAAAGAACGGATTCACACGGAT
>JAHDWH010000391.1 GCA_023384455.1 Caldilineaceae bacterium | reverse complement strand
ACAGGATTTGGAAGGGGTAGGTGATTCCGGTGGTCACGCCCAGACTGACGGCTTGCCCACTCCCTACAGCCGTGCTACCACCCAGCGCGGCATTCCAAGTCAGCTCGTAAAAGGCGGGATCGAAGACCGGTTTGATGGGGACTGCCACAATCGATGTGCCGTCGTTGCTGATGGTCCAGCTCAGTGTGACGGAAGCTGGCCCGCCGGGTTTGGTAGAGGCAGCGCCGGCGATTCCATCCGAGGCAGATACACCGGAAATCTCATTCCATCTTGTAACTTGCCCCCCGGTTGTAGAGGGGGTGATCAACCGGGCATCGTCCAGGGCGATGACTGCAAAGACCAGATCGCCTGTAGCGGATGGGACAGCGATGTTGGACGGTGAGGTCCCGTCGTTGGATGTGGCAACGCTGCCCAAGGGGGTGCTTTGGTTTACTCCTGTAAAGGTGGAAACCCCAACCACAAAGGCATCGCTGGAGCCTGCCCCTGTAACGGCTATCTGCACACTTGCCGTACCGCTGAGTGGGTTGACCAACTGCCACAACTGGGCGTGGGCTTCGCCAGAGACCGCTGCCTCGCCCACAAAAGTCAAGGCTTGCGCGCCATAGGTAATGCCCGTCACATCCGCATCTCCAGAATCGTCCTGCTCAATCGAGATACCGACGAGCATCAAACGGTTGCTCCCAGAGCCGGTAGTGTGGTTGACGGAAATTGACGAGATTGCTCCGGTCGCAGTTTTGGTTGCAGTGGCGTCGTGGGTAATCGTGGAAGTGCCACCGCCGCTAAGAAAGGTGGCGACAGGGCTGTTCAAAGTGGCAAATGTGGAGCCATTGGATGTCAACGTAGCGGTGATGGTCGGGTTGGCCGCCAGTGTGCCGGTTACGCTGACATACGTAGTCGCAGTAATCAACCCGCCCACGGGCATCGCAAAATTGCTCGCCATTGGCAAGGTTTGGGTAAAGGATGTGGACGTACCCGATGTGGAGAGGATGGAACTGAGGGCAGTGGAACTGTCCCCGGTCGCCACCGGGTCGATGCGGTCCAGCTCCTGATCCGGGCTGCCGCTGCCATCCGCGCTCAGATAGAGCACTTTCGTCTGGCTGGGCGTGGCAATCGTTGGGGGCGTTGGGTCTGTGCAGCTATCCCCGTAGAGGGGGTCCGTATAGCTGGCGCTGAGGCTCTGGCCAGCCAGGGCGTAGAGCGTGCCATCCTCCACATCCTGCCCGCCGGTGGTGGACGAAGGCAGGCTACCCTCGAAGATGCCGCTGCTGCCGGTGGTTTCGGTCAGGGTAACGATCTCCCGATCACTCGTGCTGGGATTGCGCACTGTCACTGCGACCGTATCCTGGCCGCCGGTGGTGTTCTTGTCGCCATCGGTCAGACGCAGAGAGATGGTCCCGTTTACCAGATAGAAGGCGGCGGAGCTGCCAGCCAGCCCGGTCACAAAGTCGATAGAGCAGGCGGTCAGGCTGCCCTGATCCACAGAAGTATCGACTGTCACCCGCAGATCGAAGAGGCTGGAGGTAGCCACCGCTGTATTCGAGACGCTGCCTGTGTTGCCTACTGTGGCGTGATAGGCAAAGACCACCACCTGCTCCAACTCTAAAACGGCAACAGTCAGGCCGCCTTCGTCGAGTACAAAGCGGGTTGCGCCTGTCAAATCATCGGTTTGGGCCACGCCGTCGATGGTTGTCGAGTTGTCCACATAGAATAGATTGGCGGACAGGCTGTCGCTGACCACCACATTGGCGGCCGGTACGACACTCGTGTTTTTCAGGGTAATGGTATAGGCCACCGTATCCACAAAGGGGTCTACATTGCCATCCGAGTCAGCATCGATAATCAGCGCAAACTCTTTCAGAAGTTGCACCCGGGGGAAGGGCAGCACCGTCGTACCCATATCCAGAAAAGGATTGCCCGGCCCCGCCACTGCCGGGTCCTGTCCCCACGCCCCAGTGAGCAGTGTTCCGTCCGCGGTGAAGAGACGCATTCCCGTCTGGTCTTTGTCGCCCGTTGGGTCGTAGACCGTTTTGGATTGGAGCGCGGCGAGGGGGAAACTGGTATCGTAGCACTCGCCGTCGATGGTATGGGAGCAGGTGGCGCTGCTGCCATCGTAGTCCACATAGACCGTCGTGGCTTTGGACGCCATTACCCAAATCGGATTGCCATTCTGGGTGCCATCACTGCTGCCCGGCCCCCAACCCACCACAACGACGGGTGTCAGATTTCGTTCGGGCACAAGGCTGTAGCCCCAGTCGTGGGTCTGGTTGCCTGTGCCGCTCTGGTCGCTGTCCACTGTGCCGATGGCAAAGAAGGACGCGCCGCTGGTCGTGTAGAGATGCGCGCCGGAGTTGCTGGGCATTTGCACCCGCACAGCGCTGTTGGCCCCCACGGCCACAGAGCTGGAACCGCTTAAGGTGTCTACCGTCACAGCAATCGATGCGCTGTTGTCCGGGTTATAAATCCAGACATCTGCCGGGTCCGATGTGTCGGTTGTGCCCACCGGGGCAAAATAGCTGGCGCTCCACTGGGCATCGGGGACAAGGGTAAACCAGCGGGATTCGTAGCTCGAATTCACATCGCCGGTGATGAGATGGGCCTGCACGGGTTTGTCGCAGACCAGCAAATCCCCGGCGTTGACCCCCCCGGCCTTGTGATAGTTCTGCCCGGCATTCAGACTGAAGGGGCTGCCGTTATAGGTGCAGGAGGTGTTATCGCTTCCCGCCATCACAAAGAGCGCCGTGTATTGAAACATCTCATTCGAGGAGAGATTCTGGCCTACGGGCATTTCATAGGCCGTCCCATATTTGGCGACGGAGAGCACCTCCACCGCGCCGGCCAGCACCGTGCCCGGCGCCACCGCCCACTCGGCCCGGCTGACCGAAACCGCCTGGGTGGTGCCCACTTTGTCCTGTCCGTCGTAGAGAATTGTGCCGCTGTTGCGGGGCAGGCTGACGGTATTGCGCAGAGCAATTACATTGCCAGAGTTGATGATGTCCCCCGCGCAGGCCGTGCCACAGACAGAGGTCGAGGCGGCGTTGCCATTGGAGGTATTGCCGTCCCCCCAAATTTGTGTGGTGGATTGGGTCGGGTTGGTAATGTCCAGTTCGTAGCCATCTTCCCAGTGGTCGTAATAGACAACGCTTCCGTTGCTGGTCGCCACAATCGAAATCACACTCTCCATTACAGTGCCAACCCGGCTCTGGTTGTCAATGCTGTTGAGGGCTGTGCGGGTCTGCTGTTCGGGCAGAGGGATGAAGAATGTCTGCACCGTCGGAAGGTTGGCCGCGCCGATCACATTTGCGCCCAGGGATACCAGCCACAACAGGACGAGTAGGGGAATGATCCGGTGAAGAGAAATTCGTGGTATTCGGGATAGCTTTAGGAGTTTCATTGCAACCTTCCACTGAAGATATACACCGGCGAAAAATAGATTTGTTAAGGGTAACTGCTCACCCCCACCCAACCTCCCCCACTGTGGGGGAGGAGTCGATCCCGTT
>JAHDWH010000390.1 GCA_023384455.1 Caldilineaceae bacterium | reverse complement strand
ATTGGGATTGGAGGGGGGAGAGCAGGGATCGGGGATCGGGGATTGGGGATCGGGAGGCGGCTTCCCAGTCCCCAGTCCCCAGTCCCCAGTCCCCGCTGCCCAGCCCCTCGGCAGTGACAATCGACGCTCCATCCGCCTGGGCAGCGAGCATCACACCGCTGTTGAGCAGCCGGTAGCTG
Organism: Caldilineaceae bacterium; assembly: GCA_023384455.1. Taxonomy (GTDB): domain Bacteria; phylum Chloroflexota; class Anaerolineae; order Caldilineales; family Caldilineaceae; genus JACQGT01. The sequence continues at coordinate 3,356 of JAHDWH010000390.1, read as the reverse complement.
GTGGGCCGCTGCCCTGAGCCTGTCGAAGGGTCGTCCGGCGTGTGGGTGAGCAGCACCGCGTCCGCGCCGGATTCGCCGGTCTCGTCGCCGTGTTTGACGCTGAAGTAACGCAGGCGGCGCAGTGCCGTGCGCAACAGTTCGCCGGGATGGACGGTCAGGTCGTGCTGGGTTCCGTTGACGGTGAGGGTGATTTGCATAAGGGGTCTCTCGCAATCGATTTCAGGCTGAAATGGGGTGCTGGCCGGTTTGATGCGTCCAGATGAAAGTAAGCTAATTCTATCACTCTTTTGTCTTTGATTCGAATGAATGATAAAGTCATCTATAATAGTCCTGTCGTGATATGGTTTCGATCTTCTTGCGTGAACCCGTCGTCCCACCCAACCACTGAGCCTTCTTATGAACTTTATCTTCTTTATGCCCGACGAACTGCGCGCCGAGAGTGTGGGTTGCTACGGCCACCCCCTGGCGCCCACACCCCATATGGACGCCCTGGCCGCGGCGGGCACCCGCTTTGACCAGTGCCACGTCCAGCATTCGGTCTGCACCCCCTCCCGCTGCTCGCTGATGACCGGCTGGTATCCCCACGTGCGGGGACACCGCACCCTTTGGCATATGCTGCGCCCGGACGAGCCGAATCTCTTCCGTTATTTGAAACAGGCGGGCTATACAGTTCACTGGTACGGCAAGAACGACACCCTCAGCCCGGAGAGCTTTCCCGACAGTGTGGATGTGGCCGAGCGCCGGGGGCGGGGAATGTTTGGCCCCAATCCCTACAGCCCAGACGACCCGGCATACTACAGCTTTCTCTACGACCCCTACACCGGGCCGATTGAGGAGCACAGCGACTACGCCAATGTGCAGGCGGGTATCGACTTTTTGCAGACGAAGCCGGAGCAGCCCTTCTGCCTCTACCTGCCCATCACTTCCCCCCACTGTCCCTACTCCGCGCCCCAGCCCTGGCACGACCTCATCGACCCTGACGACCTGCCGCCCCTGCGTCCAGGGTACCTGCCCAACCGGCCCGACTTCCACCGGCTGATCCGGGAGAGCCGCCGTCTGGACCAGATGGACGAGGCAGTGTTACGTAAGATTCAGGCCGTCTATCTGGGCATGACCGGCTATGTGGACTGGCTGCTGGGACGTCTGCTGGACGCCCTGGACGCCAGCGGGCTGGCCGAGGAGACGGCCATCTTCGTCTTTTCGGATCACGGGGATTGGGCCGGGGACTACGGGCTGGTGGAAAAGTGGCCCTCTGCCGCGGAGGATGCGATCACCCGGGTCCCGCTGATTGCCCGCATTCCCGGCGGCGCGGCGGGGCACAGGGTGGCTGAGCCGGTGGAGCTTTTCGATGTGATGGCGACGGCCCTGGAACTGGCGGGCATAGAGCCTAAGCACACCCACTTTGCCCGCTCGCTGACGCCCCAACTTCACGGCGCAGCTGGGGACCCGGAGCGGGTCGTCTTCTGCGAAGGGGGCTATGCGCCCCACGAACCCCACTGCTTCGAGGGCCAGCCCCACCGGGACCAGTTCGCGCGTACGCCGGAACACATCTACTATCCGAAGGGCCAACTCCAGCAAACCCACCCCAACAGCGTCTGCCGCAATGTGATGATGCGCACGGCCAGCCACAAACTGGTCCATCGCCCCACGGGCGTGGGCGAACTCTACGACCTGGCCGCGGATCCGCGGGAGTTGCACAATCTGCACGGCGCGGTAGAATACCGGGAGGTGCAGGCGGCATTGGAGCGTCGTCTGCTGGACTGGTACGTGCAGACCGCGGATGTCACGCCCTTTGGGGAAGACCCCCGGGGGCATAGGAAGTAGAGAAAATAGCGAATTGTGAATGGGTGTGTACATCTACTGCAAAGGAGGAAGATAATGGCAGCGCGAAAAGCGAAGGGTTCGATCTATCAATTGCATGTGGCATTGAAAGGCGTCCGTCCCCCCATCTGGCGGCGGATTCTGCTGCCGGGGAATACAAAACTCTCCCAGTTGAGCGAGATTCTGCTGGCTACGATGGGCTGGCTGGGCTACCACCTGCACCAATTCATTGTGGATGGCGAATATATTGGCGCGCCCGACCCAGACTATTTCGACGAGATGCTGGACGAGAACAAATTCACCCTACAACAGATAGCGTCTTCTGTGGGCAGCAAATTCATCTATGAATATGACTTCGGCGATGGCTGGGAGCATACGGTCAAAGTGGAGGCGATTCTGGAGCCAGAAGAAGGAAGAACCTATCCCGTCTGCATCAAAGGCAAGCGCGCCTGCCCGCCGGAAGATATAGGCGGCGTGTGGGGCTACGCGGAATTCCTGGAAACCATTTCCGATCCTGACAACGAAGAGGCCGAGGAGATGCTCGAATGGGTTGGAGATGACTTTGACCCGGAAGAATTCAACCTGGACGCGATCAACCAGCGCTTGAAATCGAGGTAAAAATGTTCAAGACAATCGGTATCCTTAGCCCCGGCGATATGGGCCACGCGGTGGGCGGACGGCTGGCGGAAAAGGGTCTGCGGGTGGTGGCCGCCCTGGGGGAGCGCAGCGGACGCACCCAACGGCTGGCCGCCCAGGTGGGGATTGAAGATGTGGGCGACTACGCCGGGCTGGTCACAGCCAGCGATGCCATCCTCTGCATTCTCGTCCCCGCGGAAGCCGAAGCCACGGCCCAGGGGGTGGCAGATGCCCTGGCGGCCACGGGCATATCCCTGCTCTATGCGGACTGCAACGCCATTGCCCCCCAGACTGTGCGACGCATCGCCGGGATCATCGGCGGTGCGGGCAGCCGTTTTGTAGACGCGTCGATTATCGGCGGGCCGCCCCGCCCCGGCTACACTCCCCGCTTCTACGCCTCCGGCCCCGGCGCGGCGGAATTTGCCGCGCTCAACGACTGCGGGCTGGAAGTGGTGCAGATGGGCGAGCGGGTGGGGGACGCTTCGGCCATCAAAATGTGCTACGGCGCATTGACCAAAGGCCAGAGCGCGCTCTACACCGAACTGCTGGTGGCTGCCGAGGCATTGGGCGTCTCGGATGCCCTGACCGGGGAGTTCCGCAAGAGCCAGGCCGATGCGCTGAAACGCATGGACGGTCTGCCGGGGATGCCGCCCAAATCCCGGCGCTGGGTGGGCGAGATGGAGGAGATTGCGGCTACCTTTGCCGCAGTAGGCTTGACGCCGAAGATTTTCGAGGGCGCAGCCGACCTCTACCGCTTTGTGGGCGACACCGCCCTGGCCGACCGTAACCCGGAGGATCCGGGCAAGCCGTCGCTGGGGGAGATGGTAAGGCAGTTGGCGGACTCACTGCCCTGAAAAATAGAACACAAAAGTGGGTGAGAAGCTGAAAAAAGGCAAAAC
>JAHDWH010000053.1 GCA_023384455.1 Caldilineaceae bacterium | reverse complement strand
GGGAAGTGGATCGACTCCTCCCCCACTGTGGGGGAGGTTGGGTGGGGGTGAGCAGGTACTTGAGGGGAAGGTGCGGCTGCTTGGCTTCGATCTGGACAAAACCGTCTATCGACCGGGTGACCGGCTGCATATCCGGCTCTATTGGCAGGCCGAAACCCCGCTGGACGTGGATTACACCACTTTCATCCATCTGGACACACTGCCCCCAGTCGAGACCCGCGCCACATCGGACAATGAAATCCCGGGCGACGCCCAGTCGCAGATCGACATCCCCACCCGCCATTGGGATTTGGATACATATGTGCGGGACGAACACCGCATCATCCTGCCCGCGGAGCTGCCCCCGCTGGTCTATCAGGTGCGGGTCGGTCTGTACGATCCCGCCACAGGTCAACGGCTGGCCCCTGCGCCGGAGGAGGGGGATGTGCTTGCCACTATTTATGTGGTGGGCGAACCTGAAACCCCACCCACAATTGGCAACCCCAACGTATACCCTACCCCTCCCCATTCCAGGGAGGGAAGTGGATCGACTCCTCCCCCACTGTGGGGGAGGTTGGGTGGGGGTGCGCAGTTACATCCCAACTTGCGGGTGGGCGACGCCATCGAGCTGACCGGCTATGGCTTTGCGGGGACGGAAGCCACCCGGATTGTTTGTTCGGCAAGCGCTCTGGTCGGGTGTCTGCCCGATGTAACCCTCCACTGGCGCACAGACGCGGCCATCGCCGAGGATTTGGTTGTGCTGCTGCACCTGCTGGGGGCGGACGGCAAACTGTATGGCCAGGGCGACGGTCCACCAGCCAACGGGCGCTACCCCACATCTCTCTGGCTGCCGGGTCAGACGATTGTGGATACCCACAGGCTGGCCGTCGTCTCTCTCCCGCCGCCGGGAGAATATCGCCTGATCACCGGTCTCTACCGCAGAGAGGGCGGTGAGCGGCTGCCCGTAACCGGGAAAAACGGGCCACTGGCTGATGGGGCGTTACCGCTGGATGGGCTAATCGTCCAGATTGTGGAGTAGGCGCAAAAACTCGTCGCAAATTCTTGTAGACTTTGCGGGATATTGTGCTATACTTGTCCTATGTACAGAACACAGGCGCGTTGGAACCCCTTCCATAGTGTCCCCGCCACCACAGGCAACGCGGTGGGCGGTATCCTCGCGCTTAGATAGCCCGCACCGGGGGAGGGAACGTCTCCCCTGGGCTTGGGCGGGCTTTGCAAAAACGTGAAACGTGCAACGTAAGTGGTATCATTCCACTCTCGTTTGTTACGTTTCACGTTTTACGTTTTACCCACCACACACAAGCGACCGACCCCAACTCCCAAACAGGAGATTTCCATAATGGCAGACAAATATACCCCCCAGGAGATCGAACCCAAATGGCAGGCAGCCTGGGAAGCCGCAGGTCAGCACGACACAATCGAAGACCCCAGCCGCCCCAAGTGGTATGCGGTGACGATGCTGCCCTATCCTTCCGGCGACCTGCACACGGGCCACTGGTACGCGATGACCCCCAGCGACGCCGGCGCACGCTACCGGCGGATGAACGGCTACAATGTGTTGTTTCCGCCGGGTTTTGATGCCTTTGGTCTGCCCGCGGAGAACGCGGCCATCAGAAATAATGTCCACCCCAAACTGTGGACCTACAAGAACATCGAACGGATGCGGGTTCAACTGCGCCAGATGGGCGCGATGTGGGCCTGGGACCGGGAGGCTGTGACCTGTGACCCGGACTATTACAAATGGAGCCAGTGGTTCTTCCGCAAGCTGTACGACAGCGGGCTGGCCTACCGGGAGTTTGCCCCGGTGGACTGGTGTCCCCAGTGCAATACGACCCTGGCCCGGGAACAGGTGTGGGGCGACGACCGCCACTGCGAGCGCTGCGGCACGCCTGTCATCAAAAAAGAGCTGAACCAGTGGAAGTTTCGCATCACCCACTACGCCGAGGAACTGCTGGCCGATATGGAAATTATCGACTGGCCGGAGCGGGTGAAGGTGATGCAGACCAATTGGATCGGGCGCAGCGAAGGCGCGCAGGTCGTCTTTCAGACGGAAGCGGGCGAGCCGATTGAGATTTTCACCACTCGCTCAGATACTCTGTGGGGCGCGACATTTATGGTTCTGGCCCCGGAACATCCGCTGGTGGAGAGTGTCACAACTGACGGGCAGCGGGCGGCAGTGGCGGAATACAAAGCCGCGGCCGAGCGGCTGGACGAGGTGACTCGCGGGGCGACCGACAAGGAGAAGACCGGCGTCTTTACCGGCGGCTACGCCATCAACCCGGTCAACGGCGAGCGCATCCCGATTTGGATTGCCGATTATGTGATGATGGGCTATGGGACCGGCGCAATTATGGCTGTCCCCGGCCACGACGAGCGGGACTTCGCCTTTGCCCGCAAGTTCGGACTGGAAATCCGCCGGGTGATCACCGGGCCGGCGGGCGCGACGGGGGAGCTGGACGCAGCCTGGGACTCCAAAGACGAGGGCGAGATGATCAACAGCGGCAGCTTTGACGGCACGCCCGTCAAGGGCGCGGCGGCGAAGGTCACCGCCTGGCTGGAAGAGACGGGCAAGGGCAAAATGGCGGTCAACTACCGGCTGCGGGATTGGCTGATCAGCCGCCAGCGGATGTGGGGCGCGCCGATTCCGATGATTCTGTGCCCGACCTGCGGCGTTGTGCCCGTGCCCTACGCGGATCTGCCCGTCATTCTGCCCGACGACGCCGAATTCAAGCCCACGGGCGAAAGCCCGCTGAAGTATCACGCGGGTTTCCGCAATGTCAAATGTCCCAACTGCGGCGGTGACGCCGAGCGGGAGACCGACACACTGGATACGTTTATGTGTTCCAGTTGGTATCAGTACGCCTACGTCACCCCCTATTGGAAAAAGGGCGAGGCCCTGACCGCGGACGATACCCCCTGGGATCGGGCCAAAGGCGACTACTGGCTGCCGGTGGATCAGTACACCGGCGGCATCGAGCACGCCACAATGCACCTGCTGTACACCCGCTTCTTCACCAAAGCCATGCGGGATATGGGCATCGTTCCCTTCGCCGAACCGATGGATCGTCTGTTCAACCAGGGGATGATTCTGGGGCCGGACAACGAAAAGATGTCCAAGAGCCGGGGCAATGTGGTGAATCCCGATGAGTACGTGGCCCGCTACGGCGCGGACACCGTGCGCGGCTATCTGATGTTCATCGGCCCCTGGGATCAGGGCGGGCCCTGGGACCCCAGCGCCATCGAAGGGGTCAGCCGCTTCCTGAACCGGGTCTGGGCAATCGTCACCGACGAGGCCAAAGCCGAACATCTGGCGGCCACGCCCAGCGCGGACGAAGTGCGCGAGGTGGAGCGCAAGCTGCACCAGACGCTGGTCAAAGTGGGCGAAGATATGGCGGGCTTCCGCTTCAACACTGCCATCGCTGCCCTGATGGAACTGAACAATCTGCTGATGAAGGCGAAGGAGTCGGCGGTGGTCGGTTCGCCCATCTGGGAGGAATCTATCCGCAATCTGCTGCTGATGATGGCTCCCATCTTTCCCCATATCAGCGAAGAACTGTGGCATCGCATGGGCCACAGCGATTCGGTCCATCTGCAAAGCTGGCCCACGGGCGACCCGGAGAAGGCGAAGGAGGACGAAGTAACGGTTGTTGTCCAGGTCAACGGCAAGAACCGGGACAAGCTGACCGTCGCCCCGGCTACCCCCGCCAAACGGCTGGAAGAGATGGCCCTGGTCACCGAAGGCGTGCAGAAGTGGCTGGATGGCAAGCAGGTGCGCAAAGTGATTGTGGTGCCGGATAAGCTGGTGAATGTGGTGGTGGGGTGATGGGATGATGAGATAATGGGGTAGAGACGAGTGGTTTCTACCCCGGAAGGATGGGCGGTATGAGCACCCGAACTTTGAACGATTCTGAAGTCTACAACGCGGAAGATAGTTGGCCTAACGACAGTTGGCCGATTCCCCAGGAATTGCGCCGTCAATTGCTGGCTGTCCTGCTGGACAGGGACGAGCAGCCCCTGCGCGAGATGAGCTACGAGGAGTTTCTGGAGTGGGCGGACGAAGATACGCTGGCCGAATGGGTGGATGGGAAGGTGATTATGACGAGTCCTGCTTCAAACAGGCATCAGCAGTTGGTGTCGTTTTTAGATCAGTTGGCCGGTTTGTACGTGCGCTACCGATCAGTAGGGGAGTTGCGGATCGCGCCATTTCAGATGCGCCTGACAAACAGTGGGCGCGAACCGGACTTGCTCTTTATTCGTACCGAACATCTCGACCGGCTGCGCTCCACCTATCTGGACGGTCCGGCTGATCTGGTGGTCGAAATCATCTCGCCGGAGAGCATCGGACGGGATCGGGGCGACAAATTCTTCGAGTACGAAGAAGCCGGTATCCCGGAGTTCTGGCTGCTGGACCCACAGACCCAGCGAGCCGAGTTCTACCAACTCAATTCCGCCGGTCGCTATCAGCCCATCCAAACGCTGGATGGCGTCTACCGTTCGGCGGTGATCAGCGGCTTCTGGCTGCGCGAAGAATGGCTTTGGCAAGAACCTTTGCCCCTGCCCTTCAAACTACTGGCCGAAATCGCCGGGCTGGAGGCTTCTTTGGTGGAGCAATTTGAACAGGCGTTGCGCAACAAATTTGTGTAAGTCCGTGTTCTTTTTCAGGTTAGGAGTCTGTGATGGGCCGAGAATTCTATGTAGTCATCGAAAAAGATGAAGATGGATTCTATGTGGGCGAAGTACCCTCGCTGGCTGGCTGCTATTCACAGGGCGAAACCCTGGACGAATTGATGCAGAATATGCGTGAAGTTATTTCTCTGTGCTTAGAGGATGACGAACCTTCTGATGTCACTCTGGAATTCGTCGGTGTGCAAAAGGTGGTGGTCTGATGCCCTATCTTCCATCCGTTACAGCCAGAGATAATGGAGCCACAGTATGACAACTGACTGTATCTTCTGCAAAATCATCGCCGGGGAAATCCCCTCGGAGACCCTCTACCAGGACGAGCTGGTGACCGCCTTTCGGGACATTCGTCCGGTGGCGCCCACCCACATTCTGGTCATTCCCAACACCCACTCGTCCAGCGTGACGGAGATGGGGGAGGCCGACGCCGAGACGCTGGGGCGTATTGTGGCTGTAGCCAATCAACTGGCAAAGCAGGAGGGCGTCTCCAAAAGCGGCTTCCGTCTGCTCTGCAACGCGGGGCCCGACGCAGGCCAGGTGGTCTTCCACACCCACTTCCACCTGATCGGCGGGCGGGAACTGGGGCCGATGGTGGCGCGCTAGGGGACACGGAGAATGGGGACTGGGGACTGGGCCGCGAGAATCCGCAACTCGCAATTCACAATTCGCAATTCGCCCCACCTTTTGGTTCTGGGCGCGATTCTCATCGCAGCGGCCTTCCTGCGCCTCTGGCAGATCGACACAATCCCGCCGGGCTTTCACTTCGACGAATCTTTCGAGGGGCTGGAAGCCTGGCGTATTCTCACCGAGCCAGGCTACCGCCCCCTCTTTCTGGAAGGCAACTTTGGCGTTCCTCCCCTCAACGCCTACGCCAATGCCGTCACTTTTGCGATCTTCCGTCTCTTTGGCGGCGAGGCCGGGCCAACGGCTATGCGGGTGACCGCGGCCTTTTTTGGCATTCTCGGCGTGCTGGCCGTCTATGCCCTGGGCGCAGAGATGCGCCGCCACGACGACTCCCTTCCCCCCAGCTTTCCACTCTTTGCCGCCGGCGCGCTGGCCGTCATGCGCTGGCACATCCACTTCAGCCGGATGGGGATCGAACCTATCTTTGTGCCTCTGCTCTGGGCCGGGGGGATGTGGCTGCTCCTGCGGGGCTGGCGTGCAGGCAGTTGGGTCGCCTTTGCCGGGGCCGGTCTGTTGATGGCCGCCACCCTCTACGCCTACCAGTCTGCCTGGTTTATCCCCCTGCTGGCCCTGTTGACCACCGCCCATCTGGTCTGGTTTCAGCGGACCCTTCTGGGCCAACGCTGGCAGGGACTGCTGCTGGCCGGCGGTTTGGCCCTTCTGGCCGCTGCACCCCTCCTGCTCTTTTTCTGGCAGAACCCCGAATTGTTGCTGCATCGCCCCCAACAGGTGACGAGCAGCGGCGGGGCCAACGCCGGTTTCTGGCCAAATCTGTGGGCTACGGCCCGGATGTTTGGCCCCTTTGGAATGGTGGGCGATCTGGACCCCCGGCGCAATCTGCCCGGTGCGGCCGCACTGAATCTGTGGCTGGCCCTGCCCTTTTACGCAGGGCTGGCGGTCGCTCTCTGGCGAGGGCTGCGTCCGGTCTATGGGTTGCTGCTGGTTGGGCTGTTCGGGCTGGCCTTTCCCGGACTGATCACAGACTATGCGCCCCACTTTCACCGCATTCTCGGCGTGGCCGCGCCGACCGCCCTGCTGATCGGTCTGGGGTTGAGCCTGCCGATTGCCTTTGCCCAAAGACGGGGCTGGGGAGCCGGATTGCGCAGGGCAACGGCTGCCGCGGGCATTCTGCTCTTGCTGGTCGGGGGGGTGACTTCCGCCCAGAACTACTTCGTGCGCTGGGCCGGCCTGCCCGATCTCTACTACGCCTTTGACGAAGGGCTGTGGGCAATGGGGCGCTGGATGGCCTCCCAGCCCGCCACCACCCCCATCTATCTGACCCCCCGCACTGAGAGCCATCCCACATTGGCCTTTGCCCTGGCTGTCCGGGGCCGAACGCCACCCGCCGCTTTCGATGGCCGCAACGTCTTCCCCTCCCGCAGTGGTCGGGCCAGGACGGGCGAACAGTATGTAGTCATTGAACACGAGGATTTTCGCACCCGGCTGCTGCTGCCCGAACTCTTTCCCAATGCCGCAACCGGCCGCCAATGGAAGGATCGGCGGGGTGAACTCTATGCCCAGGTCTATTCGCGCCCCCCAGGAAGTTGGCCCAAACGCCCGCCGAAGATGGCCGTCTCTGCTCCTCTGGGCGATGGCATCCGGCTGTTGGGCTACGATCTGTTGCCCAAACAGCCTCGCCCTGGGGATACGCTCTACGTGCAGCTACACTGGGCGGTTGATGAAAGACCCCAAAACGATTGGACTGTCTTCCTGCACCTTCTCGGCCCGGCGGGTGCTTCCCCTGGCGCTCTGGCAGCAGGCAAAGATAGCCCGCCGGGCAACGGCAGCTTACCCACTCCGCGCTGGCAGGCAGGCTGGCTGATTTTGGACGAATATCAGATTCCCCTGCCCCAGGATTTGCTGGCTGGCAGTTATGGGCTGGAGATGGGTCTCTACCAGACCGATGGGACGCGCCTGCCCGGCAAAGGGGCAGTTCGGCTGGGCGAAGTTGTGATCGGGCAGCAGCCCTGACGCGAAAACAGCCCTCGTAGGTCGGACTGTTAGTCCGACCAGCCACGATGAACGAAAGAAGCCTATGACTGCAATATCACACCCCTCTTTTTCGACAGGGAGCGAGCTGCCTTTGCTCTATCAGGTGGAGGAGCGCCACTGGTGGAGCCGGGGGATGCGCCGAATTTGCCTGGAACTCCTGGCCCAGACACCCCTTCCCCAAGGCGCGCTGGTGGAGATCGGCTGTGGCGGCGGCAGCTTTCTGCGCGAGTTGCAGCACCTCTGGTCGGAGCGTCTGGTTTTTGGGATGGACCTGCGCTGGGATGCGCTGATGCAGGCCAGCCAGCGCGGGGCGAAGCGGTTGGTGCTGACCGATGCCAGCCATATGCCCTTGCCCAGCGAGTCCTGCGCACTGATTGTGGCGCTGGATGTTTTTGATCAGAGCGGCATTGAGTTGGCCCCAGTGCTTAAGGCTTGTCGTTCTCTGTTGCGGCCTGGGGGCTGTCTGTTGCTACGGGTGAGCGCGCTCTCCTGGCTTGCCAGCCCCCACGACGCAGCCTTTGGCACGGGTCGCCGCTACCACGCCCACGAGATGCGCCAGAGCCTGGCGGCAGCTTCTCTGCAGCCCGTGCGGTTGACCCACGCCAATACACTCTTGCTTCCTTTGATTGCGACCCACCGATTTCTCCAGCAAAGGGGAGTGGTGGGTGCAGAAAGTGCCTTGCGCACCGATGGGTTGTGGGATTCCCTGTGGTATTCTGTTTTGGTGGCAGAAGCAGCCCTGCTGCGACGCTACGATTTACCGCTTGGCGCCAGCCTGCTCTGTCTGGCCCAACGGCCTGAATAGTCCGGTGATTGGAGCGCCACCATCCGATGGGATATTCCTGTGTTTGTCTGTACGGTTCTGCCCACCTACAATGAACGCGAAAATATCGAGCCGCTGATTCGCCGGTTGCTGGCCGCGGTGGAACAGCCCTATGTCGTGCTGGTGGTGGACGACGATTCGCCGGACGGGACCTGGCAGGTGGTGGAAGCACTTGCCCAGGAACTCAACAGCCCCGGCCATCAGCGGGTGCTCCTGATTCGCCGCCGCAACCAGAGCGGGCTGACCAGCGCCATTCAGCGGGGCATCGACGAGGCCATCGAACAGTACGGCGCGGACGCGGTTACGTGGATGGACTGCGATCTCTCTATGCCGCCGGAAGAGTTGCCCCGACTGCTGGCGCTGCTGGAGCAGGGCGCGGATATGGCGCTTGGCTCCCGCTGGATGGTCGGCGGCGCGGACGTGGCCCACGGCCCAGTGGCTCGCGGCCTGAGTTGGCTCATCAACCGTTTCGCTTCGGCGCTCCTGGGCGGGCCGGTAACGGACTGGACCAGCGGTTTTATTGCGGCCCGGGCCGCGCCCCTGCGCTCGGTTCGTCTGCGGGGCGACTACGGCGAGTATTGTATCGATCTGCTGGCCCGCTGCGTGCGCCAGGGCTGGCAGGTGCAAGAAGCACCCTATCGCTGTCTTCCCCGCACAGCCGGCACCAGCAAAACAGGCGTCAATCTGTGGGACTATCTGGTGAAGGGGCGCAAATATATCAGAACAATTGTAGACCTGCGCTTTGAGGTATCTACTAATCCAGGCGATCAGAGGGACGCGGATTCTCGTGATTTGAATTGATCTGCGCCGAGGCTCAACAGGACTTCGTGTGGCTGGCGAGAATGCCATCGGTTCAAACCGATGGCTGACAGGGGAAACCGGCTTAAGCCGGTTTGCTTTGGCAGACGCCGAATTGATTCGGCGGTGTCCACTTTATAATTGGCTTGGTAGTCACGCTTTGAGAGGAATTGAGAATGCTCCAACCTGTGGAACTCTCTTTGGAAGATATGGGCGATCTGGCCGGAATCATCCCGGCCAAAGACCCGGTGGTGAAGGCCCACTACGCGCCCATTCCCCGTTTTGGCGAAGAAACCCGCCAATCGATCATTCCCGTCTGCGAACCCACGCTTGCCGGCAACGAACTGGCATATGTCCAGCAGGCCGTGGAGACCAACTGGATTTCGTCCGCGGGCAGTTTTATCCGGGACTTTGAAAAGCAGTTTGCCGGGGCCTGCGGCGTTCGCTATGGGATCGCCTGTGCCAACGGCACTGTGGCCTTGCATCTGGCCCTGGCAACCCTGGGGCTGCAACCGGGCGACGAGGTGATCATCCCCACCTTTACAATGATAGCCACCATCAACGCGGTCACCTATTGCGGCGCAACGCCTGTGCTGGCGGACAACGAACCCCACTACTGGCAGATGGACCCGGCAGATGTGGCAGCAAAGATTACCCCCCGCACAAAAGCCATTGTCCCCGTGCATATCTACGGCCATCCGGTGGATATGGACCCGCTGCTGGAGTTGGGCCGCCAGCACGGCATTGCGATTATTGAAGACGCGGCCGAATCCCACGGGGCCGAATACAAAGGGCGACGCACTGGCGGTCTGGGGGATGCGGCCACCTTCAGCTTCTATGGCAACAAAATCCTGACTACCGGTGAAGGGGGGATGGTTACCACCGACAACGAGGAGATCGCCCGTTTGGCCTGGAATCTGCGGGATCACGCCTTTAGCAGCGAACGCCACTTCTGGCACAAATATGTGGGCTTCAACTATCGGATGACCAACTTGCAGGCTGCGGTCGGTCTGGGCCAGGTGGAGCAGCTAGAGAAATTTGTGGCTATGCGCCGGGCCAATGCGGCCTACTATTCCGAATTGCTGGCCGACGTTCCCGGCATTACAACGCCGCCGGAAGCGCCCTGGGCCAAGAATGTCTATTGGATGTATGGGATTCTGGTGGACGAAGCCGCCTATGGGATGAACCGGGACAGCCTGCGGGTGGCCCTGGCCGAGAAGGGCATCGAGACCCGCACCTTTTTTATTCCCATGCACTGCCAGCCCGTCTACTGGCAACAATTCAAGGGCCAGCGCTTCCCCGTGGCCGAGGCTCTCTGCCGGGATGGTTTCTATCTGCCCTCGGCCACCTCTCTAACCCGTCAGCAGATCGAGCGGGTGGCCGAGGTCATTAGAGTTGTTTCCCAATAAGGATTCTTTGGAAGTGTCCGGGGTAATATACTTGATAAGGTGACAAAATGTCAGTTTATGCCCGTGTCGGGTATAGACATAGAAATCGAAAGTTGAGTGGCTACACTCTTTGGGGATTCGGAACAAAAATGTGTCCTACACAGAGTGTAACATCATATCGCTTTGACGGGCGGCTACAGATTATGCCGCATTGGCACTGTTCGCCCCAAACTGCCGTTTGAGCGTCTGCAACAGCACCCGGCCTGGCCCGCTGAGACGGGTCATAAAGAGTCCTTCGCCGCTGAAAAGTATCTTGCGGCAGCCCCCCACGCCCTGAATATCGTAATCCACTTCCGATGAAAACGCGGCCAGATTGCCTGTGCTGACCAGCATCTGTTCGCCAGCAACCAGTCGATGCTCGGAAAAATCCCCGCTGGCGTGGACAAGAACTGTGCCTTTGCCAGAGACCGTCTGCAGAAAAAGCCCCGCGCCGCCAAAGAGCGCGGCCCCGGCCCGCCGGGCAATGGTGACCGTAATGTCCAGGTCATCCCCCCAGGCGCAGAGAAAGGAGCCCCGGGTAGTGGTCACCGGGCCGTCGCTTTCCAGGTCCCAAACTTCCAGATGGCCGGGCGCGTTGGCGGACAACAGGGCGTGCTGCTCCGGCGTATCGGTCTGCAAATAGGTCAGCGCGATCCCTTCGCCAGAGAGCGAGCGGCGCACAGCCCCGCCCAGACCGCCAGGCACCCGCAGATTCCACTGAATTGAGGGAGTGTAGGCCATCAAACTGCCTTTGCTACACCAGGCAAACTCGCCCGGCTCAAATTCCAGGCGAATCGATTGGGCAATTTCCCCAGAGATAGAATAACGCATCGTCTCCTCCCGGTTGGCGTTGGATAAAAAAGTTACTTTGGGCTATCCCAGTAGAGATACCCCACCACAAAGCAATACGTCAACCCAGGCAGAAGGTTCCCGGGGCGGGTGTCGCGTCACTTTTCCAGCGGTCGCGCCGTAGACTCCCGAATGATCAGCGGACTTTCCAGGAGCATATATCCCTCGCCCGGCTGCTGCTCGTCTTGCCCCATTCGCATCAGCAGTTGCACGGCCAGCCGGCCCATTCTGTTTTTGGGTTGGACGATTGTTGTCAGAGGCGGGTTGGCGTGGGCAGCCATTGTGATATCGTCAAAGCCGATAACTGAAATATGGCGCGGCACCTCCAGTCCCCGGCTACGGATGGCGTGGAGCGCACCCAGAGCCATCAGATCGTTATAGACCAGCACCGCACTGGGAGGATCGCCGCTGCCGAGGAGCGTGGTCATCGACTGAAACCCCCCTTCAATATTGGGATACCCCGGCACAATCCACTGACGGGGGAGTGTTGTGTCCACCTCGGCCAGGGCCTGCTCTATACCGCGACGGCGGGTCAGAGAGGATTCGGACGCAGCAGGGCCAGACAAAAAGGCGATACGGCGATGGCCCAGATTGGTCAGATAGCGGGTAGCACGTCGGGTGGCCTGCTCCGAATCAACGAGTACGCAGGCGATATGCTGATTGTCGATTTGACGATTGATAACCACCAGCGGTAATTTGCTTTCCTGCTGAAACTGAGTCAAGACATACGATGGTAGCCGGGAGCCAAAAACGATGACACCGGCCACATCCGCATTGACCAATTTACGCAGGGTACGTTCTTCTCGCTCGGAATCTTCTGCTGTGTGGAAGAGAAGCAGGGAGAGTCCTTCCAGTTCGTTCTCTTCTTCTACCCCCCGCACAATCTCGGCAAAATAGGGGTTCAGAATATCCGGGATAAGCAGGGCAACCGGATAGCGAGCAGGGGATGCGGATTTTGCCCGGGAAAGGGTCGCCGAGTAACCCAACGTATTGATGGCGGCCAGCACCCGCTCCCGGGTAGGTTGGCTGACCTGGGCGGTATTGTTTATCACTCGGGAGACGGTCGCCAATGAGACGCCGGCGTGGGCGGCGATGTCGAAAAGGCGGGGTTGTTGCCTGATTTCGGATTGCTCGGTGTCCATCGCTGTTCCTCCCGGTGGTGTAGATGGCCGCATATAGGGTGGGAGAATGTATCCGGGGGAGTCTGATTTTCTGAAAAATTGCGAAAGTTGCAGAAATGTTAGCATCATTTGCGAAAAATTACCAATAGACGATTTGACATTTCATTCTGGCTGGCAGTATACTGCAATCAGTTCCCCAAAGGGATCGGTGTTCCCCCCCTATGACCGCCGATCAGATTGATTGTTCACTATCACTAATTCCTGTTTTCCAGCGGCCTTTCCCGATTTTTATCTGTTTGACAAGGCCAAACCACATTAATTGACAGAATTCCTGCCGTATTTTCGCGTGCAACCATACAACGCAAGGAGAGTCTCTATGCACACCTCACGGATGTCCCTTTCGCGACTGTTCGCCGTTCTGCTGCTGGCTGTGCTGGCAGCGGGCGTGCTGGCAGCCTGTGGCGCGCCGGCCGCCGAGTCGCCGGCCGCAGCACCCGCTGCCCAGGAGGCGGCCCCGGCGGCCGCGGCCCCGGCCGCACAAGAAGCCGCCGCCCCGGCTGCGAGTGATATGAGCAGTGCCCACGAAGCCCCGATGTTGCAGGAAATGGTCAAAGCCGGCAGCCTTCCGCCCCTGGAAGAGCGTCTGCCGGTCAACCCGCTGGTCGTCGAGCCGGTCGAAATGATCGGTAAGTACGGCGGCACCTGGCGGGCTGGTCTGCGTGGCGGCAGCGACAATGCCTGGATGTACCGCACCATCGGCTACGACCAGTTGGTCACCTGGACCCGGGATTGGACGGCTGTAGAACCGAACATCGCCGAGTCCTGGGAAGTCAGCGCCGATGCCACCGAGTACACCTTCAAACTGCGCGAAGGGTTGAAGTGGTCGGACGGCGCACCCTTCACGGCTGACGATATCCTCTTCTGGTATGAGGATATTGTGATGAACACGGACCTGAACCCGTCGGTTCCCAACTGGATGCGCTCGGGTGACGAGCCTGCTGTAGTCGAGAAGATCGACGACTTCACCGTCAAGTTCACCTTCGCGCAGCCGAACGGCGTTCTGCTCCTGCGCCTTGCCTCTCCCGATGGCCCGCCCGTGGTGAGCTATCCCAAGCACTATATGCAGCAATTCCATCTTACCTACAACCCGAAAGTGATAGAAGAAGCGACATCCGCCGGTTTTGCCGACTGGATGGCCTATTTCAACTCTAAGACCGGTGGCGGTGGCTGCTGTGAGTATTTCGACAATCCCGAACTACCCACGATGAACGCCTGGCGCATTACCCAGGGCTATGGCGAGAACACCACCAGTGTGCGCGCCGAGCGCAATCCCTACTATTTCAAAGTGGACACCGAGGGCAACCAGCTCCCCTACATCGACTACATCGCCTTTGACGTGGGCAACGATGTGGAAACACTGGTGCTGAAGGCGCTGAACGGCGAGATCGACTATCAGGACCGCCACATTGCCACCTTCAACAACAAAGCAGTCTTCTTTGATGGACAGGAAGCCGGTGGCTACCGCATCATCGAAAAGCAGACGGCTGACAACAATGTGATGGAGATTTCCTTCAACCTGAACAGTCTCGATCCGATGAAGAACGAGATTTTCAACAACCTGGATTTCCGGGCAGGTCTCTCTCACGCCATCAACCGCCAGGAGATCATCGATCTGGTCTATGTCGGTCAGGGCGAACCCTGGCAGGCTGCGCCCTTCGAGGCTTCCCCCTACTACAACGAGCAATTGGCCCACCAGTATCTGGAATACAATACGGACCTGGCCAACGAACTGCTTGACAAGGCTGGCCTGACCGAGAAGGATGCGGACGGCTTCCGTCTTGGCCCGGATGGCAAGCGCTTCAGCTTCACCATCGACGTGCCCACAGTCAACACCGAGCATATCGATATGCTGGAACTGGTCGAGAAGTACTGGGCCGCGGTGGGCGTCGAAATGAAGCCCAATGTCATCGACCGTGCCCTGGGCCAGCAGCGCCTGGAAGTGTTGGAGCACGACGCCAATGTCTGGGGCGGCCCCGGTGGCATCGGCTTTGGCACCCTGCTCGATCCCCGCAATTTCCTGCCGGTCCACGGCCACAGCCGCTACGCCTACGCCTGGTATCAGTATTGGGTGAACCCGGAAGGCCCCCTGGCCCAGGAACCCCCGGCTTCTGTTCTGAAGCAATTTGACCTCTACAATCAGGTCAATGCAGCTGCGGATCCTGCCGAGCAGACCCGGCTGATGCGGGAAATCATGCAGATCGCGGCGGACAACTTCTATATGATCGGTATTTCCAAACCACCGGCACCCTATGGGATTGCGGCCAAGAACCTGCGCAATATCATGGACAATATGCCGACCGAATGGCAATACCCGACCCCTGCTCCCAGCGATACCTTCCAGTGGTTCTTTGAGTAGTCTCTGAGCAATAGCTAACCTCATCATCGCATCATCGTTTTTCTTAACGTGATGATGCGATGATGAGGTTTGTGTTGTCTCCCCTTCCTGCTGCCTGCTCCCGCCAGAAGGAGTCTGCGATGCTGCTCTATATCCTGCGGCGCGTCTTTTATATGGTTCCCACGTTGATCGTGATTTCGATCATCTCTTTTGTCATTATCCAATTGCCCCCAGGCGACTATCTGACAACTTATGTGGCCGAACTGGTTTCTCAGGGTGAAACCGTCAATCAGGCTACCCTGGACCAGTTGAAACAGCGCTATGGACTGGGGTTGCCAGTCTATCAGCAATATCTGAAATGGATCGGTGGTATTCTCCTGCGGGGTGACTTCGGTCAATCCTTCACCTGGGGACGTCCGGTCAACGAACTTATCTGGGATCGCCTCTTCTTTACAATGCTCATCACCTTTCTGACAGTGATGTTTGTTTGGATCGTCTCCCTGCCCATCGGTGTCTATTCTGCTGTGCGCCAATACTCATTAGGTGACTATCTGGCTACATTTTTTGGTTTTTTGGGGTTAGCCACGCCTGACTTTTTATTGGGGCTGGTGTTGATGTACTTTGCCCTGAAGGTCTTCGGCCAGAGTGTGGGCGGCCTTTTCTCACCGGAATATCAAGACGCCCCCTGGAGTCTGGCAAAAATTCGGGATTTCCTCAACCATCTATGGATTCCTATTGTAATTCTGGGCACATCAGGTACAGCCGGGCTGATCCGCATTATGCGGGCCAATCTGCTGGATGAACTCCACAAACCTTACGTGACCACAGCCCGAGCCAAAGGCGTGCCCGAACGTACACTGATCTGGCGTTATCCTGTGCGGGTGGCGCTCAACCCCTTCGTCAGCACCATCGGCTGGACCCTGCCTTCTCTGGTCTCCGGCTCCATTATTGTGTCGGTGGTCTTGAATTTGCCCACCACCGGGCCGCTGCTTTTACAGGCATTGATGCAGCAGGATATGTATCTGGCGGGCAGTTTCATCCTCATCGTCAGCGCCCTCACAGTCGTCGGCACGCTGATCTCCGATGTCCTGTTGGCCTGGCTCGATCCCCGCATCCGCTTTGAATAACGAACTTATAGCGAGGCATTTATGGCGGTAGAGACACGCGTATCATCCACCCCTGTACCGGTTCTCTCGGACGAGTCCCGGCTCTTTGTAGCGTCCCAATGGCAGTTGATGTGGTGGCGCTTTCGCAAACACAAAGTGGCTCTCTTTTCGGCGATTGTGACGATTTCGATCTATCTGGTCGCTATTTTCGCCGAGTTTCTGGCTCCCTTCCCCGTGGACAAATACGAGGCGCGCTATACCTATGCGCCGCCTCAGGGCATTCACTTCTTTGTGGACACGGAGGAAGGCAGGAAGTTCCAGCCCCATGTGAACGATTATACGGTCGAGATCGACCCGGTGGCCCTGCGCCGTACTTTTGTGGTAGACCCGGAAACAGTTGTGCCTGTCCGCTTCTTTTCCACCGGCGAACCCTACAAAATCATCGGTCTGATTCCCTGGGATATCCATCTGGTGGGGCCTGTGGATAAAGACCAGCCTATGTACCTGCTGGGTGCAGATCGCCTGGGCCGGGATGTCTTCAGCCGTCTGATCCACGGCACACGAATTTCTATGTCCATCGGTCTGCTGGGTGTCACACTGAGCCTGGTTTTGGGCATTCTGCTCGGCGGTCTGTCCGGCTACTACGGCGGCACCATCGATAATATCATCCAGCGGGTGATCGAATTCCTGCGCTCGATTCCCAGCATTCCTCTCTGGCTGGGGCTGGCCGCGGCCATGCCGCCAGACTGGTCACCCATCCGCACCTATTTTGCCATTACTGTCATCCTCTCTATCCTCGGCTGGACGGGGTTGGCCCGTGTCGTGCGCGGGCGCTTTCTCTCCTTGCGGGAGGAAGATTTTGTGATGGCCGCCAAGCTGGACGGCACCAGCGAAATGAGCATCATTCTGCGCTATATGCTGCCCTCCTTCCTCAGCCACATCATCGCCTCCATCACCCTGGCGATTCCGGGGATGATTCTGGCCGAGACTTCCCTCAGCTTCCTCGGTCTGGGCCTGCGTCCGCCGGTTGTTAGCTGGGGCGTCTTGCTGAAGGAAGCGCAGAATGTGCGCGCCGTGGCGACAGCTCCCTGGCTGTTGCTGGCGGCGCTGCCTGTGATTATTACTGTGCTGGTGCTCAACTTTTTGGGTGACGGTCTGCGCGACGCCGCGGACCCCTATTCGCGATAAGAAACGCTTACCCGTGGCGACACATCTGACAGCTGCAATTGACCGGACAAGGCGTGAAACGGTAAAGGACAGATCGGTGGCATTAATCACGTTCTACGGGTCACGTTTTCCAGGCACGATCTCCAACTCGATTCCGGGAGAAACTCTCTCTCCATGAACAATTCCGATATTCTTCTCGAAGTAAAAAACCTGAAAACCCACTTCTTCTTGCAGGAAGGTGTGGTGAAAGCCGTGGATGGCGTGGACTTTTCCGTGCAGCGGGGCAAGACCCTGGGCATTGTGGGCGAGAGCGGCTGCGGCAAAAGCGTGACAGCCTTTTCCATCCTCCAGTTGATTACCCGTCCTGGCCGTATTGTGGATGGGCAGATTCTGCTGCACCGCACGGATGGCGCGGCCTGGTCACCCGGCGCCAAGACCGAAGTGCTGGACATCGCTTCCCTGAAGTTTACCAGCGAAGAGCTGCGGGATGTGCGCGGCAAAGATATCGCGATGATCTTTCAGGAGCCGATGACCTCTCTGAGTATGATGCACACGGTGGGTTTTCAGTTGGTGGAAGCCATCAGCCTGCATATGAATCTCTCGCCCGAAGCCACCAAAGAGCGGGCTATCGAAATGCTGGGTCTGGTGGGCATTCCCAAACCGGAGCAGCGCTTCGACGACTATCCCTTTCAGTTGAGCGGCGGGATGCGCCAGCGGGTGATGATCGCCATGGCCCTCTCGTGTAATCCTGCTCTGTTGATTGCCGACGAGCCGACCACCGCCCTGGATGTGACCACCCAGGCCCAGATTCTGGAACTGATCGCCCGACTGCAAGAACAGTTCGGCATGGCGGTGATGATCATCACCCACGATTTGGGCGTGGTGGCGGAGATTTGTGATGAGGTAGTCGTTATGTATTTGGGCGAAGTGGTGGAGCGGGCCAACGTGGACGACATCTTCCACGACCCCCAACACCCCTATACCCAGGCCCTTCTCAAGTCTATTCCCAAGCTGGGCCACAGCAGAGAGGGGCGGCTCAACCCCATCGCCGGCTCTGTGCCAGACCCCTACAACCGGCCCACAGGCTGTCCCTTCCATACCCGCTGCGAAGCGGTGATGCTGGGGCGCTGTGATGTGATCCACCCGGAATTGATCCAATTGTCCGATGAGCGGGCGGTACGCTGCCTGCTCTATGCCGAAGGGGCGTAGAAATGGCCGATAGACTGAATAGAGCCGGCAGCGCCCTGCTGGCAGTACACAATCTGAAGATGCACTTCCCCATCCGCCGGGGTTTTGCCCGGCGTATTGTGGGCTATGTCAAGGCTGTAGACGGGGTGAGCTTCTCTGTGCAGCCCGGCGAAACCCTGGCCCTGGTGGGCGAGAGCGGCTGTGGCAAGACGACGATTGGGCGCTGTCTGGTGCGGGCCTACAGCCCCACCGCAGGCCAGGTTCTCTATCGCAATCGGGCCGGCAAGACCGTCGATCTTACCGAATTGAGCAACCGGGAACTGAAGCCCTATCGCCGGGAGCTGCGGATGATCTTTCAGGACCCCCATTCTTCCCTGAACCCGCGTATGACGGTTCTGGATATTGTGGGCGACCCCCTGCGGGTGCATAACATTGCCGATGGCAAAGAGTTGGAAGATCGGGTGGCCGATCTGCTCTTCAAAGTCGGTCTGCGCCCGGAGTTTATGCGCCGCTATCCCCACGCCTTCAGCGGCGGTCAACGCCAGCGCATCGGCATCGCCCGTGCCCTGGCCCTGGACCCCCAACTAATCGTCGCCGACGAAGCCGTCTCTGCCCTGGATGTGTCGGTGCAGGCCCAGATTCTCAATCTGTTGCAAGACCTGCAGAAGGATATGGACCTGACTTATATCTTTATTTCCCACGATTTGGGGGTGGTGGAATACATCGCCGACCGGGTGGCGGTGATGTATGTGGGCAAACTGGTGGAACTGGCAAGCACCCAGGAACTCTACAACGATCCCAAGCATCCCTACACCGAAGCCCTGCTCACAGCCGTGCCCCGGCCCGATCCTCGGGAGCGCTCCCAGCGCATTATCCTGGAAGGCGACGTGCCAGACCCATCCAACCCGCCCAGCGGCTGCTACTTCCATCCCCGCTGTCAGTACGCCAAAGATCGCTGTTCCCAAGAGGAGCCTGCCCTGCGCGACATCGGCCAGGGGCACATTGTGGCCTGCCACTTTGCCGAAGAACTCTCCTTGCGCGGCATTGGCGACATTGTAGCTACTGCTTAATTCGGGCAATTTGAGCGGAAACCAGCACAGGCACGGGCAAGCGCTGCCCGTGCCTGTCTCTATCCTGAGGCCAGGCTCACATGCGGCGCTCTGTTCGTCAGCCTTCCTCAGACAGGAATATCGATGACCAAACATACCCAATCGGCTCCCTTGTGGCTTTGGGCTGTCTGCTATGCCCTGTGGACAGTGCTCTTCGCCGCGGGCTTTTTTCTGATTGCCCAGATGCGTCTGGTGTTGACAGCGCTGGGTGGATTGACCTCTGCCAATTACTGGATGATCAGCGCGGCTGACCGGTACGCTATCCTTCTGCTCGGCACGATCTGGCTGATTCTGGCCCTGGCTCTGGAAGCCTATCTGCGCGGCGGTGTGAATCGGGGCGTCTTCTGGCCCCGGGCCGGGCGGGTCACGGCCTGGACAGTGGGCTGTCTGGCTGCGACGACCGCGGCCCAATGGCTGTTGAACTGGTAACTGAGGGGATACACAAAGAGAGGCCCGCTCTGTTATGCCAGCGGGCCTCTCTTTGTCAATTGCCTGTTGATTCTGTCTCATCCGGTTGCGGGCGATGACGTTCCAGATAGGCTTCAATCTCTGCGAAGGAGAGCAGGGAGAGGAGCTCATCGGTTTCGATGCCTGTTATACGCTCTTCCGGTTTGAGACCGGCCACCCGCTCTTCCGGCTTGAGTCCGGCCACCCGCTCTTCCGGTTTGAGACCGGCCACCCATTCTTCCGGTTTGAGACCGGCCACCCGCTCTTCCAGCTTGAGACCAGCCACCCGTTCTTCCGCAGTCAACATCTCCAAAAGCGCGCGGGTAAGCTCCTCGCCGCGCCGCATCACGAATTCTGGTGTAATCACAAGTGTCATGGGATAATCCTCCTCCACTTCGGCTATTTCACGCAGGCCACGCAAGAAGGAGTGGGCTGGTGGTTCCAATTCATTGATGTGACCTGTCTGGCGAAATGCACTCTCTTTTTCAACCTGCCTGCTGGCAAAGACCTTCACAAAAGCGTTGTGACTCTCTGCCGATAACTGATTCAGTACCAGAAGCCCGACCCGGTTAACCAGAACAAAACGACTTTGATAGACCCCAGGCCATTCAGTTTCGACATACCCCCACGCATCCAGACGATCGCGCCGGGGTGTCTTGCTGCTGATCAGCCAGATTTTTATATCCCTGGCTTTCAATCGCCGGGCTGTGCGGTAGAAATACTCATAAGCCACCGCCTAAGCCAGGGAATCTTCACCCACCGACTCGCTGTACTTGAACTCCAGTAAGTGGTGTGCGGCGTTGCTCTCCCGAATCCCGTCGGGCAGCAGTGCCCGTTGTTGGTCGGTCCAGCGGGCCGTCTTGCGTCGCAACAGCAAAATATCGAATTTTGGCGGCTCTGATGTAATCTGAACTTCGGTCTCCACCTGAATATCAACCGGTGTCAGGGTCAATTCCAGCAGTTTGCCCAGCAGTTGATGCCAGGGAATCGAGACCGGTTCGTCAGACGGTTTCATAATTCGAGTATATCCACTGTGCCGGTTGGTGTCAAGTGATTTCGCTGGCGGGGAACTGGATCGACTCCTCCCCCACAGTGGGGGAGGCTGGGAGGGGGTGAGCAGTTACGCTGGCGAAGTCCCCTCGAATTCAGGATTTTCCGCGTTTGACCGATGGGCAGAAATGGGTAGGATAGAGCTGTTGAGGTACGGCATAAGGTGGCGCAACCGTGATTTGTGTGCGGAAACGGGAAGACGTGAAACGTGAGATCGGGTGACGGCACCTCACGTTTCACGTTTCACCGGTCTGGCCGGTACTGAATACAGACCATCCATCATCTTTTTCCACCGCAGGTACACGCTGTCAGGAGACCCCCCGTGAAGATCACCCAAGTCGAAATCTTTGAAGTCACCTATCCCAACACACCCAACTGGCATCCGGTTCTCATCCGTATCCGCACAGATGAGGGCATCAGCGGTGTGGGCGAAGTGGGGCTGGCTTATGGCGTGGGCGGCTCTGCCGGCGCAGGAATGGTGAAAAATCTGGCCGAGCGCTTTCTGATCGGTGCAGACCCCTCTCGCATTGAAGAACTGTGGGACACAATGTACCGCAAAACCTTTTGGGGCCAGGGGGGCGGGCCGGTGATCTTTGGCGGGATGAGTGCTATTGACCACGCGCTCTGGGACATCAAAGGCAGAGCGTTGGGTGTACCGGTTTATGAACTGCTGGGCGGCAAGTGTCACGACAAACTGCTGGTCTATGCCAACGGCTGGTATCACGACTACAACGCGCCGGCTGAGTTTGTGGAGCCGGTGCAACGGTTGGCCGCGGACGGCTATACAGCGCTCAAATTCGACCCTTTCCGCAAACGGCCCGACGGGGTAAATGACTATTCCAAGCGGGCGCTGGATAAAGACCGGGAGGACCTGGCCGTGGGTCGGGTGCAGGCTGTGCGCGAGACTCTGGGACCCGACTTCAAAATCTGCGTGGAGGTTCACGGCAATCTCGGCCCCGCCTCTGCTATATCTGCCGGGAGACGGCTGGAGGAATTCAAGCCTTTTTTCTACGAAGAAGCGGTAGACGCCAACAATGTGGAGATGATGGCAAAAGTGGCGGCCAATGTGGCGATTCCCATCGCCGCGGGCGAACGGCTCTACACCCGCTACGGCTTCCGCCCCTACATCGAACAGCAGATCCTCGACATCATCCAGCCGGATTTGGGGCTGGCTGGCGGCATCAGCGAAGTCAAGAAGATCGCCACCTACGCCGAAACCTACGGCATTCACGTCCAGCCTCACAACTGCGCCACACCGCTTCTCACTGCCGTTTCCGTTCAGCTGGACGCCTGCATCCCCAACTTTATCATCCAGGAGCTTTTCCCCTACCGCCCGGCAGCCCATTACGAAGTTGTCACCGAACCCCTGGAGCGCCAGGTGGTGGACGGCTATCTGGCTATCCCCGATAAGCCCGGCCTGGGCGTGGAACTCAACGACGATTTTCTGGCCGGGCACGCTAAGATAGTCGTGAGCTAAAATCAGCAATTGTGACTTTAAGGGCGTGAATCGCGAAACGTGAGAAAGAACGGAACGTCTCGCGTTTCACGCTCTGCCCGGAATAGCAACGCAACACGCAATACATATCCCCCATCATCTCACCACCCTTCAGGAGCCTTCCCCTATGACAGCGTTCAGCTTCACTTCCCTTCTCTCCAGCCGCGCCGCGGATGCCAAAGCCCTGGGCATGGCAAAACGGGGCAAATACGACTTCGCAGTTGCCTACCCCGACCCGCAGAGCCTGCCCCTGGATGGTCTGGTGGAGGGGTTAAAACAGGCCCTGGCCGAGGATGGCCGGGACCTGGCCCTCTACGCCCACCCCCAGGGCTATACCCCTTTGCGGGAATTTGTGGCGGCCAAATTGCAGCGGGACCGCAACATTCAGGTCACCGCCGACGACATTATTCTGGCCGACGGCTCCGGTCAGCCCATCCATATAATTGCCGAGACGCTCATCGATCCGGGCGATGTGGTGATTGTGGAGGATTTTGTCTATGCCGGCACGCTGAACACCCTGCGCCGCTTTGGCGCGGAGCTGCGGGGTGTTGTCACCGACGAGGAGGGGATGCAGATGGACTCGCTGGAAGCGGTCATCCGGGGGGCGATTGCCGACGGCAGGCCGGCCAAATTCATCTACACTGTGCCCACTTTCCAGAATCCCCAGGGCTGGACGATGAGCCTGGAACGGCGCAAGGCAATGGTTGCTCTCTGCCAGAAATATGGGGTGCCCATTCTGGAAGATGATTGCTACGTAGACCTGCGCTTCGAGGGGCAGGATGTGACTTCGCTCCACGCCCTGGACGACACGGGTCTGGTGATGTACGTGGCCTCCTTCTCCAAAATCATCGGGCCGGGGATGCGGCTGGGCTATCTGACTGCGCCGAAGGAGATTTTGCAGCGGGCGATGGGAGCCAAAAGCGGTGGGTCTGTCAATACCTTCGCCTCTTTCGCTGTGCATCGTTTCTCCCAAGACAATCTGATGTCCCACATCGAGACGATCAACGACGTGCAGTTGGAGAAGCGGGACGCAATGCTGGCCGCGCTGGACGAGCATTTCAGCGCAGAAGGGGTGAGTTGGAGCCGTCCCCAGGGCGGTATTTTCATCTGGCTAAAGCTGCGGGAAGGGGCCGACGCCGCGGCCATCCGGGACAAAATCCTGGCGACCGACGATGTGGGCTATCTGTCCGGCAATAACTTTGCTGCGGACGGGATCTCGGGCAAAAACTGTCTGCGCCTCTGCTTTGGCTACAACACAGCCGGTGAGATCGGCGAGGGGATGGCCCGGCTGTCCGCGGCCTTGCGCCGGGAAGGGGTGTTGTAGACGGATGGGCAGGTTATTATTCCAATGGCGGTTTGAAACGTAAAAGGGAAGGCGTGAAACGTGAGATTTTGTACCTGTTCAATCACCCCGCCCTACCCCTCCCCATTCTAGGGAGGGAACCGGAACGACTCCTCCCCCACAGTGGGGGAGGTTGGGTGGGGGTGAGCAGGTACGAGATTTTGTCATCTGCTCTCACGTTTCACATCTTCCCTTTCCGGGCTAGGCCAATCGATCCCAACCTTTACAGCACATTGTGTAGAAGGCGCAGCCAATTCCCCGAACAGATGGCCCGAATATCGTTCTCCCGATAACCCCGTTCCGCCAGAATTTCTGGAATCTGCTGCAAGTCCGCGATAGTGTCCAGATCGCAGGGGGATTGCTCCCGGCCAAAGCCACCGTCCAGGTCTGTGCCCAATGCCACATGACGGGCATTGCCCGCCAACTGGCAGATGTGATCGATATGATTGACCACATCCCCGATGTAGACACCTTCGCTGTTCTGCTGTCCAGAGCGCCAACTGGGCGTCACCATCCAAATATCGAAGGCGGCCCCGATGACCCCGTCCCGCTCGAAGATAGCCCGCAGTTGGTGGTCGCTGAACTGGCGCTGATGGGGAACGAGCGCCCGGCAATTGTTGTGGCTGGCCAAAACCGTGCCATCAAAAATCTCCAGCGCCTCCCAAAAAGCCTGATCCGAAAGATGAGTCAGGTCCAGCAGCATCCCCAAACGATCCATTTCTTCCAAAAGTGGGCGGCCCAAATCGGTCAGACCGATCTCTGTGCCTGTGCCGCCGGCATAGCGGCAGGGGCCGTAGTGGGCCGGGCCGATAGCCCGCAGCCCTGCCGCATACCAGGCCTCCACCTGTTCCGGGTAGAGGATGGGGTCTGCCCCCTCCATAGAGATCACAAAGCCCAGGGGTGGCTCCGTGCCCTCCCCCGCGCCCTCGGCTTCCCATTCGATCCAGTCGCTCCAGTGGCTGTCCAGCTGATCCACATTCGTCAGCACCCGGATCACATCCATCTCCTCCAGCGCCCGGTAATAGGCCAACTGCCCCTGGGCCATCCCATACGCCTGGGCTGGGGAGTCGTAGTCAATGTGGGGTGCGGGTCGGCCCGTGGAGCGGGCGATGAGCGTGGCAAAAGAGACCGCAATCCGTCCCCGGCGCATCTCCGGGAAGGCGACAGTCCCCTGCCCCCGCCCCGGCCCGGCTACCTTCTGTTCCCGGCTGCGGATGGTGTAGGCAGAGGCGAGCAAATCCCGGTTGCCTTGCAGGGCGTTCATAGAAAGATCGAGATGGGCATCGATGAGAAGCATAAGACCCTCCCAATGGGAATGATAGTGGACCGTAACCAATACACAACGCCGTTTCTTCCAATGCACTATGCACCACGAAATCCCTAATTCAAAATCTCAACCCGCCCGCTGCTCCCGTCCACCCGCACCCGCTGGCCCGTCTGCAAGCGCTCCGTGGCTGCCCGCACCCCCACCACCGCGGGGATGCCGTACTCCCGTGCCACCACCGAGCCGTGGGTCATCAGACCCCCCACCTCCATCACCAGCCCGCCCGCGGACAGGAAGAGGGGCGTCCAGGCCGGGTCTGTGCCGGGGCAGACCAGAATCTCGCCGGGGAGCAGATGGGCCGTGTAGGGATCAAAGACCACCCGGACCTTCCCCTCCACCACCCCAGCCGAGACGGGACTGCCCCGCAGCACCCCTACGCTCTCCTCTCCCCCCTGGCTATCCTCAAATCCCTCGTAATAGGCCGTGCCATCGCTGAGGAGGATGCGGGGCACCTGGCGGCGGCCCAACTCCCGGTCATAGGCCAGACGGCGCTCGGCAACCAGCCCTCGCCAGGTGGTCTTGTCCATCCGGGCCAGATCGGTGGCCGCCAAACCCCGCAGCTCGGCCACCCGCAGAAAGAGAATATCCTCGGCCTGGGCCAGGACACCCGCCCCGGCCAGCTTCGCCCCCATCTCCAAAATCGCAGGGCGCGCCACCCCAAACAGTTGAATAATCATAAATTTGGGGCTTTCGCGCAGACCCGCCAGAGCCCGGGCCCGATGGGCCATCCCCCGAATCAGCCGGGCCTTGAGAAATCCCAGGGGGCCAGAACGCCGGGCCGCGGCCACCATTCGCTCCACCGTGGCTTCCGCCGCGCCCACCCCCCGGCCAAAGACCGCGTCCGGGGCCATTGAGGGGTCGTCGATGCGCAGATAATTCTGCACCATCTGCATCACCTGGGCTGGCTGCTCCCGCCAGCGGGGACGGCCAAAGTCGATCTCGGCCAGCCCCCGCATCCCGTAGCGGTCCATAAAACCGGCAATGGCGGCCTGGGCCGGATAGGGCAGACTCCCGGCCAGATAGTCGGCGGCCAGGGCTGGCGCGTCGCGCCTCGTAAAGCTGGCCGCAGAAGCCGGATCGTCCCGCACCACCTGGGCCACAATCCATAGGGCCAGGTCCATCTCCGTCGTCACATTGTGGGGCAGGCCACGGGTTACTTCCATCGCGGTCTGGCCGGTGATGCTGGGGTCAATTTCCGTCAATTTTTGGGCCAGCACCGTAAGCCCGCGCAGCGCGGCCATCCCGGCCAGGATGCGTGGCAGCAGTTGGGGAACCATCACCGTAAAGGCGGTGTGGGCTACATCCTCCAACAACTGCACCTGCTGGGCCATACTCTGGGCGGTCTGGCCCTGGGCCGCAATCCGGGCGATGGTAGCGGCTATCACCTGCTGGGCGCTGGCCCGGTGCTGGTCGGGCCGGGCCAGCGCGCCCAGGGCCATTGTCAGCCGGGGCAGGGCAAAACCGAGCAGGCGGCGCAGGGTTTCGGGACGCAGGGGGCCGGGTTCGGGCAGGCGGCCCGGCTCGACCACCAACTGTTTGATGGCGGTGGCAGCCCCTGGCTCGACGGCCCCGATGGCGCCCTGAACGGCCTTGCGTCCCCGTTCGTTGTTGAGTACCGGCGTCAGATTGCCCCACAGCCGCCCGCCGGCCTCGTATAGCACCTTTTGGTTATCCGGGGTATTCCCTTGAAAGCCAAAAAGTGTGCCGCCGCCGATAAATATGCCTTTGATCACATCCCGGCCCAAGGGCGTCATCGGGTCCAGCATTCCCTGCACCGCACCGAAGGAGAAGAAGACCCGCAGTTCGTCGGAGTTCTCATCGGCGTGTACTTCTGGCACAGGGAAAAGGGAGGTGATAGCTCTGGACTGAAGCAGATAGAGTTGGCCCTCCGCATAGCCCCACTCGATGTCCTGGGGCGAGCCGTAGAAGTCGGCCACCCGCTTGCCCAGGGCAGTCACTTCACGAATGGCGTCGTCGCTCAACGCCTGCTGGCTGGCCGCCTCCGCGCTTGCGGTGAGAGTCCCGCCCCCCTTCACCCCCCGGATGACCGTCGCCTTCGCCCCCAACTGCTTTTCGAGGATGCGCCCGCTGGCCGTCTCAATTACGTAGTGGTCCGGCTCCACCAGACCAGAAACCAGCGCCTCGCCCAGGCCAAAAATGGCGTCGATAACCGTTTCTGTGCGTCGTCCCGTCAGCGGGTTGGCGCTGAAAAGCACGCCGGAGGTCTCGCTCTGCACCATCGCCTGCACGACGACTGCCAGGGAGACCGCGGCCTGGTCGATGCCGTTGCGCGCCCGATAGCCGATGGCTCGCGCCGTCCACAGACTGCTCCAACACTCCCGCACAGCGTCCAGAAGTTTGTCATTCCCCAGGACATTCAGAAAAGTGTCCTGCTGTCCGGCAAAGGAGAAGTCGGGCAGGTCCTCGGCGGTGGCGGAGGAGCGCACAGCCACCTTTGGCCCGCCCAGAGCGGTATAGGCGGCGCGGATCGTCTCGGCCAGGGCGGGGGGCATTGGACTCTGGCGGAAGCGGGCACGGATGCGTGCTGAAAGATCGTTCAGGGCGTCGGGGTTGGCGGCGTCGATGGTCGCCACTTCCTGCGCCATCCAGCCCCCCAGTCCAGCTCCGTCTACAAAAGCGTCGTAGCCTGCGGTGGTCACAACAAATCCGCCGGGCACAGGGAAACCGGCCTGGGCCAGCTTCGCCAGATTCAGCCCTTTGCCGCCGGTAAGCGCCAGCGTCGCACCGGGTGCGTTCAGAGGCAAGCAGAGGGTGTTTTTCATTTG
This sequence comes from Caldilineaceae bacterium, assembly GCA_023384455.1. Classification (GTDB taxonomy): domain Bacteria; phylum Chloroflexota; class Anaerolineae; order Caldilineales; family Caldilineaceae; genus JACQGT01. The sequence continues at coordinate 4,941 of JAHDWH010000053.1, read as the reverse complement.
CGTCGTTGTTGTCGCTTGCATTTGATAGCTCCTTTGTCACAAAAAAGGACACGGATTTTCACGGACAGGACGGATTGCCACGGATCAATCCGCACAGATCAGTTGTTTCCGCGTCATCCGCGTTCTATTCCCCGCGCAAAATGCCGTGCAAATAGATGTCCATAAACTCATCAATTCCGGCCAGGGCTGGCAGGGGCGCGCCGGCCGAGGCCAGAAAGCGCCGGGTGAAGACCGTCGCCAGCACTGTGCCCACAAATGTTTGCAGCAGGCCAACGGGGGTGATCCCCGGCCACGTCCCGACGGAGGCGTGCAATTCGGTCACAAAGGCCAGCGCTTTGGGCATCAGCGCGGCGGAGAGGGTGGCGAGATGCTTGCCCTGGCATTCGATCATCTCGGCAAAAAAGAGATTGAGCAGCCCGTCATCGGCTTCCAATTCGTCCGCGATGCCCTGGGCAGCGTTGCGCAGCCGTTCTTCCGGGCTGTTGCCCTGCGCGCCGATCAGTTGGGGAAAGATGCGGGTCAACGGGTGATAGGCCACCACCACCGCGGCAAAGAGTTCGTCCTTGCCCGCAAAGTGGTTGTAGATGCCGCCGGGGGTGATGCCCGCGCCCTCGGCAATGGCGCGCATAGACGCCGCGTGGAATCCCCGCTGGACGAACTGCTGGTAGGCGGCTTCCAGCAGAGCCTGACGGGTGCGCTCGCCTTTGGTGGTGGGGTCGTCAGGTGGTTGGGGCATTGGGATTAGGTGGGTGGATGGATGATATAAATGAACGTTCGTTTATATTGTCGCGCTGATAGAGGAATTTGTCAAGGACAGAATGTCTGTTTATGCCCGTGTCGGGTATAGAACGCTCATCCATTGAACACTGAAGAATTGTGCAAACAGAGGGATCCCATTATTATTACTCACAATTCAGCAAAATTTGAGCAATAAGAGTGACGGTTATTCCTCAATGCAGCCGAAACCATCAGCAACGAGACGCTGAAGTTACGTTCGCTACTTCCTCGCCAGCGACTTCAATTGACACAATCACTGCACGAAAGGGAGATACGTGAATCTTTTTGACGCCATCACCACCCGCCGTACCATCAAAGAATTTACCGCCCAGCCCGTCCCTGACGACCTGCTCCACCAGGCGTTGGACGCGGGCCGCTGGGCGCAGAACCACCGGATGACCGAACCCTGGCGCTTCTTTATTCTGGGGCCGCAGAGCCAGCAGGCCGTCGCCGCTATCAATGGGGATGCGCTTCTGGAGAAGGCACGGGCCGACGCCGAAACTTTGGCAAAGATGCGCGCCGAAGCCGAAACCAAAATCCTCTCCAAGCCCCGGATTGTGGCTGTCACCTGCTCTCTGTGTGGGAACAAAGAAGTGGAGCAGGAGGATTACGCTGCTGTCTCCTGCGCTATCCAGAACATCCAACTGGCGGCCTGGGGGCTGGGGCTGGGGATGCAGTGGAGCACCAGCGGCTTCACCACCCGGCCCGCAACCTATGCACTTCTCGGCGTAGACCCGGCCCAGGAGATGATCGCCGGGCTGCTCTACTTTGGCTATCCCGCGGCTGTGCCCGCGGCCAAAGCCCGTAAGTCTCTGGCGGAAGTTACCAAAACGCTGCCGTAGCACTTCTGCCATTGGCTGTTCCAGGACAAAACGTTGTGAATAGAAAGATGATTGCTTTTGGTTGGTATGGAGGCAAGTATAGCCATTTGGATTGGCTGTTGCCGCTGCTCCCCACCACAACCCATTACTGCGAACCTTTCAGCGGTTCCGGCGCGGTGCTGATCAACCGCGCACCTTCGCCGGTGGAGACGCTCAACGACATCGACGGTGAAGTGGTCAATTTTTTCCGGGTTCTGCGCGACGACAAAGAAGGGCTGTTGGAAGCGATTGGCTTGACCCCTTTCTCCCGCGAAGAACTACGCATTGCCGTCTCTGAGCCTTCTGCGACTATCAGTGATTTGGAGCGGGCCCGTTGTTTCTTTGTGCGGGCGCGGCAAGTGCGGACGGGGCTGGCCCAGACGGCCAGCGAGGGACGCTGGGCCCACTGTAAATTGACTTCACGGGCGGGTATGGCCGGGGCTGTCTCCCGCTGGCTGGGGAGTGTGGAAGGGCTGGCCGAGATCGCCCAGCGGTTGTTGCGGGTGCAGATCGAAAATGCCCCAGCCCTCGAAGTCATCGCGCGCTATGACAGCCCGGAAACGCTCTTTTACTGCGATCCACCCTACGTCCACGCCTCCCGCTCGGACACGAACGCCTATGCCTATGAGATGACCAATGACGAACACCGGGCGCTGGCACAGGTTCTTCGCAATGCGCAGGGCAAAGTCGCTCTTTCCGGCTATGCGTGTGAATTGATGGATGAATTGTACGGGGATTGGACTGTGATTGTAGCCCCCAGCCGTGCGGCCCATTCCACCAATACGGGGGCTGACAACAAAAAGCAGAGCCGCACGGAGATGCTTTGGGTTAATTACGACTTGGAACGCCAACAAGAATTGAGTACACATCCCACATGGCAAGTCCAGCAGAAATTCTCGAAGACGCTATTCAGCGACAGCGCTGTGAATCAGCCACTGAAAGAACTCTTGCTAACCCTGCGGCGTGCAGCGGAAATCGATAACGGAAACTAACGTTTCAGCAACACTCCACTTGAGTAAGGAACTCCCACAAATGCCCCTTTCCCAACAACCCTTCGGCGTCACCGGCAGCGGGCAGGCCGTGACCCTCTATACCCTTGCCAACGACAGCGGCGTATCCGTCGAGATTATGAACTACGGCGGCATCATCCGGGCCATCTACACACCGGATCGGGCAGGGCAGGTGGCTGACATCTGTCTGGGCTTCGACAGCCTGGAACCCTATCTGAGCCGCCACCCCTTTTTCGGCGCGCTGGTGGGCCGCTTTGCCAACCGCATCGGACAGGCGCGCTTTTCTTTGGATGGGGCGGAGATTCAGTTGGCCCGGAACAACGGCGTCAACCACCTGCACGGCGGCGGCCACGGCTTTGACCGCAAAGTCTGGCAATCGGAAGCGTTTGAGACCAGCGATAGCTGCGGCCTGCGGCTGGCCTACACCAGTTGGGACGGGGAGGAGAACTACCCCGGTACGCTCAACGCACAGGTCGTCTACACCCTCACCGGCAATGCCCTCGCCATCGACTACACCGCCACCACCGACAAAGCGACGATTCTCAACCTGACCAACCACGCCTACTTCAATCTGGCCGGGGGCGGCGATATTCTGGGCCACCAGATGCAATTGCACGCCGACTTCTTCACCCCCATCGACAGCACCCTCATCACCACCGGCGAAATCCGACCGGTGGACGGTTCGCCCCTGGACCTGCGCCAGCCCACCGCCATCGGCGCGGCCATCGACGCCGACGACGCCCAGATCGGCTTCGGCGGCGGCTATGACCACAACTTTGTGGTGCGGGGCACGCCGGGCGCGTTGCGCCCCGCGGCTCGGGTCACGGAGCCGACGACAGGCCGGGTGTTGGAAGTGGAGACCACCCAGCCCGGCGTCCAGTTCTACAGCGGCAATATGCTCCCCGACGCACTGCCCGGCAAAGCCGGCCAGGTCTACACCAAACGCACGGGCTTCTGTCTGGAAACCCAGCACTACCCGGATTCGCCCAACAAACCCCAATTCCCGTCCCCCGTCCTGCGCCCCGGCGAGCGGTATCACCAGACGACGGTTTTTCGGTTTGGGGTAGAATGAAGCAGTGAACCGACGGGGACGCAGATTGTGCAGAAACCACAGATTTTTGCAGATTTTATCCGTGTGAATCCGTGTGAATCCGTGAGTATCCGTATCAATCCGTGTCCTTCTTCTTAGAATGGCACAAAACGACAGACGAAAATGGAGAACAGAGATGAAACTCAACAATCTGATCGAAGCGGGCAACCCGGAAAAGTTGGCGGGCGGTTTTCAATTCACCGAAGGCCCTATCTGGCAGGCGGATGGCTCCCTGCTCTTTTCCGACATCCCGGCCAACCGCATCTATCGCTGGACGCCGGAGACCGGCGCACAGGTCTGGCGGGAGCCGACGGGCAACTCGAATGGGCTGACCCTGGACCGGGAGGGGCGGCTGATCGCCTGCGAACACAGCGGGCGGCGGGTCTCCCGCACGGAAGCGGATGGAAGCGTGGCCGCCATCGCCGCCCATTTTAACGGCGGCAAACTGAACAGCCCCAACGATGTGGTGGTCAAATCCGATGGGGTCGTCTACTTCACCGACCCGCCCTACGGCATCCAACCGGCAGAGCGGGAACAGCCGGTCAACGGCGTCTATCGCATTTTGGCCGATGGCGCCCTGGAACTGCTGGTAGACGACTTCGACCGGCCCAACGGTCTGGCCTTCTCGCCCGACGAGTCGGTGCTGTATATCGACGATTCCCCCCGCCGCCACGTGCGCGCCTTCGATGTGCAGCCCGACGGCAGCCTTGCCAACAGCCGCATCATCGCCGATATGGATCACCCCCAGCCCGGCTCGCCCGACGGGATGAAGATCGACGAGGAAGGTCATCTCTACGTCACCGGAGCGACGGGTGTCTGGGTCTTTGAGCCGGACGGGGAATTGCTCGGCGTAGTGGTAACACCCGAACGCCCGGCCAACTGTGCCTGGGGTGACGATGACCGCCAGAGCCTTTACATCACCGCACAGACATCCCTCTATCGGGTGCGGACAAAAGTGGCCGGGGCCAGACGTCCGGTCTAAATGGTAGACAATCTGCGCCCAGCAGACCGCAATGCGTTAGGTGTACCCGTGACTCGCCTGCCGGTCCCGGACTGGCGGGGAGTACCTGTTGCGATCTGCTGATTCCCCTTTGATAAGCGCATGGCAACGCCAAACTGCGGGCTGAAATGTGACGCCTGTAGCGCGCAGTAACTGCTCACCCCCTCCCAACCTCCCCCACTTTGGGGGAGGAGTCGATCCAGT
>JAHDWH010000389.1 GCA_023384455.1 Caldilineaceae bacterium | reverse complement strand
CAATGAGCTTAGAAAAACCTACCCTTGAAAGAGGGGTAGGGTGGGGTGGCTCAACAGGTACAGTAGAGGTCTATTTTTCCTTCATAAAAGCAGTAAGGCGCACTCCGACTCGGCTAGCTCTGCGTCCCGCCGGTGGCTGAGAACGATTCCCCCCCGCCCCCGGCTGTGCGCAAAAATCTGAACGGCGAGGTTGCCGCTTTCCAGCCGGTGAAAGGAGACGGTCTGCGGCTGGTCCGCCAGCGCTGCGGCGAGGAAGGCTTCGGCAGCCGGGTTCTCGGTCAACACTATCAGCGGGCTGGTGTAAACCTGGGACAGGCGCACAGCCATTGCCACCAGCGGCAGTTCCTCGACAGCCCCGCTGGTTATCAGCAGGATGGGCTGGCCGGGCCGAATCTCCCGGTGGAGCAGGAGCAGCGGTTTCTGGTGTTCTCCCAGCACCCGGCGGGCCACAGAACCCATCCCGCGTGACCGGGTGTAGATGGGGTTGCCAAAACGCCCCAGGCTGAGCAGCGCGCCTGGGCCTGCCGCTTCCATCACAGACTGGGCCACATCCCCCCGCACCACCTGAAAATGCCACTCCGCTTTATAAGAACGGGCAATCTGCCCTGCCCACTTCTCCACAGTCTGGGCCACCAGTCCCAGCTCCCGCTCGGCCAGGGAGCGGTTGAATGGCCGCACGCCGCCCGGTGTACGCACTTCCGCGGCGATGGGCAATTCGGCCAGATCGAGCAGGCGGACATCCTCCACAAAGAGACCCTCCAACTGGATGTTCAACCCAGCAGCAATGCGTGCGGCACTGCGCAGGACAGCCCGGCTGCACGGGGAGGCGTCCAGGGCTACCACCACCCGGCGGATCGGAGGCTGTATCTGTTGGCTTTCGTCGCGTGTGTGCTCAGTCATCATTTCAGTCATTATGCACCCAGGGCAAAAAGAGGGGCTGTGGGTTCGTTCCGCCGGGTTCGCTGGTTGGCTCACGGGTAACGACAGCCTGCAAAGTGGCGGTGAGTATCTCGCCTGTCTCCAGTGACCGCACTTCGACAACTGTCACATTTGTCATGCCGACGCTGGCCGTCAGGGGCACACTGGCGGTGACGGGAAGGCTGAGGGCAGTGCCGACCCGCAGGGGTATCTCCTGGTTGGAGACAAACGCCGGCCAGGTGGTAGAGTAGACAGAGAGGGCAAAACAGGCAAGCTGGCTGCCCGTATTGGTGAGCGTCAGGGTATGGGTAATCGTCTCGCCGGAGATCACATCCGCGGAAGGGGGGGTCTGCTGCAAGTCCAGGTCCAGACCCGTCTGCCCGGAAACCGTCACAAAAGCAGCAGATGGCACCCCCCAATTGCCCGCTGCATCCTGACCCTCTACAAAAATCGAGTGCCGACCCGGACACCAGCCGCTTGTGTCCAGCACGGATTGAATGGCTTCGCTGGGGGTGTCGAACAGGCCGTCGGTGGCCGAGATCGGCTGGGTAGGGGCATTTTCCCAGGAGGGTCGGTCCAGGGAGTAGCGGGCGGCTGTGATGGCCTGGGAAGGCTCCACCCCATAGCCATTGGAATAGTAACGGGTATCGTTGAGAGTGGCGGTCACGGTGAGCGGCTCGCCTATGGCTATTTGCGGGGGCGAGAGGGCCAGGGCCGTTGTATCTGGCCCGGCAGCCACCTGATAGGGGCGGCGGGCTGCCTTAGCGGCGTAGAGCAGCGCGTCCAGATTCTGTTGGACAATCGAGCTTTCAAAGGAAGAGCAGCTTTGGAAAAAAGTGCTTCCCATCTCGAAGGTATAGGTGGCAACCCCAAACTCGCCATAGGCAAAGTCTGTGGTGCTGCCGTCCACCGCGTATAGGCAGTTGGAAGTATTGCAGACAGAATAGCGGTTGAAATAGCCCATCTTGCGGCCCAAACGGCGCAGTTGCTGCATATTGGGCGCGTCGCTGCCCGTGTGGTCCCAGGAGTAAATGACCAGATTGCCGTAGGAGTGCAGGGAGATAAAGACGCCGTTTGTGGTGGGGGGCGCGGCGTCGTTTTTGTCCGGCCCGCGCTGGTCCGTAAAGACGCTCCGCAGATAGGCTTCGATGGCCTGCACCTCTGGCTCGGACCCGGCAGAAGCTCCCCGGTAGACGACGCTGCACGGGTCGCCGGAGGAGCATCCCCCATTGCCGCAGGTGTTCCAGAGAAAGGTGCTGTTGCGGTTGAGGTCTACGCCGTAGGAATAGGGGGCGTTGTTGGGGCCAGAGGCGCAGGTGGCGGGCCGGTCCGTATTCTTGCGCCAGGAGTAGCCCTGCTCCGCCCAGCCCCGGCCATCCGGGTTGGCTTGGGGGATGATGTGGATTTCGTTGTAGTCCAACAGCCAGGTGATGTCCGGGTCTACGCCATAGCCAGCGGTCAGCTTCCCGGCAAAGCGGGTAGCGAGCTCGGCGGTGGCGTATTCCCGGGCGTGGAGTGCGGCCATCACCACCAGTTTGCCCTTTTCCGCGGCGGTGGATGCCCGGTTGGTCAGCACCAGCGCGCGCATATCCTGGCCGGGTGGCCCGCCCTCGGTCATTTTGTCGTAGCTGTCTCCGATGTCAACCCACTGGACAATTTCAGGACGGTTTGCGGCCAGGTCGGCCAGGTCGCCGTAGGTTTCTGTCACTGTGCGGTAGCAGGTGAAGTAGGGAATACCGCTGGTTTGTGCCGCGCTGTTGACCACTGGTTGGGCCAGGGCCGCGGTCATTGCTTCGTCTATGGCCCAGGTATAGCCGAAAAGTTGCAGCCAGCGCTCCTGGGATGGGTAGACGAGCGCCACCACTTCCCCTCTTTTGCGGTCAACTTCCCAGATGTCCAGATTGCCGGTCAGGGGGCCCAGGGCAGCGTCATCGGCAAAAGGGATGCGCAAGATGCGGGGATTGGGGATTGGGGATTGGGGATTGGGGGAAATACACGGATCGGTAAAAGGTGAGGCGGTCGGGCTGTCGGGCAGACCTGTAGGGCTGGAGAGATCTGGTCGGCAGGGGACGGGATTCTCTGTGCCCGGGTCCCCGGCAAGCGCAGGGGGAAAGATGGCTGCGCTGATGATCCAAATGAAAAGGGCAGCCCAAACCCCAATCTGCAAAGAGCGGATGGGAGCGGTTCGGTTATTGGGAATTGCCGGGTTAACTACAGGTTGCCCAAGCACTGGTTTCGGCCTCGCTGTTCGACTATACACCCAGTGGACGGATTGGCCAGTCCTATTGTAACTGCTCACCCCCACCCAACCTCCCCCACTGTGGGGGAGGAGTCGATCCAGTTCCCTCCCTGGAATGGGGAGGGCTAGGCTGGGGTGGCTGAACAGGTCAGTCCTATTGTAGTCGTTCCGCTGCCGGTTGTCGAGTCTGCTGGTAGCCGGATATCCCAGAAATGGGGGCAACAGATTCCGGGAATCGACCATTGCGCAGATGACGCAGATTTTCGCAGATTGAATCCCTTCGACAGGCTCAGGACAGCGCCGTGTCAATCCGTGTTCTATTTTCACATCAGTTGTACACGAGGAAACACACCCATAATCAATGAAAATCAGAACGCAGATTGCGCAGATTTTCGCAGAT